>JAGFIZ010000057.1 GCA_024103135.1 Bradyrhizobiaceae bacterium | reverse complement strand
GAGCAGCACACTCAAACATTGTGCGCAACCGAGCGTTCTGGGTCCCCGCGTTCGCGGGGATGACGACCTCCCTTGTCTTCCCTGCGCCAGCAGGTCCCGGCTTTCGCCGGGATGACGGGGCGGAGCAGCACATACAAACATTGTGCGCAACCGAGCGTGCTGGATCCCAGCTTCCGCGGGGATGACGGCCACCCTTGCCTTCCCTTCGCAAGCAGGGACCGGCACGAGCCGGGAGGACGGGACGGAGCAGCACACTCAAACATTGTGCGCAACCGAGCGTTCTGGGTCCCCGCTTCCGCGGGGATGACGGCCTCCCTTGTCTTCCCTGCGCAAGCAGGGATCCAGACGAATAAGCAGCACACTCAAACATTGTGCGCAGCCGAGCGTTCTGGGTCCCCGCTTTCGCGGGGATGACGGGGCGGAGCAGCACACTCAAACATTGTGCGCAACCGAGCGTTCTGGGTCCCCGCGTTCGCGGGGATGACGACCTCCCTTGTCTTCCCTGCGCAAGCAGGTCCCGGCTTTCGCCGGGATGACGGGGCGGAGCAGCACACTCAAACATTGTGCGCAACCGAGCGTTCTGGGTCCCCGCTTCCGCGGGGATGACGGCCTCCCTTGTCTTCCCTGCGCAAGCAGGGATCCAGACGAACAAGCAGCACACTCAAACATTGTGCGCAGCCGAACATTCTGGGTCCCCGCGTTCGCGGGGATGACAGGGGGGCTTGCCCCAATTAGAACAGGAAAAGCCTATCGCTGTGAAGCGATAGGCTTTGAGTTGCGTGTATCAATGTGTGTTCTGCGCCGTCCGGTGCTTGCGTTCAAGCCAAGGCATAGAACAGTGCAGCGAACACAAGGCTGCAGGTGCACCAGGAGTTAGTAAGCAAACGAGCACAAAGGTGCTCGTTTGATGCAGACTATTCCTGCTCCATTTGAGCGCGGTGCTGACGGCGTGCAGCCTTGAGTCTGGCCATCCGACGTTCTACACTGGGCTTCGTAAAGAATGCGCGTTTCTTGAATTCACGAAGAACGCCTGAACGCTCATACTTCTTCTTGAACCTGCGAAGAGCACGATCAATGTTCTCGTTGCTCTGGATTGTTACTCCGATTACCGGCATGATGTGATGTGTAAGTTGACTAAATGCTTTGAATTTCTAGATCTGAATTTGTAGGCAGAGTCCGCCAAAATCCGTCAAAATCAGCGGAAGTTTTCTACCAGACGCTTGTCCTTGTTCTTTTCGAAGTGTACCAGCAACGAAGCACGTCCGTTTGACATGACTTCCTTTGCCTGAACAATGCCAACATCGTCCCAAGTCTTGTGATAAATCACGTCGCCAATCTGATACTCTGCCTTTGGTGAATACTCCTTTGAGTCCTCACGTGCAAGCTTGATCTCCTTCATGGCCTTTTCTGCCGACTCCTGAAGAGCGTCCAGGTTAATCAGCTGGCTGTGGTGACTAACGTTGCACCGTGCCCATTGCTGACGTCCGTTTTCCGTCTCCACTGGCTCACCAATCAATTCATGCTTGGTTTCCTTCATCAGGAATGGTGAGTACAGGGTGATGTACTTGGCCTTACGCTTGGTTTTCTTTACTGCTACGCCGTCTTCCGTCTTTGCAGCAGCCTTCTTGGTCCCTGCCATTATTGGTCCTAACTAAGTTGATTTTTTGCGGGGACTACAAAGATACGCAGTACCCGGCACTTGACCAAGCCTAGACGGCTGACCATGCGGGCGCCTTAACCTGAGTGAAAACCTAGGCCGTTCCGCCGTGATATGGGGAAGGGGGCTAGGGATTGCGCTGGAACAATGGAGCATGTAACTGTTGCTATAAGCTTATGACAGCCATAAGTTTACGGCAATCTTTAGGCTTCATCCTTTGCAGGAATCGCTGACGACCATTCTTGACGACCATTCTCGGCGACCATTCTTGGTGGTCAATCTTGACAGTCATTCTGGGCGGGCGTCCTTAGTGGTCGTCCGCATACTCGCACGCTTGCGTACAGATGCGTTACCGAACCTTGGCCAGCGTTGCCTTGAGCTTCTGGATTACCGGTACAGGCGAGGGATCCACGCCGTTCAGCAGGGCAAGGTGGTAGCTGGTCCAATCAGCCAGGTAAATCAGGGTGAACATCCTGGACAGCAACGACTTACCGCTGCCGCGGAGTTCGATCACGCCCGACACAGCCCCCTTCACGATGTCGCGCAAGGCGTCGAAGCGGGCGCTAACGCGGACGTGGTCCTCGGGGTCGCGCAGCAGAATCACGTGATGTTGCTTGGTCTTGCCTGCCGGGAATTGCCAGCCGTTGATCTCATTGTGATTCATTTCCGGCAACAGGTTGCCAAAGGCCAGTTGCTTGGCGTTTTCCTGGATCTGGCCACGCCAGCGCAGGTTTACGGCATCCAGTCGTTCGTTGGCAGAGTAGACCACCGGTATGTGGTCATGCAATTTCTTGGCAAGAGCCAGGGCAGGATTCTTGGCACTCTTCGAAGCATATTCATCCCGCACGGCCTCGATTTCTCGGATCGTTTCGTTAATGGAACGGGTCTGCGTCCGCAATGACTTAGGATCCACAGCCCCATACCGTCCCATGACCGTAAGCAGGGGGAAGAAGCTGAATGCCAGTGCACATCGCGGTTGGTAGCCAGGCGGAATGTTGATGATTGGCATTCCGGCGGTTACGCTACGCTGACCAAGCGAACCACCCGTGGTGATGCTCAGAATGCGCATCGTCCGGCGACGTGCATGGTCGAAGGCAGAAAGCGTTTCTTCGGTTTCGCCAGAATACGAGCTGCAGATGACGTTCGTATCGGAGTTTAGCCAGGCAGGTACGTCGTAACCACGCCGCACAGAGATGTCCAGATGATGTCCACCCTCGGTAGCTGCCAAATAACTCCGTAGAAGGTCGCCACCGATGGCAGATCCGCCAAGTCCGAATATTACATAGCGGTTAGAGGTGGCTTGCTGACGCCAGATGGGGGCACTTTCACCAATTTCAACGGCTTGCTTAATCTGTTCTGGCAAGCGGTAAAGTACATCAGACATGTTGGAGGCGTCTAGCGCAGGGGCCGTTTTCTTGGCCATAACGTACTCACGATATCACGAAGAGAGAAATTCAACGAATATACCACGGTATGTCAAGTTGACCATCGAATACCGTGGAATAATTGAAATAAAATGAGCAAGGCGACGGCAGGGGGCTATCGTAAGCCGTTTTCTGGGTGTTTTGCTCGAAAACGCAGGTTTAACATCTCTACGCCGATGGAAAAGGCCATGGCAAAGTAGACGTAACCCTTTGGAATGTGAGCGTCCAGACCCTCGGCTACCAGCACCATGCCAATCATGAGCAGGAAGGCCAGTGCCAGAATCTTGATGGACGGATGCTTCTCAATGAAGCGTGAAATGCTGCCAGAGGTCCACAACATCACTCCAACGGCAATGACTACGGCAACGGACATGACGATGTAGTCCTTCGTCAGACCAATGGCCGTAATCACGGAGTCCACCGAAAACACGATGTCCAGCAAGACGATCTGCATGATCATCCAGGCAAAGTCCTTGCCCTGCTGCTTGGCTGCCTTGGGTTGTGATGCTTCTGCTGGTGATTCGATCTTTAGGTACAACTCACTCGTGGCCTTGCCAAGCAGGAACAAGCCCCCTGCCAACATGATGAGGTCTCTGCCGCTAATCTCCTGGTGTATGTCGAGAATGGGAATGGGACCGACGGTAAAGAGCGGCTGCGTCAGCCCGGCAATCCAGGCGGCGGCAGCGAGGAAGATCAGGCGCAGGACAAGGGCCAGGCCAAGTCCGATGAATCGGGCACGACCTTGGTCGGCCTGCGGAAGTCTGCCCACCAGGATCGAAACGAAGATGACGTTGTCGATGCCAAGAACAATTTCGAGGATGGTGAGCGTGAGGACGGCTATGAGTCCTTCGGGCGAAAAAATAAAAGGCGTGAGTTCCATGTACTTCTGTGTTCTGCGGTAATTCCGTGTTGTGCGTTGTTATGGTAGGGCAAGCTATCGGCGACCAGAGCTACTGTCGATCAACGAGTTCCAGCCAACGCATTTCGGTCTCGTCAATCTGCGTTGTCACCACCTCAAGCTCTGCAGCAAGCTCGGTGAGGGCCTCGTAATTGGATTCACCTGATCCGAGTTGCTGTTCGAGTTGATGCTTACGTGCTTCCAGCTCTGCAAGATGCAACTCCAGACGCTGAATTTCCTTTGCATCCCACGGGTTGCTCTTACGTTTCTTGGGTGCGTCTGGTGTTGTAGGGGGCTCGGTAGGACGTATTGGTTGTTGTGCTTGTGTGGTCTGTCGCTGGCTGGCCGACTTGTTTGTAGACTGTACGCCCTGCTCGCCGATCCAGTGAGGACGTTTTTCGAGATAGGCGGAATAGTTCCCAGGCCACTCCTTGATCGTGCCACCTCGTTCAAAGCTCCAGATGGTCGTGGCTACCTTGTCAAGGAATGCGCGGTCATGGCTGACCATGAGTAGCACACCCTTGAAGAACTGCAGGTATTCTTCGAGTGCTGTTAGGGTTGCAATGTCGAAGTCGTTCGTAGGCTCGTCCAGGAACAGGACGTTGGGGTTGGCCATCAGCACCCGAAGCAACGCCAAACGTCGCTGCTCGCCACCGGAGAGTGTATGAACGTAGGCATTCTGCTGTCGGCTTGAAAACGCAAACCGATCGCACAGTTCACGTGCGCTAATGTAGCGGTCTCTGCCCACGCCTACATCGATGTACTCGGCCACGGCTCGTACGTTGCTGAGCACACTCTCGTTAAGATTCAGATCGCGCACTTCCTGCCGGAAGAAGCCGATGGTCACCGTCTCGCCGACGTTCACCCAGCCGGTATCGGGATGGCGTTCCATGGCTAGCGTATTCAGGAGGGTTGTCTTCCCGGCACCGTTCGGTCCGATGATGCCGATACGTTCGCCAGGTTGTGCCTTCCACGTAAAACCGTGGAATAGGCCGTTGACGCCTACGTCGTCGGCATCGATAATCCTGCCGCCAAGGAATCGGTGTCCGACCTCAATTTCGATGTCTCTGATCTTGGTGGAAGGGGGCTCGGGTTCAAGCTTCTTGATCCAGTCTATTCTGCTTTGTTGTTTGGTTCGACGGGCCTTTGCTCCCTTTGCAAGCCATGCCAACTCTCTACGCAGTTTGTTTCGTTCGTGAGCAGCGGTAGCATCTTGGATGGCCAGGAGTGCTTCCTTTCGTTCAAGGTACTTTTCATAGCCACCATCGAACGACAGAAGTCGGTTCTGATCAAGTTCGACGATGCGGGTGCAGACGGCATCAAGAAAGTAACGGTCGTGGGTTACAAGGAGCAGACCCTTGGTTGAGGCAGATAGTTCGTCCTGCAGCCATTGCGTGGTATCGGCATCTAGATGGTTCGTTGGCTCGTCCAGGATCAGCAGGTCGGCATCACTAAGCATGGCACGAGCGATTGCAACACGTTTGCGCTGTCCGCCTGACATGTGCTGCACGGGCATCTGTACGTCGTACATCCCCAGCTTGCCAAGGAGTATCGTGGCAGTGGTTTCTTGTGCTGCCTGTGAGGAGTGGTCGGGTACACCGTCAGGACTCGTGTAACGAGCGCTGTACTCAAGAGCACCGGTGAGCGCCGTTGCCTGTGGACCAAAGGTCGGGCTTTGATCCAGATACTCAAAGTGCATGTCGCGGCGCCGAGCCACCTCGCCTGCGTCGGCCTCGTCCAAACCAGCAATGATGCGTAGGAGCGAACTCTTGCCTACACCATTACGTCCGATAATGCCAATACGCTCACCTTCCTGCATCCCGAACGAAATGTCTGAGAAGAGTTCCTTTTCGAAGTACGCCTTGGAGAGGTTGGCAGCAGAGAACAGCATGGACAAATATCCGAAGTGCTCCACGTTTCATGGTGGGACTGCCGTGGGCTGCTTGACTAAGCGGTTGTTGAGTTCGGTGCAATTAGGGCTTCGCGCTCGGCAATGCGGGCATCTCGACGTTGCTTGGCGAGTTGACGGAGGTCCACCACGTGATCAGCTTCGTCTACGATCTCTACGCCTAACATCGTTTCCATCACATCCTCCATGGTGATCAGTCCTTCTACACCACCATGCTCGTCGACGACCATGAACATGTGCTGACGTTGTTGAAGGAATTGTTCCAGGGCACGCTCAAGGGTGATATTCTCGGGGATGAAGTGTACGGGACGTTTGAGCTTGGCTACTTCGGTTGACATTCTTCCAGCCAATGCAGCACGCAGAATGTCCTTGGCAATCACGTATCCCACTACACCGTCGGGATCTTGTCCTTCATACACCGGGAAACGCGAATACATCTGCAACTCAGGTCGCTTGAGTGCTTCTTCGATGGTAAGCATCTGGGGCAGACCAGAGACAACGGTGCGAGGCGTCATCACATCGGCAACGACGATGCTGCTAAGCTGCATGATGTTGGTCATGATGCGATATTCGCCGGCATCCAGAGCCCCCTCCTCGCGAGCTGTCTCTACCAAGGCTTCGAGCTCTTCGCGCGCTTCTTCTTCGTCCGTCTCATGTTGGGTGAACTTCAACAGAATCCGGTGGACCAGGATGACGGGATAGGCTACGACGTGGACAACTCGGAAGACGGTGCTTGTAAGGGAAAGCATGTGGCTTGCATACCGCGTTCCAGCGGCAGAGGCAACCACCTTTGCCGTAGAGAGCACAACAAGCAGCCCAGTGATGAAGAGCAGGGTGCGTCCTAGGTCAAACTCTGCGATGAAGACCAGCGAGGCAGCACAGGCCGACATGGCAATCATGTCGACCACGCTAATGGAAAGCGCAGTCTCGTCAGAATTCTCGTATGCCGAGTGCAGGTGCTCGCCAACGGCTGATCCTTCGTCGGCCATCGTACTTAACACGCTCTGCCTTAGGTTCAGCAGCGCAGCCGTGAGATACTCACAGAAAGCACTAACGACGATGCCCAGTATTAGAGCAAGTATGTCCATTAGCTGCCGCTAAACTCCTTGTCGACGATTGTAATTCGGCCAGGGTAGGAGAGCGGACCAAACGGTGTGCCGACCGTCGGGAGTGCATCAAGTTTTACTCTGGCGGCGCTTCCGTTTGCACCACCGAGGGCAAGGGCCAGGTTGAGAACATTGGTGTAACCCTTGTCCTTGAAGAACTGTGCAAGGTCTACATTCACAGCCAAGGGAATGTTCGACGCTGCCGTTGTTCCGGGGATGGCGATGGGGCGTTCCAGGTTTCCGCCAACGGTGCGGACGTCGTCGATCAAGAGTCGCCAATCCAGGTCGTTCAACGTAAGCGTGGTTGACTTTGTCCCATTCGCACCGGTGTTTGGGTTTCTGGCTTCGACGTTCAGCGTAAAGGTTGCAGGCAATGAGCCGCGGGTAAAGGCATTGGTAAGCGACAAGGCATCGGCGATGCTTAGTCGGCTTGGGTCGGAGACCTTGGTCACATCCACGCCAGCCAGACGCATGTTGGTGATGTTGGCCAGCTTGAATTGCAACCGATGTAGTGAGGTAAGAGCGTTGGTGATGTCGCGAATACTTGCACATGATCCCACGGTAAGGGCAAGGCAAACAAAGGCGAGCAAGCGAATGGTGCGCATGTGTTGAACAAAGTTGTGTTGGAAAGCGTTGCTTCTGAGACTCAACATACCAAAGATTTGGTTAGTTGCCGAGTCTACGAAACACCCTTGAGCAGTTCTCTTACTTCGGCCGTAAGATGCACGTCGTCGATGTGTTGCACGGCCCGCATGAGTCGTGCAACCTTGGAGCGCTGACGGTCCAGTTCCGTAAGGAGCATGCACTTGGCAACAAGGAGCTTCTCTTCGATGGGCTTGGTCAGGAAGTCGTCGGCGCCTGCCTCGACTGCTCTGGTCTGCGTAGCCACATCGTTCAACGCCGTTACGATCACCACGGGGATGTGTGCGATTTCCGGATTTGCCTTGATGGCGCGAACGGTTTCGATGCCGTCCAAACGTGGCATCATCACGTCCAGAAAGATGGCGTTGGGCTTGCGTTGCTTGATCTTGTCGAGACACTCCAGACCATCGCCTGCCTCGTCGGAGTCAAAGCCATTGACTTCGAGGTACTTGCGAAGCAACCGTGTGGTGATCTTGTTATCGTCCACCACGAGGATATAGGGTTTCTCTTCAATCATGAGTCTGTACACTGCTCGCGCCAATGGTTGTGAAGGTGTGGCGCTGTTCTTCGGTGATTTTGTTGGCAATGATACGCAACCCATCGATACCATGACGTGACTCTAGTACCACGAGAGGTAATATTCTTTCGGCAAGTGTGGCATTGGGATAGACGGACCACCAGGCGGAGCGTAGTCGTTCGACTTGTTCCGATTGTTTGCGTTTGACAGCTGACCTGATCTTGCTGCGCAAGGCCTCTAGTTGATTTTCAATGGTCGTGCGTGTTGCATCGGAACTCTTGAGTAGGGTTGGGTCGACTTCGGCTATCACCGTCCTGAAGGGCTCCAACAAGGCATTGGTGGCATTCGTGGTGTTGAGTGTCTCAAGCGCTGCGTCTACGTCCTGCGCAACTAGCCGTGACTCGAGGTCGACGAGTGGTGCATAGAGGTCAGATGCCTGCATGCCTAGTCGCTGCAGATTTCTTTCAGTCCTTCCATCCAGGATAGTAGCATGGTGCCTGAGCAAGACCTGGGGTTGTTTGATTCCGAGGACGCGATAGGCATCAACCAGCTGTGCGTGGTAAGAAAGCTCTGCAGCACCGAGAACGTTGGCAATGTTGGGGAGGGCGTAGTCTTGAACGAGTGGACGTCCAAGCACCGTAGGGGTGAACCTCCATGGTTCTGTCTCGAGGATCTCCAGCAGCTCGTCGGCATTCCAGACACTCCCATCGGTAGTTCTGAACGTCTGATCCTCCCGCATTAGTCGCTGTCTCTCGCCATCCACGGTCAGGAAGAACAAGGTGCTACCAGGCTGTGCCTGCAATGGTAGACCGCGCTCGGTCAGCCACGCACTGCGTTGATGAATGGCATCAACAAGGTCCGTACTCAGGATGTCGGCCTTGACCACGTGAGCATGGTGTGCCTTGCGCATAAACTCGGATGCAACAACGGTGTTCACCGTCCACGCCGTGAGGTAGGGCTCAAGTGTATGAATGAACGCTTGAGTCCACGTAGTTCCTTGTTGGTAAATAGCAACAAAGCGATCACGTGTTTCGGCAGCGTACCGACCATCCAGGTTGGCAAGCATGACATGAATGAGGTCGACGTCGGCTGTCGAGTAACTCAACGTCGAAGTTGGCCTACGATTCACCTCGGCATGCAACGTGTGTTTTGCCAGAACACCATCGCTTGCAGGCATCCATGCAGTTGATGCCTCGGCTGCATCATGATCATTGTCCTCTAGCCAGAAGTGTGGCTGCACGCTAACACCGTACGTGGTGGTGGCGTGGACGGCAGCGGCGTGAGCCGAGGCAATCTTGAGGAGGGTGTAGAGTGGACCTCCGAAGAGACCGATTTGCTGACCCGTGATGACGATGGAATTGGCAGGGGGCTTGGCAACTGCGGCATTGTCTGGAAACAGCGAGTCGGGATTCTCGATGTATGCCTTAAGCGTGTGGTTGTGATATAGATCGGTGAGTGGCTGCGTCATGACTCTCGTTTGAAAACATAGTAACAAGCAACAGTGTCAATTGCCTTGAACTGTTCAGCAAGGATGACGCGATACACACTGTCGGCCTGCATGCCTTCCCACGACGTGCGGTTGTGTAAGGTCATGCCGGTGTTTACATCGTTGGTGTCGACCACGATCCAGTCTGCATTGCTCATTACTTGTGCTGCCCGCCCCTTCCACGTTGGGGTTGCACCTACGCCAAGGTAAAAATGGGCGTCGGCAAACGGGCCTACATGTTTGGTCGGAAGGAAGGGGACAATTGGTGTTGCCATCTGGCTAACAACAAGGATCTTGTCGTCAGCACTCAATCGCTGTTGTAAGTAGGTTCTCAACGTTTCGATTGATACATAGTCACGGTCACCTTCCGGCAATTGCGTTAGGTATTGGGTGTACACGTGGGGATCGAATGCCGATGATGCTGACAGGCGGACAAGATTCACGTACCGAGGTATTGGCGAGAATGCTACCAGGATCACTGCCATTCCCGCAATGGTATAGCGGACAACGAGGTTCTGGTCGGCAAACAACCGTCTTGCTTGAGTAGCCAAGACCTGCAGGCCGAGTCCACCAATAACGCTTAACGGTAGATACAGGCGACCAAAATGATGTGGCTGAAACTTCCGTTCGACGATGATGCTAACCACCAGAAGTAAGGCAAAGACGGTCGGTGTTGTGATGAGTGATCGCTGGGATGCGAGAATGCCAATGACGATTGCTGCACAGACCGCTATCGAAACATGGTCACCAAAGAACGAACCACTCACCTTGAGCGCACTCGTGAGTAGGGCAATGTTCCACCCGCTGTTGTTGGTGTATACGCCGAGGTAGTGAACTAGGTCAGTGAAGGCAGGCAGAAATCGTGGATCAGCCAACATGGGCCAAATGACGGCAGCGATGACGACTACGGACCCGACAAGCATGCGAACCGTGCTCGATAGCGTACGCACGAGTCCATCGCCCCTTAACACAAACAGCAGGATACAAGCGGGTGCAACGATGGCCAGTGGGTACTTGAGCATGAAGATGATGCCGCTGAGCGCGCCAAGCAAGAGGTCACGTGACCAACTGCGTTCTCTGTCAACGCTCATCAAGATGCCAAGTAGCGGCAATGCAAGGAGTGTTTCCGGCTGTGCGTTTGGAGCAAAGCCCAGAGTGACGTAGAGCATGGCATAGAGGACTACGCTAAGCGAAACCCATGTCTGACTAGCCTGCCGATTCCGCATGTAGAGAATGAGCAGGGCAATGGTAGCAGACTGCCACAGTAGATCGAAGAGTCGGAATGCAAACTCCGTTGATCCAAACAACGATCCACCCAGTCCGTAGATCAGGTAGACGAGCGGTGGTTTGACATCGATGAAATCCAGATATAGCAGACCACCATTCAGCATGGTAACGCCACCTCTGAAATAGGTGGCTTGGTCTTGTCCAAGGGGGAACACCAAGGTCGGCAGAAGAAGCAATGTTCCTACCAACCATAGGCTCCAGTTATTTAGCCGTATGCTGCCCACTCATCTCGTCTTCGATCGTGTCACAATGATACTCGCGTGGTGATGCACTTGAAGAGGCGGACGTTGACTGTCCGCCAGCAATGGCCTTCAACGCTTCTTGTTCAAGGAAGGCACGCAGTTCTGCATCGCGCTTGCGAAGCTTTGCATCGGTCTCCAGTGAGAAGAGTTCGCGTCCTTCTACGTATGTGCGCTCCGGACGTGAAAGATTCGAAAGTGGGTTGCCGGACCACACGACAATGTCGGCATCCTTACCTACTTCGACCGAGCCCATGCTGTTTTGCAATTCCATCTGGATGGCGGCATTGAGCGTGGCGAACTTCATGGCTTCTTCTTCTGACACACCACCATAGCTCACGCTCTTGGCTGCTTCCTGATTCAGCCGACGGGCCATTTCGGCATCGTCGCTGTTCACGCCAACCACAATGCCTTGTTCATGCATGATGGCAGGATTCTGTGGAATGGCATCGTACACTTCGAACTTGTAGGCCCACCAATCGGCAAAGGTGTTGGCATGTGCTCCATGCTTCTTGATTTCACTTGCAACCTTGTAGCCTTCGAGCACGTGTGTAAACGTGCCAACGGTAAAGCCAAACTCTTCTGCAAGACGAATGAGCATGAGGATTTCACTGGCCTTGTAGCTGTGGCAATGAATGTTGCGCTGACCTTTCAGAATCTCGACCAGGGCGTCCATGCGTAGGTCTCTACGAACGGGTGTGCCACCAACACTTGCTTGATTACGCTTTTCGGAATACTCCTTTGCAGCAGCAAAGGCATCACGCATGATCTCTTCTACGCCCATCCTGGTCTGCGGATAACGAACCGTATACCGATCGCCCCAATTGCTTTGCTTGACGTTCTCGCCTAGGGCAAACTTGACTGTGGGCTTGGTGCCTTGCTGCTTGAGTCCTTCGGCATCTGCACCCCATCGCAACCGAATGAACTGTAGCTGTCCGCCCATTGGATTCGCCGATCCATGTAGGAGGTGTGAGGCAGTGACGCCACCGGCAAGCTGACGGTAGATGTTCACGTCGTCAGGATTCAGCACGTCACCAATACGCACTTCGGTGGTGACGGCTGCAGTACCCTCGTTCACTCCACGAGAAATGGCAATGTGCGAATGCTCGTCGATGATCCCTGCCGTAATGTGCTTGCCCTTGCAATCAATCGTTCGTATGCCCTTAAGCCCCTTGCCGACTGCCGTAATACGTCCGCCAGCAATGGCAACATCGGCATCGGTAAGGATGCCTTGTGCGCCATTCGTCCACACCGTTGCATGGGTAAACACCACGTCCGCCACCGGTGGCAAGGTGTCATAGCCAAACGGACCAAGAGGCATGGTAGGGGGCAGGGCACGACGTGTTGTTGGCTTCGTCTTGCCGGTTGGTGCGGGAGTGGTGAATGGCTTGTCGCGATGGAGGACCAGTGGCTGTGTTGAGCCGTCCTGCATGACGATGGTGCCCTGCATCAAGATTGAATCGGCTTGTGCAGTACCTCGTACGGTGCCTGGCATGCGGATGCTGTCGAGCGTAAAGGACAGGGCAACCTGATTGTTGAAGACGTCAATCGTACTCGGGACGGACGTGGAGTCGGACGTTGTGGTGATCGTTGGATTGACGGCTGTTCCGGCAATTGCCACCTTCATGGGGACGCGAATCCCTGCGGTGGTGAGCGACCACGTACCACGGATGTCGACCGGTGGTGGTGGGTTGATGGCTGTCTGGCTTCCTCCGACAACCATGTAGAGGATGGTGCTCTTGGTGTTGAAGAGCGGACCCGACATGACTACGAATGAAGCGAGCTTGTTTGGCGCAATGGTGCCAGCCACGTCGCTGATGCCTGCATACGAAGCAGGTATGGTGGTTAATGCAGCCAAGGCATTGCTGCTGTCCAGACCGCGTTCAACGAACGTGCGTACGGTGGAGAGAGTCGCGGCCTTGTCCTTCAGACCATTGGTGGTGAAGGCAAACTCGCATCCTGCACTATCCAGAAGCCGAGGATTATCGGCTGCCCAATACCAATGAATCAGGTCGGTCAGCGGTACCGTCCTTGCCGTAAGCACGTTACGTACATCCGGCACCTTGGGCAACTCCAGCGGGAGTATCAATCGTGGCTTGGATGCAGCGATGGTGGCAAGCCGACGGTATTCTTTGCCCGTGCCAACAATAATCAATGGAATGCGTGCCTCGGTGGCAATTGCCTGCCATCGGCCAATGTCGTGCTCATCGTACGTGCGAGCCACAAACGGAATACCTGCCGTCACGGCATTGTATAAGGCTGCTACGGAGATGTTGGCTTCGGGATCTTCGGCCGTTGGGACGTTGCGGAGCCTTGAACTTGTGCCATACCACTGAGCATCCATAAAGGTCTGTCGCACGAGAGCGATGCAGCCCATGAGTGACGATGGATATGGCGTCTTTGAGCTACCCTTGCTAAAGTCCAGCGATTGCGAAACGTGTTGCGTCAGAGCCAACTCTCCGCCAGAGCCTTCACGTATGGCAACGGTCGATGCATAGCCGGAGAAAATTCCATCGTGTGAAGAAACACATGCCGCCCCATATCCACGTTTCTGCCACGAGGTTGCTACGTCGGACGAAATGCGTAGTGCATCGAGTGGTTCACGTTCCGGACGGACAGCTTGATTCCAATGTCGCGCACCCTGTTGCTTTGGTGCATCGGGTCCGGGATCTTCTTCGTCAAACCCCGAAGCAGCATTGCTGCTGGTAGACTCCTTAGTGCTGAAGTCCTTCACATCCGCATACGGTTCTACGAAGGCGGCGTAAACCCAAGCCCCCTTCAAATCCCGTACATCGGCAGAAGAGGGGATCGACGTATTGCTGCCGACAGAAACAATACGATCATTGCGGACGATGATGACGGCAGAGTCAATGACCTTGCCTGGTTCCGGGACGACCGTGCAGTTGACGAAGGCGATGACGCGTTTGAGTGGAGTGTGAAGTCCTTCTACTGGCGTAGTCGAAACCTGTCCACTCACCACTGTAGCAAATGCTGCTAGGATTACAAACGCTGCGGAAATTCGATTGATCATACGAAGGCCTTGAAATCAGTGCTGATGTGCATGAAGGGGGATGGCACTCAGTGCAGAACGTTGTTGTACAACGCCAGCACCTTGGATGACGTGCGGTACACCGGGGAGAGGTTTAGCTGTCTGCATGAGAATCTCTTTTACATCCTGCGGAGTGAGGTCGGCATCAAGTGCCATCATCTGTGCCACGATGCTGGTAACGATGGGCGCGGCAAACGACGTTCCATCAACCATCTTGTAGAATGGCTGGGCGATCTGTTCTTCGGTAATCCGACGTGTGATTGCTGCTCGTAGCACTTCTAGATCGCGGGACGTCCACAAGGACACTGGTAGCTTGGTAAAGGGGAGCAGGCGTGGGGCCGACATGAGCAGCATCTCGTCCGACATTGCATCCAACGCACACAACGCTGCTGCCTCTGCTTGTTGCGGCGTGTCGAGCAGGATGGGTGCAGGCAGATAGATGGCTGGCGCAATCAGGTCGGGCTTCTGTACACCCATGCTGGTTACGCCGAAGGTGCTGTGATACATCTCGTTGTCTTCCTCGATCAACGTGTTCTTGTCGTCCAACCCACCTACAGCCAACCCATCGGGAGCGGCGGCTGGCGGACGCACGGGAGCGCGTGGGTTGTTGCCTGCTGCCGAGACTACGACGATGCCCTGTTGCACCAAATCATGTACGGCCTGGTTGACGGGGTGTTCAAGTGTCTGCGTAAGCTCGTCGGCATATACGCTGATGTTCACCACGCGGATGTTGTGTTCGTTGGCATGTTTGCCCACATACTGCAGGGCACGCACGATCACGTCCGTCGTAACCCTATTCGCATCATTCATGGTACGAATCAGCAGCACGGTGCTTTCTGGGGCCAGCGAGCTAAACACCCCTTGCGAGAGATAGCCATTACCCACAGCCGTGCAGGCCGTCATCGTTCCATGCCAATGCCGAGCGATGATGGGAACGTCGGGCAGGTGATCGTGATGGACGTCGTTTACGGCATCGTAATACCCCACAACGCGGTTGGTTGGCTGCGTAAGATCGGGGTGATCCGTGAAGTCACTATCCACCATCGCTACGCATACACCTGCACCACGCGCACGGATGTCGGCACGAAGTCGGACGGGGAGAGAGAGTACGGGACGTACGGCGAGAGGCCTAGGCATTATGCAAAGTTATGCCCCCGCCGAATTGATACTGGCGGTTATCTTCGCGCAACGACAATGGTGTTATGAACAATTGGATTTCATGGAGGGACAGCGTATGAGACTGCGCTCGTTGTTTACGTTCTCGCTAGTGTTTGCAGGACTACTACTTTCGGTCGGCCACGTAGATGCACAAGTAAATTCCGCCGTAGCTGCTGATTCGTTGACGAATAAGATCGGCGAACTCAAGGCCGATAGTATTCCCTGGAAGTACAAGGGTCTCTTTGGTGCTGGCTTCAACGCTGTACAGTTGAGTAACTGGATGGGGGGCGGACAGAATGCGATTACGCTTCGGGGCATCTTTCTTGGCAGCTTGAACTATGCAGAACACCGCTTCTCTTGGGAAAACAATCTTGACCTGGGGTATTCGCTGACCAAGTTGGGCGATCAGGATTTTAGGAAGTCTGACGACAGGATTGTCTTTGGATCAAAGGCCTCGCTCAGGCAGAACGATTGGTTGCGGTACACGGCATTCGTCGACTTCCGGACGCAGTTCTATTTGGGCTATAACTATGACAAGGTCGACTCGACAACACCAAGCGGCTTCCTGAAGATTTCCGACATCATGGCTCCTGGCTATCTGACGGCCTCACTTGGTGCCGAGCTTACCCCGATCATGCAGTTCAAGTTGTTGGTTGCTCCGGTTGCTTCGCGGACGATATTCGTGATGGACGACGATCTCGCAGCGGTTGGTGCCTTCGGCGTCGATCCCGGCAGTAACATCAAGACCGATATCGGTTGTGTGATCAACACAACCATTGATTGGGAGATCATGGACAACGTAACGTGGCGTAACAGGATGAACTTGTTCGGCAGGTATAATGATCTGGGTCTGTGGGTAGTGACGGACGAAAACGCCATCCTGATGAGGGTCAATAGTTACTTGTCGGTTGGTATCCTTACCGACATCTTCTACGACCACAAGATTCCTGTTCTTCGCAACGATGGTACGGTTGGTCCAGCAACGCAGGTACGCAATCAGTTTGTTGTCGAGTTCAACTACTCGTTCTCCAACTTCTAAACACGTCGGCTACGATGAAGGTCTCCATCCTGTGGCATGCAGCATTTGTTTGTGTCTGCATGCTACAGGGATGCAGTGCCACCAATCCCGTGCGCGTGCTTAAGGAGGGCCAGACGCGGCTTACGGCGTCGGTAGGTGGACCCATTGTACCCGAAACATCGCCCATTGGTTTTGTGCCCTACGTTACGGCGGGTCTGGCCAACGGTCTGACGGACGATGTAACCATACACGGCAACCTCCACCTCCTGATGGCTGCCTATGCGGTTGCAGGCGTCGACGTAGGCGCAAGCTATCGCGTCGTTACAGCCAACAAGGCCTTGCCAGAGATCACTGCCGGTGCAAAGGCCATGGTGTTCACGGACTTCTTCTCATTGCAAAGCACGCGATTGTATCCCGAAGTGTTTGCCAATGCCAGCTGGGAAGTCTGCACGGAAACACTCGTCTATGCTGGTCTACATTGCACCATGCAGCCATCGCCATGGCAGACGCTTCTGAGCCCAATGGTCGGAACCGTGTTCCCGATAAGCAACGCTCTCCGACTTCAAGTGGAATGCATCTGGCAGGCATCAAACATTAGTCCTGCCTACGGCATTTTCGAAGGGCAAGGTTCACCTGGCAATCATGGTGTGATAGGGGGCTTCGTAGCATGCGAGGTTGCGCTATGATCAGTCGACTCATTCGTCCATATCACGGTGTCAGACGAACATTGCTGACGGTGCGGCGTGCAACGACTAGAACTCGTCGGCCTGTACTAACTAGAATCGTCATGATGGCATGTGTTTGCCTTGCAGGCCTAACCACATCGTGCACGATGGACAGTTTTCTCTTCAGTTCTACTGAGGTTGCAAGCTACTCGCTACCTTCAACGGCGATTCCAGATTCGTTGGTCAGGGCGGTGACGTTTACGTCGGGCGGACAGACACTCTACGGATTCTTTGCACGACAACCTGTCTCTAAGCAAATCGAACCACACTACGTCGTTCTCTATCACCATGGCAACAAGTACAACATCGAACATTACTGGGAGCGTGTAGCACTGCTCTGGCAATGCGGCTTCTCCGTGTTCATCTACGACTATCGTGGTTACGGCATGTCGGAAGGCCGACTTGAATCAGAGACCATGCTTCTGGAGGATGCCGAAGCTGCGTGGAGTAGCTTGGTCAACACGCACATGGCGGACAGTGCGCAGATCGTGCAGTATGGCTTTAGCTTGGGTGGTGTGCCAGCCATCTATCTGGCCACCAGACATCAGACGCATGCCCTTGTTACCGAAGCGGCCTTTGCTTCTGCAGAGGCCTTGGTGCAATCAGGAACGGTGTTGAATATTCCCGGACGTTATGTGATGAAGGACGGGTTCGATAATGCCGGACGCATCGGTAATGTTCACACCAAGCTGCTCATGCTTCATGGGGAAGAGGATGACTTTATTCCACTGACTACCCATGCAACGCAGTTGTACAATCATGCCCGACAACCCAAGACGCTGATCAAAATTCCAGGGGCTGGACATTCAACGATACCTGCCACGATGGGCGAGCAAACCTATATGGACGTGATCAGCGCCTTTGTTCGAGGTATCTAGCGTGATGCAACGGTTGCTGCAGCAGCATGCTACTCACGCCGTCCTACACTGAAGCATCCAGCATTGCTCGAAACTCCTCTTCGGTAAGCACGGGAACGCCCAACTCCTGTGCCTTGTCCAGCTTGCTTCCTGCATTCGCACCAGCAACAACGTAATTGGTTTTCTTGCTCACTGAGCCTGATGCCTTGCCGCTCCGTGCTTCGATGGCTTCCTGTGCCTCCCGACGCGTGAACGTCGTAAGCTCACCTGTGAGGACGAATGTGAGACCTTTGAACGCATCTGATGCAATGGTTGAGGTGCTGTGAAGCTGGAGGCCAGCCTGTTGTAGACGGTGGACAAGATCAGCTTCGGTGGGGTCAGCAAAAAACTCCACAACACTTTGTGCAATGCGTGCACCAATCTCGTGTACGGCAGTCAATTCTTGTTCAGATGCCTGAGCAATAGCGTCAATGTTCGGGAATGCACGGGTTATGATCTTGGCAACACCTTCACCGACAAAACGAATTCCAAGAGCGTAGAGCACTCGCTCGAATGGTTGTGACTTGCTCTTCTCGATGCCAGCCACAAGTTTGTCGACGCTCTTGGGTGCCCATCGGTCAAGTGCGAGGATCTCTGCTCTACGCGACGGTAAGTCGTAGATGTCAGCCAGATTCGTCAGCAATCCCGCTTGAACAAACTGGTCGATAGCGCGTTCGCCAAGCCCGTCGATATCCATTGCATCACGTCCGGCAAAGTGTTCGAGCCGTCTACGGATTTGCCATGGACACGAGCTGTGAGTGCAATAGTAGTTTGCCTCTCCTTCTGGTCTGTGTAGGGGGCTATGGTTGCCGCATGGACAATGCGTTGGCATGTGCCATGGCTGAGCGTCGGGCTTACGTTTTTCAAGTACGACGCTCACGATCTTGGGGATTACATCGCCCCCTTTCTCGATAATCACGGTATCGGAGATTCGTAGGTCTAGCTCGTGCACGAAGTCCTCATTGTGCAGCGTAGCCCGCGAAATCGTACTGCCGGCGAGAGACACTGGTTGCAGCTCTGCAACGGGAGTAACGACGCCTGTGCGACCAACTTGGAGGGTGATGTCGGTGAGCACGGTCTGTGCCTTCTTGGCTTCGAACTTGTAGGCAATGGCCCAGCGCGGTGCACGAGCAACGGAGCCAAGCTGGTCTTGTTGTGCGAGACTGTTGACCTTGATTACCACGCCATCGATCTGGAATGGCAGGCTATCGCGTTGAGCATCCCATTCGTCGATGCATTGCATGATCTCGTCGACGTTCCGACAGATGCGTACCTCACGTCCCACCGGAAAGCCAAGCGTTCGCAAGGCATCGAGATTTCGCTGATGGGTACTGCCGAAACCACGCGTCGAAGCGTCGGCTTGAGCGTCCACCCAATACGCTACAAACTGAAGTCGACGTTTAGCAACATCCCGTGGATCCTTTTGCTTGAGTGTTCCTGCCGTGGTATTGCGTGGGTTGGCAAAGAGCTTGTCGCCCCGTTCTTCTGCTTCTGCGTTGAGCTTCAGGAAGTCGTCATCCAGCATGTAGACTTCGCCACGAACTTCAAACCGGTTGACAATATGCTCGGGTGCGGTCGACTGGTCATGGTCGTTGGGTTCGGAGGTAAAGAACTGCAGTTGCTCGTTGGTGTTGGTTGACGGAGCAGTGGCGCTTGGTGATGACAATGACGGAATTGCGAGTGCGAGTGGGACTGACTTGATGGTGCGCACATTCAACGTCACGTCATCGCCCGACTCTCCATCGCCCCGTGTTACTGCGCGGCTTAGCATGCCGTGTTCGTAGACGATTGACAAGGCAAGGCCATCGTACTTCAGTTCACAGACAAACTCTACGGGAGCCCCTTCCAATCCTTGAATGACGCGACCAACCCATTGTTCGATTTCTGCACGCGAGTAGGTGTTGGCCAGGGAGAGCATCGGTGTGGCATGACGTACGGAGTTAAAGGTGTTGATAGCCGTTCCCGATACACGTTGTGTTGGTGAGTCCGGCGTAATGCGCTCGGGATGGGCTGCCTCCAGGTCTTGCAGTTCGCGGAAAAGGGCATCATACTCCCTGTCGCTGATGATGGGTTGCGCTTCGACGTAGTACAGGTGGTCATGCTTGCGGAGTTCCGCCCTGAGAAAGTCTATCCGATCCATAGTGCAAAGTAACAGGGAGGGTAGGTTGTGTGAACATCTCGAATGGAATTTGTGGTAACATTGAACATGGAAATTGTCC
Source organism: Bradyrhizobiaceae bacterium (assembly GCA_024103135.1). GTDB lineage: Bacteria > Bacteroidota > Ignavibacteria > Kapaibacteriales > Kapaibacteriaceae > OLB6. Next base: position 49,168 of record JAGFIZ010000057.1, on the reverse strand, counting down.
GCATAGTCCAATCCATCATCGAAGGCGAACGCGACGTGATTGCGAACCTTGCAAACACGTCGGCCGTGCTCTGGGAGCACATGCCTCGGCTTAATTGGGTGGGCTTCTACATTGTCAGACAGGTGCGAAAGATCGACGCCACGTATTTCGACCAACTTGTGTTAGGACCGTTTCAAGGTAAGCCGGCATGCATCCGAATCAACATTGGACGTGGCGTTTGTGGTGCAGCAGCGGCAAGTAAACAAACGATCGTTGTACCGAACGTCGATGAGTTCGCCGATCATATTGTTTGTGATGGCAACTCGAAGTCGGAAATCGTAACGCCGATCATTGTTAATGATAAGGTCGTAGCTGTGCTGGATATCGACAGTCCGGAACTCGATAGGTTCTCCGAGTCCGATGCACAGATGGTTCGTTCCGTTGCAGAGCTCCTCGCAAAGGGATGTGCTTGGTAGCTGGCGCGTCCATAGCGCAAGATAGTCGAGCAAGTTGGTCGCAGCACTTAGGGTAGTCGCCTCATCTGGTCACACCGCTCTTGATCACGCACACCTAGTCCTGTGCGTTGCTTCAGCGTCATAGTCTGGTGGTGTGTTCTGCAGGGCGTAGTGTGTGCACAGGTACTGGTGACCGAAATTCAACCTGCTCCGGCAGGGGGCGAACCAGAGTGGATTGAAATTGAGAATACGGGCAGCACGACGGTGGATATCGACGGTTGGATGGTCTGTGACAATCGGTCGTGTGGACGCATCATTGATGCAAAGGGACTAAAGCTCATTGCAGGCCGAAGAGCCGTGATTACCAAGGATGTAGAGGCCTTCGCCGAGGTCCGCACCGTCCCTTCCGACGTCCTCCTGATCGAGTGTTCACTGCCATCACTGAACAACAGCTCGGATGTCGTGGTCCTACGGGATGCCGACTCAGTGGTGATTGATCAGATGATGTATTCCATGCGACAGTACGTCAAGGGACGCTCGGTTGAACGTGTGGGTCGAGCATACAGTAGTCGTGTTGAGTACGATACAACATGGCAGGCATGTTTGACTGCCGATAGTGCTACGCCAGGGACATTGAACTCCAACGTTCACCTGAAGAACGACCTTCGGCTTGCAGAGCTACGCATTGCCGATGCTGCATTCGCCATTGTTGTAGTAAACCATGGTTTGCAGACCTCGCGTGCAACGTCCGTGAATCTGCGCTTCACCGCTGGTGGTCATCAGTACAGAACTAGCACGGAGGTAAGAGCCTTGCTGCCAACCGAACACGTGGAGTGGACGGTGTCCCTTGCCCAATGTGGGTGGCCAGAGCATCAAGGCATTGCATCAATCACTGCCACGATAGAGGCCGACGACGATCGTGCCGAGAACAATACGTTGCGAGCCGAACTCATCTTGCCACCATCGCCAGGGACGGTTACGATCACGGAGCTCATGGTGGACCCGTGGTCACCCGTGCGCGACTACGTAGAACTGTGGAATGGCACGGACAGTACCGTTGATGTAACGTCGTGGAGTATTACCGATGGAAGTGGACGTCGGTCGGTGGCCTCGACACTGTCGGCAATTCCACCCCACGCATACGGTGTCATGAGCAGCACCGAAGACGTCCGCACGCTCATGGACTCCGGCAGCGTTGTCCTCTGCAAGCCAACGATGGACCTTAATGCCACCACCGACGTCGTGGTAGTTCGCAATTCATCCGGATTCCTGATTGACTCGTTGCAATACTCAGCCACGTGGCATTCGCCAGAGCTACCATCGACCAAGGGTATTGGTCTCGAGAAGCTCGACGTACAACTTCCCTCCACCCATCCAACATCGTGGACCTCGTCAGCTGCCTTACGCGGAGGCACGCCAGGCAGTGCGAATAGCGTACACATCCACGTTCAGGAAACGGGGACGATGCAGGCGATGCCGAACCCATTCTCCACGCAGCGCACGTCCACCCGCCATCCCACCATCATCACCTACGAACAACCCTTCCAGCATGCCATAACCTCGCTCACCGTACATCGTACGGATGGACTGCAGGTGCGGACGCTTCTCAACGCCACGTTGTCGGGAAGCAAGGGAGCCGTGGCATGGGATGGAACCAATGATGATGGGGTGGTTGTGGCAAACGGACAGTACGTTGCCGTGCTACGGTCAGTAGATCTCTCGTCGACCCGTACCTACCGCAATCGTTGCGTTCTAGTCGTCGGCGAATAACCCGCTGGCAACAAGTACCCTCCACCAGCGTCTGCACAGACCTTGTTACACCACTGCAGTTGTAGTAGCTTCGAATTCCATGAGTGATCACAAAACGTCAGTTACGGACAAAGAGAGACAGCAAATCAAGGTGAGCCAGGAACATCAACAGCCAACCATCGACTTGCATGATGAGCGACTCTACATTAACCGCGAGTTAAGCTGGCTGGAGTTTAACAGTCGTGTCCTCCAGGAAGCCGAAGACCATTCCCATCCACTGCTGGAGCGGTTAAAATTCCTAAGCATCTTCTCCACCAACCTTGACGAGTTCTTCATGATACGCGTTGCAGGGTTGATGGAGCAGCGCGATATGGGGGTCACGGAGCTTTCGCCTGACGGGATGACGCCGAGCGAGCAACTTCATGAGATTCGCAGGCGTCTGCTCCCGCTCTACGAGTGGCAAGCACACATCTACAACACCGACGTGTTCCCTGCACTGGAGCGTGAAGGCATTCACATTCTCAAGTTTGAAGCTCTTGCCGAGCATGAACGGTCGATCCTGGAAGCCGACTTCCTCGACAACATCCTTCCCGTGCTCACACCACTGGCACTAGATACCGGACATCCCTTCCCACGTCTGATCAACCGATCGTTGAACATTGGCTTCGTGCTGTTGGATACCGACAGACCAGAGGACGGTGTAAAGGTGGGCGTTCTGCAGCTTCCATCAACGTTGCCACGCCTGGTTCGCATTCGCCGGAACTCAGGGAACTACTTCATCCCGCTTGAAGAAGTGATTCGTGCTCATGCCGACATCCTGTTCCCCGGGCTAACACTACGCGAGAGTCACGTATTCCGAGTGACCCGTGATGCCGACGTTGCCATTGCCGAAGACGAAGCCAATGACTTGATGACGGCCATTGCTGAAGGCATTCGGAAGCGCAGACTCGGTGCAGACGCCGTTCGACTTGAAGTCGGCACCGATATGCCGGCCTTCCTGTTGGAAATCCTTGTCCGCTCGCTGGGTCTGCTTGCCAGTGACGTCTACCATCTTGACCTTCCTTTCAACTTGCAGGACTTCCTTGTCCTCATGAAACTGGAAAAGCGCAAGCTCAAGGACGCACCATTCACCAGCAGAGTAGTCCCCGAGTTTGCACCCGATGGTTCTAGCATCTTTGACACGTTGAAGCATGACGACGTGATGGTGCACCATCCCTTCGACTCGTTTACCAACAGTGTAGTCAAGTTCCTCACGACGGCGGCCAACGACCCGCAAGTGTTGGCCATCAAGATTACCTTGTATCGTACCGGCGGCAAGTCGCCAGTTGCCGATGCTCTCAAGCAAGCGGCATTGAACGGCAAGAACGTCACGGCCTTCGTCGAACTCAAGGCTCGGTTCGATGAAGAAACCAACATCAACTGGGCTCGTGAGCTAGAGCATAGTGGTGTGCACGTGGTGTATGGCGTACAAGGACTCAAGGTGCATTGTAAGCTCTGCTTGGTCATCCGCAGAGAAGGAACCAAGATGATTACCTACGCTCATGTCGCAACAGGCAACTACAACCTGGCAACATCACGAGTGTATACGGACATTGGCATCTTTACTGGCCGACAAGAGTTCGAGCGTGACTTTGTCCACCTCTTCAACATGCTCACGGGCTACTCCAAGCATGACGAGTGGCAGTACCTTGGTGTAGCACCAATCAATCTTCGTAAGAAGTTCCTTGACCTGATTTACCGTGAGCGTGACCACGCCTTGAGTGGCGGTAGCGGACACATCATTGCCAAGATGAATGCCCTTACCGATCCGCAGATCATCAGGGCGTTGTACCGTGCAAGTATGGCAGGAGTCAAGATCGACCTGATTGTCCGCGGTATGTGTTGTCTGCGTCCAGGCTTGCCAGGCATAAGCGAAACCATTACCGTCAGCAGCATCCTTGATCGCTTCCTAGAACACAGCAGAATCTTCTGGTTCGGGAATAATGGCAAACCGGAAGTGTTCATAGGTAGTGCCGACTGGATGGGCAGGAACCTTGACAAGCGAATCGAATTGTTGTTTCCGATACACGACGAGCGCTATGCCATGCAGTTGCGCCAGATTCTCGATGACTACTTGCATGCCTATGCAAGAGTGCGGTTGCTTCAGAGCGATGGAGCATACATTCGTCCGGCCGGTTATCGTGATGCAAACGCCAATCGTGTTCAGATGGTCTTGCTTAGGCGAGCAAAACGCTAATCAACTACGATCGCCTAAGCACCGCTAGACATGGTATCACGTGAATGACACAGCCCCCTAACAAAGGTCAGCAATGAAGGCAGCGTGGATGATTGCACGGCGTTACGTGCGCCCTACGAAGCTGTCGGTGATTACGATCATCGGTATGCTTAGTGTATTGGGCATCGTCATCGGCACTGCAGCCTTGGTTATCGTAACGTCGCTATTCAATGGTTTCCGTGGCGTTGCTCACGACTTGATGATTGGTTTTGGACCGCATCTTACTGCGGTGCCAGAGAAGGGGCTGACCTTTGACTCAATTGACGGAGCTGAGCGCATACTCACTAGGGCACTTGAGCAGACGGTGGGTGAGCCGACGGTTACCGAGGTCGTTACGTCGAAGGTCGTCGTACAGAGTGGTATCAAGACTGGTGCAGCCGATGTGATCGTCCTGACTCAACCCTCAAGCAAGGTCTTTGAAGGACTACACAACTCCATCGTTGTTGGACGCTTTGCCTTGAAACTCACGTCAGGCTATGGTGCCGTGATCTCGGTAAACATGGCCGATCAACTTCAATTACGCATTGGCGATACGATGAATCTCTTCTCCGTCCTCGATGTAGAGCATGCGATGATGGGTGTGGGCGTACCGAAAGGCAATGCCGTTGTTGTGACCGGCATCTACCAAACAACTACGGCAAGAGACGTAGGTCTTCCACGCATGTACGTTGCGAGTGGCGCCATTCCACTGTCAGTCAAGGAGGGAAGAGCAGAGCTGTTTGCTAACGTGCCAAACCCTCGCGAGCTTTCACTTGCCTTGCCAGCCATTAAGGCGGCTATTCAGTCGCAGCTTTCGAACACCTCGGTCACTTCCACTACATCTGAGGATGACGGTGGGAAGGGGGCTATGGTATCGCAGAAGACCAACGGCATTCGCATTTCCACGTGGGAAGATGCCAATAGAGGACTGGTCGACACCATGCGCTTGGAAAGTGTTGGGACGTTTGTCGTGCTCTCGCTCATCGTGCTGGTTGCATCATTTAGTGTGTTGGTGTCGCTTACGTTAGGCGTCGTAGAGAAGCGACGCGACATCGCGATACTGTTGGGTATGGGCTTTACCAGCGCTGATATTCGACGAGTGTATCTCTTGCAAGGACTAAGCATCGGGGTGGTGAGCGTGGTGTGCGGACTTGTCCTAGGACTGGGCGTATGCTGGGGACAGAACACCTTTCACTGGATATCCTTCGACATGTCAGAAGGATTTCTCATCCCGTACCTACCACTTGAGGTTCAGCTAGCCGACGTGCTGCTCATTGCCGTAACGTCGCTAGTGTTGGCTGGACTTGCTGCACTCTATCCTGCATCGCGGGCTGCGCGGACGGTTGTCTCTGAGGCATTGCGGACGGAATAAGAAGTCCGAGTGCTTAGATGCACAATGCAGCAGCGTGATGTGCACGCACCACGACTTGCTACTCCGTAGCGGTAATGTTGGTCTGAGTTCCTGCGCGAGACGATTCCCATGCTTGATCACATGCCTCAAGCACATGCACGGTAAGCTCGTCGCATACGGCGTAGCCGTGAGAGGTCAACCGCAACACGCCATTCGAGTCGGCGATTAAATCATCCTGGATCCAGTCTGCAAGTCTCGCACCAAGCGCAGTGCGTACGTCAAAACCAAAGCGACGGTGTACTTGGTCTACAGGAATTCCATCGGAGCGAAGTGTGAGAAAGACAAACTCATTCATCGTTTCTCTCTCGTCGAGCGTTTCCGTGTTGGCCTGTGGTAGCGTACCCATGCGCACCAAGCGTTGCCATGACGAGAGACTGCGGTGGTTCCAGTAACGCTCGCCATTCAATAAGCCGTGAGCAGACGGTCCAACCGACAAGTGGTCGCGGGCATGCCAGTATGCAAGGTTATGTCGGCACTCCTTGTCCGGATGTGCAAAGTTGCTCACTTCGTATTGGCGGTAGCCGGCGGAGGTGAGTGTGCTGATCACCAGCTCGTACAGTTCTGCATCGACGTCTTCAGGAGTTGGTATTACCAAGCCCCTTTTCATCTGTCTGAAGAGTGGAGTTCCATGTTCATAGATGAGCGAGTAAGCGCTGACGTGTTCGGTTCCCAGTGCCAGCACTTGTTGCAACGTGGCGCTCAGCGAAGCAGCCGTCTGTGATGGTAGTGCAAACATCACGTCGATATTCACGTTGTCGAATCCTGCCTTACGGGCGTGATGCACAGCATCAATTGCTTGTTCTCGGCTATGGATGCGAGTAAGGAATTCGAGTTCGGAAGGATTGAACGACTGAACGCCTATGCTTAGGCGGTTAACGCCAAGTGAACGATACTCACTAAGCTTCTCCGGGCTGATCGTGCCGGGGTTTGCTTCCATCGTGATTTCAGCGTTAGCCAACGGTGTTGGTAGGGCGTGAAGAATCCGTTCGATGTGATTGGCGGTGAGTAACGTGGGCGTGCCACCGCCAAAGAATATCGTAGATGGCTGAACAGGTTGCGTGATATTCTGAAGTCGCAGGGCAATCTCGGCAATCACATCGCCGACAAAAGCATCAATGTGTTCGGTATTCTCAATGGAGTAGAAGTCGCAGTATGTACACTTCTTCTCGCAAAACGGCACGTGGATGTAGATCGAGTTGCAACCGTTGTTCGATGGACTGTCGAGAACACTCATACTACCTTACCGTGCTAAACAGACGATCCCAACGGATGTGCTTGGATTCAGTAGAGTCAACAGAGCCGTACGACCAATAGATAAGCAAGGGGCGACCCTCAATGTGGTCAGCCGGCAGCACGCCCCAATACCGTGAATCCCATGAGTTGGACCGATTGTCGCCGATCATAAAGTAATGTCCATCGGGCACTACAATCTGGACCCGTCCATTCTCGATTGCCTGCTTGACCTTACTTGCAGGAGGGTCGGGGATGAGTTTGTTGTTGATGGTTATTCCCAATGGAGTGATACCTACGGTATCGGTTGGCAAGCCGATGATTCGCTTTACGTAGAGCTCGTCGGGCTTATCGGCCCGTAGCGAGTCGGGCATGGTAAACACCACAACGTCACCACGACTCGGAGTGATGCCGAACCATTTAGGGAGTTTGCTAACCAGGATCTGATCGCCAGGAATCAAGGTATTCTCCATGCTATGGGACGGAATGGTAAACGTCCCCAACACGAAGATGCGTAGGAGCACAGCAATGCTTGCAGCGACGATGCCTGTGACGATGACGTCACGAATGCGTATCGAAGTAAGACCTGAAGCTGACGTAGCGGCGACGTCGGCTTGCGCTATCGGATGATCGTTCCCAGCCGACTCCACCGTACTCCTGTTAGCTTTTCACCGAGTGTGGTTGGTACGCGGTGAACTTCGTATAGACCGTCTGGACGTTGCACGGTGACGTTTTTCTCTGACTCGACGGGCCATGACCAGTACACCATCATTGGTGTACCCACGACGTCCTCCTTGGGTATGAAGCCCCAGAACCGGGAGTCGAGAGAGTTGTCGCGATTGTCGCCCATGCCGAACACATAATCGCGCTCTACCGTGTATGACGTGGCAGGCTGACCGTCGATAAGCATCCTGCTGACATCAACGTCATGTCCCTCACGCCGAATGAAGGTGCTCCATTCAAGGATGTTTTCACGAGTGAGCTGGATTACGTCGCCCTCCTTTGGAATACACATCGGACCCCAGTCATCGCGCGTATATCCACGGCCAGGAGGAAAGGTCTGGTAGCGGGTAGACTCGGTTTCCTGCTGACGTTGTTCAGGCGAAAGGTCTCTGAACTTTGCATGTGTAGGCAGCGTAAACTCCTTGCCATTCACATAGACCTTGCGGTTGACGATCTGTAGCGTGTCGCCAGCCACAGCCACGCACCGCTTGAGGTAGTACTCGAAGTTGTCGGCCTTTACCTGATCTCTATTGCCAGGGAAGATGAACACAATCACGTCGCCCTGATCTGGTCCAGCCAACGGTGGCAACTTGTAATATGGCAGCGTGATGTTAAAGAAGGGAATGATCTGTGGCGTACTTGGTCCGTAGATGAATTTGTTCACGAATACATAGTCACCCGGCAGCACCGTGTTCTCCATCGAGCCCGTTGGTACGGTGAAGGAAGCGAGGAGCAGACCGTTGACGATGGTTACTACGGAGAGGGCCCAGACGATGGTCTTTACCCATGACCAAAGGTGTTCGCCAATGGTCTCGGGCTTCTTCGCATTCTTCTTTCGTTCTCTACGTTGTTTGTACCAGGTGAGCAGATTCATGTTGTAAGCAGGGATGATGACACATTAGCGACGATTGTAGCATTCACGATCCACGGCTTGCTTGTTCGTTGTCAATGCAAGCCACGATCACGTAGGTGCTAGTCGATCGACAGAACAGCAAGGAAGGCTTCTTGAGGGATTTCTACTCGTCCGACCTGTTTCATACGTTTCTTCCCCTCCTTCTGTTTCTCTATGAGTTTGCGTTTTCTTGAAATATCACCGCCATAACATTTGGCCAGCACGTTCTTGCGAATGGCGCTGATACTTTCTCTTGCAATGATCTTTGAACCAATGGCTGCCTGGATGGCGACCTCAAACATCTGTCGTGGAATGAGCTCCTTGAGCTTTGCACACAACTTCTTGCCCCATTCATGAGCTTTCTGTCTGTGTACGATGCTTGATAGTGCGTCTACTGGCTCGCCGTTGAGCAGGATGTCCATGCGGACAAGCTGACCCGACTTATAGTCGCTGTACTCATAGTCCAGCGACGCATAGCCGCGGGTATTGCTCTTGAGCTTGTCGTAAAAGTCAAACACGACTTCTGCCAGAGGCAATTCGAACGTCATGTCCACTCGATCTGCACTAAGGTAGGACTGCCCGACCATGGTACCGCGTCGTTCAATACACAGCTTCATGATTGCTCCCGTATACTCGGTGGGAGAGATGATCTGTGCACGGATGTATGGCTCCTGGATATCGGCGATCAGCGTGGGATTGGGTAGTTGTGACGGATTGTCTACCCAAAGCTCCTCGTCCTTTGTAGTAATCACCCGATATCGAACGTTCGGTACTGTTGTTACGATGGTCTGGTTAAACTCTCGCTCCAGGCGCTCCTGGACAATCTCCATGTGTAGTAGGCCAAGAAAGCCGCAGCGGAAGCCAAAGCCCAGAGCGCTTGATGTTTCGGGCTCGTAGGTAATGGCTGCATCGTTCAACGTGAGTTTGCCCAGGGCTTCGCGCAAGTCCTCGAAGTCGTCACTGTCCGCAGGGTAGATACCGCTAAACACCATTGGCTTGACCTCGCGGAAACCAGCAATGGATTCATCGCAAGGAGCATTGGCATGAGTGACCGTATCGCCGACCTTTGTGTCTTGCAGACGTCGGATTGCCGCCGTGAAGTACCCTACGTTACCGGCTTCGAGCACCTTGGTACGTTGGCGCGACATAAATAGCACGCCTACCTCGTCAAGCTCATACTCATAGCCCGTATTCATGAAGCGGATCTTATCCTTCTCCTTCATCACACCGTCGAACACGCGAACGTTCACAACAACGCCACGGTAGGAATCAAAGATCGAATCGTAGATCAAGGCTCGCAGCGGTTTGTTGGGATCACCCGTAGGTGGTGGCACACGTTGGATGACGGCTTCCAGGATTTCGTCGATGCCAATGCCCGACTTAGCCGATGCAAGGATCATGTCCTCTTCCTTGCAGCCAATCAAGTCCATCACTTGTTGCTTGACCGTTTCGATCGTAGTGACGGCAGCCGGTAGGTCGATCTTGTTGATGACGGGAATGATTTCCAGTCCCTGATCAATGGCCATGAACAAGTTCGAGATGGTTTGCGCTTCGACGCCTTGCGTAGCATCTACGACTAACAGAGCCCCCTCACAGGCACTTAGAGAGCGTGAGACCTCGTACGAGAAGTCAACGTGTCCAGGGGTATCGATCAGGTTCAGCTTATAGTTCTGACCATCCTTAGCCACGTAGTCCATCTGGATGGCATGCAGCTTAATGGTAATGCCACGCTCTTGCTCCAGCGGGTTATCGTCGAGAATCTGATTGTACGTCATCTCCCGCGCCGAAACGCGCCCCGTCCGCTCCAGCAGACGGTCAGCCAACGTACTTTTCCCGTGGTCAATATGGGCGATGATGCAAAAGTTTCTAAAGTGCTGCATGAAGGCTTGTGCCGTGTGAGATTCTGGGCAAACCGCAAAAATACCCAACCATACCGCACCACCACTGGGTTTTTCTGAAGGGGGCTAGGGAGGTAACAAATGTGAGAGTGGGTGGTCAGTGCGGGGTGTCGAATATGGCGCGGGTTTAGTGGACGACGAACAGTACGGCTGGTTTTGCAGTTATGCTGGTATCGTGTAACATTATTCGTTGCAGATGCTCGCTGCAACAGGTCACAGTGTATTGAAGACGGCACGAGTATTTTTGAGCGGGTCAAGGATGTCACAGAATCATTCACCTTCAGGTCGATGGAACATGCAAAACCAATACATGTTGCAGAGCATCAAGGGTCTCTCGCTAATCGTGATGATTGCGCTGTTCGTTGCCTGCGAAAGCAGTCCAACGGCACCTACTACGGGGACCATTTCGGGGGTTGCTTTAGATAAGAATTCCAATGCACCGGTTGCTGGAGCATTGATTTCTACTGTACCCGCCACGCAGTCGATTCTGACGCAGGCCGATGGCACCTATGTTTTGGGTGATGTCCAGCCTGGTGCGTATGTGGTTCATGCTAACAAAAATGACTCGCTCATAGGTACGGCAACGGTCAATGTAGTTGCAGGAAAGACTTCGTCGGCAACGATTATCCTCAGTACCCCTGCAGCAACAGGAACGGTGGCGGGCTTAATCAAGGACGCAGTGACTGCCGAGCCATACAGGAATACCGAAGTTCGGTTGTCGTCGCGAATTGATGCTGCCATTACTGACTCCAATGGTTTGTTCAAGTTTCTCAATGTTCCTGTGGGACAGAACGTGATCACCGTCATGTTAGGCAAGCACGGAACCAGGCAGGTAACTGCTAATGTGAAGGAAGCTGACACAACGTTCCTGATTATCTCCGTTGATACAGGTGGTACGGTTCCCCCCGATACTATGAGCAGTGATGGACCAATGGCTCACTACATGCTTGACGGCAATGTTGCCGATAGTTCTGGAAACGGATATTCTGGTGTTGAAGAGGGAAATCCTACATACGGACCAGACAGGTTCGGAATACCGAATAGTGCAATTCACTTTGCTAGTCCATCGCAGTGGGTGAGAATTCCAACGTCAGAGTCCTTCAATGCACTGCCCCTTACCATGGCGTTCTGGTTCAAATGCGATCAGCCATATCCGTCTGATGGCATCATCATCGGCAAGTACCTGCATCCTAGTGGTGAAGGATACAGCGTCTTCTTTGAGGCTGGAGTGCTCAATGCATCGTACACCAGGAACAAGTTCAATGCTTACGCAAGAGCCGATGTGGTGCCATACAAGCTTGACCAATGGAATCACGTGGCTGTTGTGTATAGCACCTCTGGCACAATGTTGTACGTCAATGGCGTGTACGTGGATGGGGATTCATGGACTGGTAAACCATCACCAACAACAACAACCCAACAGTTCATGTTTGGTACGCTTCGTTCAAGTACGCTGAAGCCCGAACAGATGCCGGGGCTTATCGGGTATATGGACGATGTGCGTGTGTACAATCGAGCACTGCTACCAAGCGAGGTCGCTAAGTTGGCCAAATGAGGTGTACGATGAGGTGCACGATGAGGTGCATGCCAAAGGCGTCACCCTCTACCAAGCCCCCTACCATCAATAGGCACGGGCAAACAGTACGCGCTTGGTGCTGGGCTTGCCTGTGCGAACGCACTGGCCGGCTTCGGTTGGAGCATCAAGGGGGATGCAGCGGATGGTTGCCTTTGTCTCTTCCTTGATTTGCTGCTCCGTCTCTGGTGTGCCGTCCCAATGGGCGCTGATGAAGCCACCCTTGTTCTCGAGGACATCCACGAATTGCTCCCACGTGTCTACGCGCGTGGTGTGCTCGGTGCGGAACTGCAATGCGCGATTGTAGAGGTTTTGCTGAATCTCTTCGAGAAGTGCTTGGATGTGGGTGCTGAGGCCGGCAAGGGGAACGCTTTGCTTCTCTCGTGTGTCGCGTCTTGCAACTTCGATGGTGCCTGCCTCTAGATCACGAGCGCCAATGGCTAGACGGATTGGAATGCCAATCTTCTCGTACTCGGCAAACTTGAAGCCAGGTCGATCCTGATCGTTGCTGTCGACCTTCACACGAATGCCAAGCGACTGTAAATCACTGGCAATCGTGTCGATGGTTTCCTGCAAGGCGGGAAGGGACTTTGGCACGGGGATGATCACAACTTGCGTTGGTGCGATGCGTGGTGGGACAACGAGTCCTTCGTCGTCGCTATGCGCCATGATCAACGCACCCATGAGTCGAGTGCTAACACCCCATGATGTTGCCCATACGTACTCGCGTGAGTTGTTGCGCGTGCTGAACTGTACGTCGAAGGCCTTGGCAAAATTCTGTCCGAGGAAGTGACTGGTTCCGGCCTGCAATGCCCAACCATCCTGCATGAGCGCTTCGATACAGTAGGTTTCTTCTGCTCCGGCAAAACGTTCGTTGGCTGTCTTTACGCCACGCACTACGGGCAAGGCCATCCACTCTTCTGCAAAGCGGGCGTAGACGTCGAGCATGCGCTCTGCTTCGGCAATGGCTTCTTCACGCGTTTCATGTGCGGTGTGACCTTCTTGCCAAAGGAACTCGGCCGTGCGAAGGAATAGTCGTGTGCGCATCTCCCAACGGAGAACGTTTGCCCACTGGTTAATCAATACCGGTAGGTCGCGATAACTCTGAATCCAATCGCGATAGGAGTCCCAGATGATGGTCTCGCTGGTTGGTCGGATGATGAGCTCTTCTTCAAGCTTGGCTTCGGGGTCAACGATGACGCCTGAACCATCGGGCGCATTCTTGAGTCGGTAGTGCGTTACTACGGCACATTCCTTGGCAAACCCTTCTACGTGTGCAGCTTCCTTGCTCAAGAAACTCTTTGGGATGAGCAAGGGGAAGTAGGCGTTGACGTGACCGGTCTGCTTGAACATCTTGTCAAGCTGATCACGCATGTGCTCCCAAATGCCAAAGCCGTAGGGCTTGATGACCATGCAGCCTTTGACGGCGGAATAGTCGGCAAGACCGGCCTTGCGGACAATGTCGATGTACCATTGGGAGTAGTCTGCTTCGCGCGAAGTAATGTCCTTGCTCATCGTTGTTTGCTCGTGATAGGGGGGTTGGGTGACGCTCAGTTGTTGAGCTTCACCAAGGAAGGCGAAAATAACCTGTCAGCACGTGGTGTGTGTGTTATTGGTTACCGGTGAAGAGCATGACTAGCTGACCGTCGGGACTCTCGATGTAGACGTGTTCGACGGCTCCTTCGGCATTCTTATACTCGTCCACAAAGGTGATGCCGCTCTTCTTGAGTCTGTCGATCCGCTCGACCATGTTCGAGGCAAAGTAGGTAAAGGCCACAGACGGAATGTCGCGCATTTCATGCAGTCCGATATGCACATACCCGTCCGTCACCACGGCAAAAGGATAGGGCTTGACGCCAGAGCGCTCAACGGAAAAGTCCAGCACCTCCCAGAAGCGCTGCTCCTTGGAGAGTGGGAAATCGGCAACGTCAACGGAGATCTCCGTGAGCTTGCCGCAGACGATGTTGGAATCACCACTTGTTGGAATGCGCGGCTCCATCGTTGATGGTCGAACGGCCATGTGCACTCCACTGGGTGAACGAAGTCGAAGTTCACCAAGCGTTGGTCCCATGACGTCGTATGTGGTGAGGATGCGCAACGAGTCCAAAGAGTCCTTGAGCATTCGCACATCATTCGAGGCAAACATGAGAATCGGCGATGGCAGATTGTCCTTCACGAGTGTGATGACTACCTGTCCATCGGCTAACGTGATAGCACTGTCCGGACGTGCCGTATTGCCGGGTGTGGGAGTGAAACCAAGCCGAGACCACCAGGCCATGCTTTGAATGACGTTCTTGCAGCTTAACACGATGCGCGTTGGGTCGCCCAGGACTGACCGGTGATAGGTCTTCGGCATGGGTGGCTGCTGCGCTACACTCACGGTTGCCATTCCAATCGTGAGCAGTACGGTCAGGAAGGCGACTCTGCAAAGACGGGTGTTGTTCACGTATTCTCCTGATCAAACAGAGGATGTGTGGTCGATTGATTGGTAGGGGGCTCAATAGAAAAGTGTTGATAGGCAAGCAGCGTTGCTACACGTCCGCGTGGCGTGCGCTGCAAAAAGCCCTGCTGAATGAGGAATGGCTCATACACTTCCTCGAGTGTGCCAGCATCCTCTCCTACACTCACGGCAATGGTGCCAAGGCCGACGGGACCGCCACCAAACTTCTCGATGATGCTTAGGATGATGCGCGCGTCCATCTCGTCGAGTCCGTACTCGTCAACATCAAGAGCCTTGAGTGCGAGTGCTGCAATGGATTTTGTAATGACGCCCTTACCCTTGACTTCTGCGAAGTCGCGAGTGCGGCGTAGCAGTCGGTTTGCGATACGTGGAGTACCACGTGATCTACGAGCGATCTCCAAAGCCCCCTCCCCATCCATCTCTGCGCCCAGGATTTCGGCTGATCGCGTGATCACGCGCGAGAGGTCGGCGGCAGTGTAGTAGTCAAGCCGATTGTTGATGCCAAAGCGTGAGCGTAAGGGAGCGGTGAGCAAGCCTTGACGGGTTGTTGCACCGATGAGCGTAAAGCGGGGGATGGTGAGTTGCACGCTACGAGCGGCTGGACCCGAGTCGATCATGATGTCCAGCCGGAAGTCTTCCATGGCGGAGTAGAGGTACTCTTCGACGACGGGTGTAAGACGATGGATCTCGTCGATGAACAACACGTCGCCTTCTTCGAGTGACGTGAGGATACCTGCAAGATCACCAGGTTTCTCCAGGACGGGTCCGCTCGTCATCGTAATCCGTGCTTCCATCTCGCGAGCGATGATGTGTGAGAGCGTGGTTTTGCCAAGGCCTGGTGGACCAGTCAGCAGCACATGGTCAAGCGGTTCATTGCGCTGTCTGGCAGCAGCAATGAACACTTGCAGGTTTTCTACGATGCGTGGCTGACCCGTAAACTCCGCAAAGCTTGGAGGCCTTAGAGCAAACTCTACATCGTCTTCACGTTTGTTTGGTCTGTTGATTCCCGAACTCATGATTATGCTGGCTTCGTAGGTATGCTGACGTCAACACCATTGAATATCTGCATACTGCCGAAGACTACCGGTTTCCTGTGTAAATGTTTGAAGATCCAACAGAGATGATGGCATCGTATCCGCCATACTCAAGGATCCGAGCGTATGTAAACGCAATGTAGCTGTTACTGTTGGATGCTGTGTTGCCTTCGAACTCTTCGAATGAGATATCGTCGACCTCATCAGTGTCAGCATTGAGCGTACCGGTTGCGTAGAGGTAGTTATGTCGGCCGCGCCGAACCCACTGTCGCAGACGGTACATGCGCAGGTCTTCGTCAAACCACATCATCCAGTCACGTGTGGGGTGCCAATTGTTGAAGGATCCGACCAGGAAGACGTCGTGCTCGGAAGGTGAACCTGGCGAAGGGTCTAGAAGGAATTCCAGCGGCACGTACTCGTTGTTGGCCGACGAGATCATCGTACTCGTTAAAGCACCATCGTCGCTTCGCTCCAGGAACATACCGTTTCGCCGGAGGTCGCTCAACGGCAACCGAACGGGCTGACCCGTGGATGGGAATAGTGCAAGATTGGTGAGATCGAGGATACGATATTCATTCTGTGCAGGAATTCGTAGTACTCGAAAGACCTTCCCTGGTGGGAACACGCCCGTAACAGCCGTTCCAACGTTGTAGCTGTTTCTTCCGTGGAACGACCTGGTCGAGACTACAAAGGGTTCGTACCAGCGATTGTTGCGGTAGAACACACAGGTGTGCACGTTGGGGTCGATGATCTCCGTCGTGGGTGCCGACACGATTGCCTCCAACGTTAATGCCGTAGAGCTTACACGTGCATTCGGATCGTAGAAGTCCGTCATGAAGTTGAACATCGTCTGTGCTCGTGGATCTACTACGAACATTCGCGTTTCTGCAAGCTTCTGGTCGGTGTCCATATCATACACCACAGCCTTCCAGTTGCCGGCAAAGCGCAGCGAGAGCTGGACGTTCGGGATGCGCACCTTGCCACGGTAGTTGAAGTAGGTGCTGCGTTGAGCGGCGATCGACCAGTCTACGAGGCTCGTGCGCGTTGTGACATCGTTCAAGAACAAGTTGTCGTCTTCCGTCCAATCGGCCTTGCAATGAATGAGTCTCACGTACACATTGGGGATGTGCGAAGCTCGCACATCAAACTCGACGGTAGCATAGGCCGAACCTGGCTGCGCAGGATCGGAGTTCTCATTCAACAGTACGACCGGCGGAAGTAACTCGTTGTCGGCCCCGTAGGCACGGATGTACCGTACTGCAACCTCGCTCTCCTGTCCATACAGCAGAGTAGACGATGCTACTGCAAGGCAGAGCGAGACAACAAGAACGATCTCACGCATTCGACGATGCTGCAGTGGTGCGTGCCTTCCGTTCGCGAAGGCGTGCATCCCTGCGTTGTGCTGCTTCATCGTACCGACGTTTCTCTTCGTCCGTTTCCGGCAACACTGGTGGTGCAAGAAGGGGCTTGCCGTACTGGTCGATACCCACGAACGTAAGGTAGGCAACGGAGGTACGGGCGTATGAGCCGTTGAGCGGGTCTTCGCGTTCTACGATGACCTCGACTTCCATCGATGTGCGGAAGGCGCGTGTGATACGAGCACGAACGTGGACTACGTGTCCCAGCTTGATCGGCTCGTGGAAGGAAATCTCGTCGACCGACGCTGTTACGCAGATCTTCCCAGTGTGGCGTTGCGACACCAAGGCAGCGGCAATGTCGATCCAATGCATGAGTCTGCCACCAAGGAGATTGCCCAGTTGGTTGGTATCGTTCGGGAGAACCAGTTCGGTCATGATGACTTCGCTAGCGGATGGCGGACGTCCGTTCATTGGAGATTCCTTTCGATTTCGATGACTTCGTTTTCTCGCTTTGGCTGTTTGATGGCCTTGCGATACTGTGCCAGTGTTGTTTTGCAGTCAGTAGTCAACCCGAGGGCGGACTGGATAGTAAGCTTCCCGATGAAAGCATCCTCCAGCCAGTCTGAATCGGGATACTCGTTGATCAAGGCATCATAGTACACCAAGGCAGCTCGCTTGCTTTCTGTCTTCACGTAATGCTCGGCAACCAACAGGTATCGTTCGGCAAGATGATTGCGTAGGTCGTGGATGCGTTGGACGGAAACAAGCGCCAGTGAGTCCGTTGGGTACAGTTGCTGAAACTCCGTAAAGGCCTGGATGGCCTTCATCGTGTACTCCTGATCGCGATCGGGTGGGAGCATGAGTTCTGCATAGCATAGCCCGACCTTGTAGGCCGACGTCTTTACCCATTCACTGCTGGGGAACGACCGGCGAACGACGCTGTAGTTGTATGAGGCCATTACATACTCGCCACGATGGAAGTTGATCTCCGCAATCCGGAACTGTGCATCGTCGGCATACTGGCTTGCTGGATACTGCAGCTTGATAATGTCGAACTGCGACAGCGCGTCTGCCCATTCTTCATTGTTGAAGGCCGCCATGGCCTCGGTGTAGATCTCGTCGACGGAGCGCTTTCGTGTGGACTCTTCCGTTCCAGAACACGAAACAAGTATGAACACGGCCCCTAGGCCAAGGATCTTGGTAATGGTATTCAGCATGAACGACAAAAATAACGGAGATCAGTAGCCCAAATTGGCTAGCTGGGCGCGATCATTTCTCCAATCAGCCCGAACCTTCACAAAAAGCTCCAGCTTTACGCCATGTTGTAGATGGTCGGCAATGGCTTGCTGCGCTTCCATGCGGATGCGTTTGAGCTGCTCACCACCCTTGCCAATCATGATGATTTTCTGCGTGTCTCGCTCAACGGTGATGTCGGCCGTAATATGAAACGGACCTACCTCTGGCTCGGTAAACTCCAGCACCTGAACGGCAGTAGCATACGGAACTTCCTGACGAAGCTGTTTGAAGATGACTTCCCGAATGAGTTCTGCAACGAAGAATCGCTGCGGAAGGGTCGAGAGCTGATCTTCGTCATACAGATACACCGATTCTGGTGCAAGGTCCTGTAGTACACGAACCAAATCGTCAACTTCCTTGCCTTGCGATGCAGAGATGGCAACGGACTTTGTAAACAACCCACTCTGTCGGGCCTGCTCTACCAACGGTAGCGCAAGCTTCGACTGTGGTAGGGCGTCCATCTTGTTGAGGACGAGAATGATGGGGACCTTGCTGCGAGAGCGGACGGACTTGAGCAGTCCTTCCATCATCGGATCTAACAACCCGTCATGCTCGACGGCCTTCGGTGTGTCGATAACCACGCAGATGATGTCGGTTGACTCCAGGCACTCCTGCACGTATTGCATCATCGCTTTTTGCAGACGATAGCGCGGACGTAGGACTCCTGGCGTGTCGACGAAGATCAGTTGGGTGTTGTTATCCGTGTGGATGCCGAGTACGGACCTTCGCGTTGTCTGCGGCTTTGGTGTGACGATGCTCAGGTGTTCGCCAAGGATGGCATTGAGCAACGTACTCTTCCCCGCATTGGGTCGGCCGATAATCGCAACATGAGCGCACTTCGTCATGATGCTTCGAAGGTTACTTCAGGATGCTGCGTCACCCAGATTCGTTCACGCTCCAGGATGTCGCGAACAGCAGGCTTTGCATAGGAGTCTTCCACGCCAATGCGTGCAAGGGCGCGGGCAAGCATCACGCATGAGGCCTCAGGCGGGATCGAGCGGTTGACCAGGATCAGTTGCTGCTCTTTCATTACGCATGCACCACCCTTGAACGATCCGCTTTCACGGCGCACGGTATACCCAATGCTCGTTGCAAGTGCTGTGAGCTCTTCCAGAAGTTTGTCTGCTTTCACTCTGATGTTACGAAGGGGTGGAAGGGGGCTCTGGATTACGTGCCAGGGTAAGCGGACGCATAGCCAGGGTGCTTACGATGGTGATGCCCATGAGTATCGAAAGTCCATTGACGATACTGTAGGACATACTCGTCATCTGCTCTACAAATATACTGGTCACATGTTCGGGGTTACCGATTATCCGGCCTGTGTTTGGATCTAGATTGTTCCACAATTCAACGTCGGCAAGGATGTGCCATACTTGTGCGGGCACCAGGAGTACGATGAAGATCAGCACCATGAGCATCCATGCTTGCTGTCTGAACTGCTTGCGTTGTGCCAGGAGTGATACACAGCCCCCTACGGCCATCACGCCAAAGCTCCAGCCCGTCCACGCTGCAAGGATTGCATAGAGCCAGATGGTGTGATGGAGCTGGTCGGGGCTATACCAGCCTTTCAGTGTGGTGGTGCCTGGAACAAAGGCATCGTAGCCAACAACAAGTCGGACCACGCTAGACCCAAGCCAGATAGCAAGTGCACTGTAGAAGAGTGCATTGAGGATGCGAATCATGTGGCAAAATACCACCGTGCGTGGCTATCGGATACGGAAGTATACATCGGTTTGCCACAGCGATGTATCGGGTTCGCTCTGTGGATCGGTCACGTACCATTCCATAGCGGCGCTGTCCAGGCTACGTCCGCTCTGTCTTGCAAACTCACGTGCAGAATGGTATGCGGTGGACGTCTTCTCGTACGGACCGAAATAGGGCACACGCACGAACTCTCCTGCAGGGATGGTGCGAGCATGAACACCGCTGGTTGAGTGTGCGGGCTTTGTGGTAATGATTGCTGCTTCGAGATCGGTTTGTCTTGCTCCATCACGTTGACCGTAGTAGATGGCCATGACGGGCATGTTGCCCTTGAGCTCGGCGCGCTGCTTGAATGCCTCGTGCATGATCGTGCCGTACATGGTGGCCAACGACTTCCCGATTTCGGTTGTGTTAACGGTTGCCCGAGTGGAGAGGACGTGCGTAGGAGGCAATTGCACTAGCTCGGGCATGCCTGTGCGTGAGTTCGGTAGTGATTCCATGAGCGACTTGAGATTAGCAAGTCCAGCATTGAAGTCAGTCGTTACATACGATGTAAACAGTGGCGTAAACAATCGCAGCATCGGCAGCCAGCCCATATCGGTCGAGATTGCCCAGACAACGTCTGAGTGTTGTCCCCTTTGATCTACGGTCATCCACACCGTCGATGCGCCCATGCCTTCTACGGAAAGAGCAGCGTCCACACGCCTGTCTGTGGTGCCTGTGATCACCCACGACCCACTACCAACATCGGCATTGCCACTCCACGTATAACCAGCCCCCTTCCCTTGATCGGGTCCACTGTAGTGGATCACGAGTGTCGTATCCTTCGTGCGCCAGGGCGACCACAGCTGGCAAAGCCGCGGATTAGCAATGTAGGGGTAGATCGTTGCTGCAGGTTTGTTGATCGAGATGGTACAAACAACGGTAGCATGCCTTGGGTAGAACAAGCCCCCAAGGTTCGCCAACAAGAGCATTGCAAGCACGGCAATGCCAAACCATCGTAGAACGGTCATGGTACGGTTTCGAGAAATTGACTGATCGCGATTATGAATTACTGCCGCACGCTGGATATTACCACGAGGCCCAAGCTAGGTTGCATTAGACATTACACTACAACAGCGTTGTCGAGGCAACTAGCCAGATGCAATGATGTGATAATCAATGGTGCGGAAAGCTCAACAGGTTAGCAGGCCGCATAACAGGAATTGCTTGTAGCAAAATACAAAACGGTGCAAATGTTGGAAGCATTTGCACCGTTGGGTGACGAGTTTATATGTGAGGTTGATTATTTCAGCGGTAGCACGTCGGCGTAGACAACGCGATATCCAATGTCAAGGGTAACCTCACCGGCTGCCTCATCGTTGAGGGTCTTGACGTCCTTTGCCCCAAGGTTGGCCACACGCTCTGAAGCCTTTTCTGGGTCGGTAAGGAACTGCTCCAATTCGGTGATCACCACGCGATAGGTGTCAGCGTCGACCGATGTTGGAAGCTTGATCAAACCACCCCATAGATTTCCAGCATGGATCCGGTCAAGTCGCTGACTTAACACGCGTGTCCATCCAAGGTCGGTGCTTGCAGAACCTACGTCGCGCTTCTCCAATGCCACTTCGATGGTGCTGCCTGTTTGACCAGCACTGTTCGTGCGGTAGGTATGACCGATGACTTGTACCGTCACGCTTTGCCTATCGTCCTCAATACGTGCAACGGCTTCGCGATCAGGAGCAAGCTGACAAAACGTGCTTTGGGAAACGCGTGAGCAATACACATCCTTGCCTGTTGTAGGGTCTTCGAGTGAATGTGGTTGTACGCGTGCAAGAGCCAAGCGAATGAACGGGTAGTACGAAGCTCCTGGATCCAACTCAATGTCACAATACCACAGCTTGCGGGCCTCGTCGAACTTCGGCTCGTAGGCCACGACGGTAAACCGCTGTGAAGGAGCAACCTCGGCAAGACTTACGCTTTGAAGCACGAGCTTTGGTTCACGGAAGTTCCCAATGCGTGGGGAGTTGTCCGATGGAGTTGGTGCGCTTAGCCAGATTGGGTCAAGCCCCCACTGTGTTACGTAGGGTTGCAACTCTTCTGGTATCTCAAGCTTGGCGTTCCCAAGTATCGCGGCAGCAGCACTGAACTTATCCTTGATTTCCGAGCCTGCACCCTTGAAGTCAAGCGATTTGAATCCCTTGTAAGAGCTGTCATTGTCTTTCTTAGGAGTCAACTTCTCCTTGCTGTACAAGACAACGCCTAGCAGCTCATCGTTGCCCGAACTGTACCATGGACGTTCCATGTAGATGCGGATGCCACCGCCCTTGCGTGTGCTGCGCACGATGTTGCCGTCAAGCTTCTTCTCTTCTTCCAACCACCTAAAGGAAGGAATGGCGTAGAGAAGTTTCACGCCATCGGGACGCTTGCTGCTGAGTACGCTAACCTCCTTGCCACCTCCCAAACGCGTAAGGTTCTCTGGAACGTTGCGGAGGGCAAGGGGCATGTTTTCGCGGAAGCGTGTAGTGGCGAGTGGTTCGTAGGTGATCAGGCGGTACTTCGTATCGCCAAACTCCTGGGTCTTCCTGTTTGATAGTGTGTCCTTCGTACGGTCTTCGCAATGTTGCTCGTAGAAGTATGCACTTTGATGTTGAAGCTCCGGTGCTGGCTTTTGTGGATTGTCGACCCACATATCCCACTTAGAGAACACGTCGATCTTCTGCGTGGTACGGGCATGCACCGTAGTGTCAGGTATGTTGATATCGGCATTGGTGGCACCAAAGTCTCTGAAGGAAACCTCGGCTGCGTTGATCTTGGGCTTCTTTAGCGGTTTCTGTGTTGCGTGGACCAGGTGTATCGTCCGCGCAGGAGATACCAGCCATGATAGACCTCTTGCTGCAGCAGCAATCTTGCCTGCAGGCAAGGAACTGTCCATCAAGGTGCCTTTGTGTCCATGAAGATCCAGGTTCGCATCACCTTCTGTCTGTGTTGCGCCAAGACCAGAGCTAAGCTTGATCCATGCCTGTTCGCCCTTTTCAAGGAACACTGTCAATGTCCGCGCGGCGGGATTCCAATCTGGCTTTGTTTTTCCAGATGCCATCCTTAGCATGATCGAGTTGAACTTGGGCCACTGGTTCATGTCTTCAAAGGGCACGGTAACAACACCGTATGGACTGGATATTGTTGCCAAGTTGATGCCGCTGATGTCCACCTCCATGTGACTGCCACCGGGCACACCTGGGACGTCGTAAAGCGTCACCGTCCGAGCCATCGGATCGGGGAGGTAAGGCACCTCCGTTGAACCCTGCTGGATCAGCGGATAAGCAATGGCATTCTTTGCCTTCTTTGGATCTGAAGGTTCAGTATTGTCTGTTGCCTCGGGGACAAGATTGCCTGATTCGTTCCGGGTGTACCACCGCTTTGGTAGGATGCCTTCCTTACCAGTGATCATGCTGTAGGTTGACGAGTCGCCGCGCATTGGACCCGTTGGTGACTGGTCGAACATGCCATGGCGTTCGGCATCTTGCTGTGCAATCAACGGTGGGAAGAGATGTCGTTCGCAAGTTTCGGTCGTGTCGACTTCGACAGAATCGTCCTCACTTGCATTGTAGTTGCGGATGACCATGCATTCCATGCTTTCGCCCTCGATTGGGTGATTGCGGAGTGCAAGCGTTGGTGATGCAATCGGATCCCACCGCATGTACTTCACCAGTGGAGTGGCACAGGAGAAGTCAGTCGGATTAAGCTGATCATATCGTGGACCATTACCAGCGATGTCCGCCGTACGAGCGCGGAATCGGTAGCGTCGGCCATAGCGAAGCCTGGGCAGCGAGCCAGGAACGATTGTCACGGAACTTTCGACTTGATAATCGAACCCTGGAGGAGGGCTTTGCTTTGGTGGACTTGGTGCCAGCTCGTCGTTCGGATCGATATGATTGCCAATCAGCGGAACAACGATCGACCAGCCTTCCCACTGAGCAATGGTTTCATGAGCATAGAGTTGGTTCATGCCTGGCGTCTCATCGCTGCCGGCAGGACGTGATGCGGCAATCGACAAGACACCTTCCTCATCCGTTGCCGAAATGCCGGTGCTCCGCAAGGGTTCAGCGGCATTAGGGAAGGTGTAGGTTGCATTTCTGCGCATCAAGCTTTGCCATGTGCCTGCAGTTTCGTCGTACACGTCCAAGCGGTAGCCGCGAATCACATCGTCGGCATAGAGATCGACGCTTTGTCCAAGGATCATCCTATTCCAGTGGTTACTGCTTCGGATGAGCATTTTGGCCAGCTTTAGGGCGCGATTCACACGGATAAGCTGCAGACCCGTACCACGAACAGCCGGGGCTTCGACCTTTGCACTAATGTCGGGCGTGCCCATCGTCTTCAAGTAGCGATGCTTTAACCCACGTGTATAGGTGAGCGTCTTCATGGCCATGGCGTCAACGTCGACCTGTTGGACTGCAAAGTGTGATGCGTCATTCAAGCACAGCAATGCTCCAACGATCTCACTGTCCAAATCTGGTCGGGGCAAGAATTGCCACGTATCTTCCGATCCTGACTTCAAGAACTGGTAGGCCGTTGTCGGTGTAACGATCTGCGTCGCAATCCGTGGAGGAAAGGGCATTTCGACTACTGCCTGGACCGTACCCATCGGTGGCATGTCGAAGTCCACCTTGAAATCAAAATGACGGATCAAGCCCATCTTACGCTGCATGAGTGGATATTCACGCAGGACGCTTACCACTTGGTGGAAGTCGTACGTTGGAGCCGGGACCTTCTCACGCTTACTGCGGGCAACGTCCTTACCGTCAATAACTGACGACACGGCGTAGTTGCGAGGGGTGTGGTACAACTCTGCCATGTAGAATGGTGCGAGCTTCTTGCTTTTTCCAAATTCAATGTTGAAAAGCATGGACTCTGGCGTCTTTGGCACGTCGACCTGTGCACGTCGGATTTCTCGTGGTGCTTTTCTGGCATTCTTGCCACTCATATCGACTCGCGTCTTGGCCTGACCAAGGACTTCCCATGCACGCTTCATCGACCGCATGCGAAGCTCATCATCATCCATCGGAAGCACGTCGTCGAGTACGGTGAAGACCTTTGGAAGCTGGTAGTTCGTCTTGGCATTGAAGTCGCTTGGCTTTGCATGTGGGATGTTCGGGGTCTCACCGTCATACTCCTTCACAAGTTTCACCAAGGTTTCCGAGACCGTTTTGTGAACGTCGGCTAGAGGGAAGCTGAGGATCTTGTGGTCGGTAAACGGTTTGAATTCGAATGGGTGGACCAAGGTCGTGTTCTTGAACACAGCCTTCCACACATCCGAGTCTGGCTGTTCATCTCTCGGGATGAGTTGGACATCATGGTTGTTTACCTTGAGCTTAAAACTGCATCCGAGAAGCGTTGCTGGCCAGTCCAGGAAATCAGGGTATTCCGACAGTCTATTGTCATTCGTGTCAACGTCCTGGAGTCTTGGTGTCAGGCAAAAGGCAATAGAGAAAATCTGTTCGCCGTTTTCTCTTCTGTAATCGTACGGTACTGCTGTCCACTGAATTTCTTGTGTTGCCATAGGTGTTCCTCTCAAGCAAAAGCGTTACAGTATTCTTCCCACATGGAAGGTTGTGGAAGCATGTCGGCAAACGTTGGGTCGCCCGGTTCGCCCTTGAGCTGTTTCTCGACTGTCACACCAACAGAGAAGCTGATGAACAAGATTTCAATGGTAACCTCGATCGTCGCAGTACCGAAGACCTTGCCGTTGCCCTGCCATGTGAGTTTTAGCTCGAACAGCAGTGACACGCGGATGATACCCAGCACACTCAAGTTGCCTGTTAGACGGAAGTATCCTTCGAGCTGACTTTGCTCGACATCCTTGCCGTCGATCTCCTTTACCTCAAGCTTGTAGTAGATGCCTGCCATCACGCTGGCACCACCTGATGCAACGCCGCAATCAAAGGCGAAGTTTCCGCCAAACTCGAAGGCGGCTTCAAGCATCCGAACACCCTTAGGCGTGATCTCGATTCCGAAGAATCCACCACCGCCGAAGACCATGATGGTAAGGCGGAATGGGCTCTCGCGTGAACAGAAGCCAAAGAAGATTGATACGGGTCTTCCATCGAATGGAATGGTGAGCTTAAGCAGGAAGCTTAGGTTCTGCAGGGAGAATACACCAACGGTTACGTTAGGTAGCGTAATGGTTAGCTGAACCGTAATACCCTTGGGTTGAACGTCGAAGTTGAACGAGAAGCCAACGCCGCCGCCGGAACCACCAGATGGGATGAGATCCTTGAGCTTGTTAACGAACGTGAGCGGACCAGC
The DNA here is from genome assembly GCA_024103135.1 of Bradyrhizobiaceae bacterium. GTDB lineage: Bacteria > Bacteroidota > Ignavibacteria > Kapaibacteriales > Kapaibacteriaceae > OLB6. The sequence continues at coordinate 22,866 of JAGFIZ010000057.1, read as the reverse complement.
AAATTCAACGGCCTCGATATCCGGGTCAACATTGGGCTTCTCGCCAACCTTTGCCGAAACAGCCAGTCGGTTGAACTTGATGATCAGGAACTGCGCAGCACCTACACCGATGAGGTTGAGGACGAAGTTGCTCAGCGAGCCATACAACGTCACCTCGGGTGGCTTGAGATCCAGTTTCTTCGATATCTCTGCCTTCAGGTAGAGGGTTGCCAGTTTGTCTTTCTCTGTTTCACCAGGATATAGAGGAGTGAGGATGTCGCCAGGCGTGCTCTTGATCGTTGTGGACCAATCGAAGGAGAGGTTGAGTCCTTTCTTGAGAAGGTCCATAGCATCGGACGCTTGCTCGTAGAGCTTGTAGGCCTCGTTTCCTGCTTCCTTGAGCGGTTTAAGTGCCTTCTCAAGTTCGCTCTTGAGTTCGCTGGCAGCATCTTCGACCTTCTTCTTCCACTCACGAAGCTGATTCTCGACCATGCGCTTGGCACTTTCCACCTCGGCCATGATCTTGGTTTTGGCTTCCTCGATGTCGCTCTTGACATCATTGATGATGCCGAGCAATTGATCGCGGGCTGCCTGTACTTCGGCGTTTACGGCGCCGGTTACTTGCTCTGCAGCTTCCTTGACCTTCTTGATTTCTTCGAGCTTCTCCGACAACAAAGCGTCGAGGTCTGTCTTGCTTGCACCTTCCTTGGACTTGTCGCTAACGCCAAAGTCATCCTGCTTATTCAAGCCAGGCATCTTGTCGACGTTACTCAACACATTCTGCACGAAGTCAAGCACATCCTGTAGGGTGATGTCACCCAGGATCTTTGACTTCAACAAATCCTCGAAGTACTGCATTGGATCGAAGTTGCCTGCAGCAACAACGGCATTCTTGACCTTGTCGGCCATGGCAGCTAGCTTGGCTGCTTCGTCCGGCAAGCCTGCGGCAATGTTGAAGTCACCTGGAATCGGTCCCATCAGGCGCGACAATGCGCCGATACCGATGGTTGGTGCTGCCAAGCCCCCTGCCTTGTCGCTCTGACTGTTGAAGTCCATGGTCAATGGCGACAAGAGCGAAAGGAAGATCTGCGAAGTATTCTTCACCGAGTTCATGTTGATCGTGGCAGCGCCTTTACTTGGCGGAGTGCCACTCTCAAAAGCGAACTTGAGATAGGACAGGAAGTATTCTACCTCGCGTGGTGAATTTGTTCCAAGCAGTTCGTTGACCTTGTCGATCTGTACCGTGGCCTTTTCCATGCTGGGGAAGAAGCGCGGTGTATTGGCTGGTACGCCGTCGGAGTAATAGCCAAACAGATTGAACTTGCTTGTGGGGAAGGACGTGTCGCCCTTCTTCGTCGACGGTGCAAAGGCGATGGACTGGCCGTTCATCTCGATTGCACGACGACTGTTTTCGTTCTTGTAGTTGTTCTTGATCCAGTTTGCACAGTTACCGGTGCCGGCATCGGTATTGGCGATAAAGGCCAGAGGTACGGAGAAGTGAACGTCATGATCGTCCCAGTCTCTGCCGATACAGGTCCATTGTACATCAAGATCGGAACCATTAAGCACGTACATTGGCCAGAAGCTGTTGCTGCTCATGCCGCTAAGGGCGATGGGTAGCTTGAGGTTCGGCGTTGTTTTCGTAGTAATGGTAACGCGTCGGAACGGAATTGCACGACCTTGGTATTCCATGCCTTGCAGACCGTCGGCAGGGTAGTCACGAACGGGCTGACGTAGGATGATGTACAGGCGCTGCATCAAATAGGCAGCCATGTCGCCACGAGGTGTGCGTCGGAACTTGCGTTCCGTTTCCTTCACAAGCGTAGCACGATGTCCGAAGGGGAAGAGGAAGCCTTTGTAGCAGACGCGGACAAAGTGGTCGCGCCCTTGAGTGCCGCGCTGAATCCATTGTTCGACGTCGAGACTGTCCTGTGCAAGTGGATCCCACACACCGGTCATGTCGGCCCATGCACCCAAGCTTGTGAGCATCAACTGATCAACCTTGACCGGGGCATCCTTGGTTGCCATGTCGTAGTTACTCGTCAGCTGCACAATCTCATGTCTGTCGCGTCTGTTGATGGATGTGCGGAATGGACGTTCCTTGTATTTGGCCGGCATCAAGTAGTCCGTACCAACGTCAGGACTCCAGATAGCGCGAACCGTGCGCATGTGGGCTGCTTGCTCGTTAATCGTGCCATCGGACAGGCGTACGCCTAGACGTGTGTGCCACAGTTCAGTGCGTCCGCTATCGGTATCCGTCTTTGCCGTTGTGCTATGTGCCCATCCTGAGAATCGGTTGGGTGAGAGCATCAATCGATAGGGGTACTCGATAACGGTCTCATTGGGGTACGGCATGCGTATCGGAGGCTTTTCCATGAGAGCCTTAACGTATTCCGAAACGTAGCTGGAGGGGAAGTTGACGTTGTAATCTGGGGTTGATTCGTAGCCAAACTTCAACGAGCTGTTGTTGTTACCCAACATCGAAGCCATACCTGATGGCATGACCGTTTTATTTACCACCTTGGACATGGCCTTGGCGCTGACCTTTGTCTTGCCATCCTTGGCCTTGACGTTGGCGCTGGCGCTCTCGCCTTTGATGGCTGCACCTGCTACGTACTTGCCAACGAAGGCCGTAGCCATGATTGCAAGCACGTAGGCAACGTCAGGTGGTTTGGCGCTAGGCGAGACCACTGGAGTGAATTTGCTCCACTCAAGCAGACCTTCAATGGAGTAATTCCCTTGATAGTTCTTCGGCGTCTGGAATACCAGACGCGATGGGTGAGCCATGACGCTGTCGATCGGTGGCTCCAGCCGTGGTTCATTGCCACTGGATGTGCTTGGCGCACTACTTGGGGCGCCCGACGAGGTCGGTGGCTTGTCCGGATCGTTCACATAGAAGAATGCACGCTCTGCGATGTGCTGTGGCTGGAAGTGAACGATGAGTTTACCACTGCCGCCAAACGAGCCCGCTGCCTTGTTGATCGTGAGTCCGTCGAACTCAAAGGTGAGAACCAGGAGGTCTTCAGGACGGATAACCGTCACCGATGGGTTCTGTGGGAAGGTAAGCCACACGCCAGGTGATACGCGGGCTGACTTCGTTGTCTTGTTAATCTTGATGTTGGCCTTTTGTTGGCTGACGATGGTGCCCGCCTTTACGCTGGTTGGCAAATCGCCCAGTTGCAGCTCTGCCATCGACCGATTGGACTTTGGCAGGGCCGAAGCTGGTGCGCCAAGCGGCAGCATGGCCAGATGGATGGGGAGGGATGGACGTGTTGGTTGTGTAACCGCTCCCTCGATAGGAATGGTATACCGCAACAACCCTGGCGTTACGGAGCAGGAGACGAGTCGGCCAGCCAATCGCTCGATGCGAACTGGCTGTGCCGCGGTATTCTGACCTAGCTCGAGGCTGACGCCGTTGATGGTAAACCAAGTGGGTTGCTGACTGTATTGGGCCCAGAAGATCGTGTGGACGCCTTGTGGAGTTGTTGCAACGCCAAGGCGTACGTCACGGAGGTTTACGCTACCTTCATGATCATTGAGCAGTAGTCGAACATGCGAGTCCTTAGCCCCTTCATAGATCAATGCCATCCGTGCATCTGTGGCCGACTCGATGGTAACGACGTCGAATGCATCGTCATCGGCAATGGCATGCCAGCTGTCTGTGTCGGCGCTTTCAAGCGGTACGGTCCATGGGTTGCTGCCACGGTGGACGCGAACCAAAGTGCTGCGCTTTGACGCTGGTACAAGCAACGACGGTTCTGTACTGGCTGGGAGTTGGACGTCGACACGGTTTGATCGGTGCTGGCGGAGGGCGTCAGCTACCTGCATGGACGCGTCGATCTCGCCATCAGCGCGTAACGTCCACGTTGGCCTAAAGGTGATTTCTGCACCGTTCGGAATGATCAATGAACCATCGACGAGATTCCACTCCTGGTCCTTGACAAGCGAGCCGCTTGTACGTGCCTTATCAATGAGCCATGGGATGAAGGGGGCTTTGGCATGCACGTTGAGTTTCGTCAGCACTAGATCCAGCTGTGGCTTGTTGCCAGCGCTGATCGTTGCCTTGAAGTCGGCAGGGATCGTCGTCCCCGGATAGAATGCTCCGATCAAGGAGAGAACCATCCCATCCTCGGTTTCGCTTACATCAAGCGAAGCATCCCCGTCGAACCATCGTGGATCAATGGTCCAGCGTTCTATCCCTGCAACAAGGAATGCTATGCGCTGTCCTCGGCGCACAACCTGATACGCTGAAGAAAACACACCTTCCATGGCCGATGCAATGGGCGCTGCTGCAAGCGACAAGGTGCCGGCGAGGCCAAGGGCATGCCGTCGTGAAAGCGTATAGGAATCGAGCTTCTGCGCGATGTCCGAAGGCAGAATGGAATCTGCAGGAATACGCTGTGAATGTGTCCGTCGAATTGCGCGAACGTTAAGAGTACGTCTCATGCTCCCTCCGAAAGGATGAGGTTCCGAGCGAATCTACATTGAGAAAAGTACTTTGTGTCAACATTTTTTTTCTGCCGACCCGGTGTGCTTTTTCTTGAAACCTTCGCCAGACATACCCAGTCGGGGTCAGGTTCCAATTGCAAGTGCGTTTGGTCATGGTGGACGCCGCTCGTGGCATTTGGGTATAGGGAGCGACTTTCAAGTTGATCAGCACTTCGCTTGAGTTCTGTTGTTCAACACCCATGCTTGTTTTTCCAAAACTCAATGTAGATTCGCCCATTAACATCATGTGAGGTCGGGCATGAAGTTTCTTCGCCTTCTGCACATCCTAGTCCTTTCTATAGGGATTTCCGCTTCCGCACTGGCGCAACCAGTGAACATTAACGTACGCCTTACACAGCCCCCTCCCAACCAGTTGAAGGTTGCTGATCTTTGGAAGATTGACCTTGACAATCGCTCTGGTCAGAAGGTTCGCGTGTACTTGCGTGGAACGGCCGAAGAGATGAGCGTACCTGATGGAATCATTGCCGAAGCACACTCGGCTGAGTTTGATTGTCCACCAGGAGGATTCAGAATTTCAGCAGCACAGATCAGTCCCATTGAACTCGACCAAAGCAATGATCGGTATAAGGACGCTCTGCTAAGCACGGGCAATGTGCCGACAGGAGAGTACAAGGTCTGCGTTGAAGTGATTGATGCAGAAACGCAACAGGTGATAGGACAGGACTGTAAGTTCACGACGGTAAACAGGATGTCGGTACCGATACTTATCGCACCTCCTGACGAGAGTGATGTGCCCGACCGTTATCCGGTGTTCTCGTGGATGGCGTCAGTGCCTCCAGGTCCTAGGCAGATCATTAAGTATCGTATCGTGATTGCCGAAATGTTCGGCACGCAGACTCCAGCCGATGCCATACGTCGCAATCCAGCGTGGTTCCAGCAACGGAACCTTACACGCACGATGCTGATGTATCCGATTTCATCACGCAACTTCACACCCGGACAGCGCTATGCCTGGATGATCGAGGCCTACGAAGAGCGCGGTGAGGTTGTCGTGTCGCTCGGTGAAAGTGAAATCTGGTGGTTTACGTGGAAGCCAATGGACAATGTCAATGATGACGGGAACGATCGGAGAGACGATCTCACGAGTGCGCCGGCGAAACCAGAGGGTGAATGTCCGGGCGAAAATTGGGACTTCGAGATTGGCTCGCTTGCCTGTTGGGAGCCTTTGGGAGAGGCATACATAGACGACCCCGTGCTGGACGTACATCCAGTACTCGGTCCGGTTGGCCAACAAGGTAAATACTGGACGTCATCATACGGTCCCATTAATGCAGAACGAGCACAAGGGACGTTGCTCAGTCAAGAGTTTACTATCCAGAACTCGACGCTGCAATTCCTGTTTGGCGGGAGGCCAGACGACCAGTGTCGGGTAGAGCTACTCATGGAGCAGACGGCTGCTGATACCTTTAGCATGCCAACCAGATCGTTAGCTGGCACGCCACGTCCATGGTACATCTTATCCTCGACCAACCTGAAGGATGCTGCAAGTGCAGACAGACTCTCGCCAATCGAATGGAACATGCTGAAGTATCTGAACAGGAAGGCGCGGATCTACGTGATCGACAGCTCGAAGTCGGGCTATGTAAGTGTTGACGATTTCAAGTTCATCGACAAGGAGAAGGTTGATACGGTCAAGTACCCTGTTCTTGTCATGGCTGCAGGCGAGGCACACTCCTTGGTGGCAACGCCGGAAGACAAGCCAAATCCAAAGTTGTGGAAGGATCTTACGGCCAGCGTGTCCGACATGCAGCGTGGTCGAATGTCCGTCGAAGTTCCAACGGTCGTGAACGAAACCAGTCAGTCATTCAAAGGTTCGCTGTACACCATGCTCACCAACATTGGGACGGAAACCAACATCCAGGGTGGTGGCGGCGGTGGCGGTAATGAACAAGCAGCAGGCAATCAGGAATCCATGTCAGACTTTAAAAACCTGGTTTTTACGGAAGGCATCAGCAGCAAACTTTCGCTGTCCGTGCTTGCCGCGCTGATCGTGAAGAATCAGGTGTGGGGCTGGGGCAACAATACCAAGGGAGCGGTCGGACCGAGTCTGCCATGGGTTGTAAAAGAACCAGCAAAGGTCAAGGGAATTCAGCACGTGACGGCGTTGGACGCTGGTGTGTGGAATAGCTTTGGCGTCGAAAAGGATGGTACGCTCAAGGGCTGGGGCGACAATGAGTATGCCCAGCTAGGTGTTGGTGATCGGTCACGCCGTAGTACGCCAACTGTTGTGCCTGGCATTACCAAGGTCGCCAAGGTCGCCAATGGGGCCTATCACTCCGTTGCATCAACGACTGAAGGCAAGCTCTACACGTGGGGATGGAATCGGACGTATGCTTGTGGGTCCGGCTTTAATGATTGGATCAACGGCACTACAGGACAGGTAGACAGTACCGTCTTCTTTAAGCAACCCTATCTCCAAAGCAAGGTTGTGAATGTTGTGGATGTCGCAGCAGGTGAAGCCCACGGTCTCGTAGCAACGTCACGTGGCACGGTCTGGGCATGGGGTTCGAATTCGCATGGTCAGACTGGTCGGGATACATCAGAACAATTCACGGTATCGATACAGTCGCTAAAGGTTGGCAACGGTGTGCCAATCTATTCGGTGTCCGCAGGGTTTGACCACAGCATGGCTCTCGACGCAGGTGGCACGGTGTGGGCATGGGGTGGAAATGCTAGTGGACAGTTAGGTGACGGAACGTTCACGGATAGATGGAAGGCAAAGAAAGTCGATGGCTTGCCCAAGATCAGAGCAATTGCTGCAGGAGATGGCTTCTCGCTGGCACTCGACAGCACCGGACATGTATGGGCGTGGGGCAACAACGTGCTTGGTCAGCTAGGCAACGGAACCCGCGTCGGCTCTGATGTTCCGGTACAGGTGTCCCGACTTGATGCCGTAACCGGTATCGTTGCCGGTGGTGCGCATGCCATGGCTGTGAGAACGGACGGTGGACTGTGGACGTGGGGCACGAATGCAGATGGACAACTTGGAGAAGGGCCAATAACCAATCTGACGCCAGTACCGCTAAACCCACCTCTTGGTCCGCTACGGGTTGAACGTCTGGCTACCAAATAATTGCTGACATCACCACGTGAAACCTAGCACACGCTTTTCCATGCACGCAATGGTGGTGGTAGCCACCATGGTGTCGTCACTAGGTCTTCGGGCTCAGTGGATTTCATTCGGAACGGAGGCGGGAGCCGCACCCGTATGGGTAACTGGCAACTACCGCATCCTGGGTCAGGCCTCGACTCGGCAAGGCAGCTTCCAGGAGAAGCCGCCAGATCTCTGGCGTGCGGAAATCAATCCTACGCTGGCAATCTATGGTTTGCCTATAACGGCCAACTTGCTGGTGAGCTCCGAGCAACGCGACGTCCGTCAGCAAATCAATGCCTTCTCTGTTACCCTCGATCCAGAGGCTATCAAACGTATTGTTTCACAGCGGGCATCACGGGCACTTGAGTCGTACATCCAGAGTGAAGCGGGCGACTTGCTCAACAACTACAATGCTGTCAAGGATTCACTAGCCCAGTACGATCCTGAACGATTGAAGGAGTTGGAGCAATACAAACAACTGCAGGAAATGCGAGAGCTGGCCAATGGTGATGTGACAAACTACACGGGCATCCTGCAGCAAATGGGTTTGATGACGGACGTGGAGAACGTCATGCAGCAACTCCCGACCATCGGCGTGGGAACGGTGTTCCCGACGTTCTCGCCACTGACACTGTCGGGCGCAAGGGTGTCAGGGGGCTGGGGTGACTGGAATCCGGGTAGTGTGTTCTACATAGCTGGTGTAGGTGGGACCACACAAAGACCGTTGCAGCGCGTTGATAGCATGCGGGTCGACACGACGGTGTATACCACACTTGATAACAGTGATTTCGGGCGGACGCTTTATGGCGGACGCATCGGCTATGGTAAGCCACAGGGAACACACGTGATATTCACAGGCATGTATGCCTATGATGATGCACAGAGCTTGGCCTTGCCAGATAGTGGCGTTGCCTTGACGCCACAGCGTAACTACATTACGGGTGTTAGTCTTCGTCTTGACCTATTGCCCGGCGTTTGGAGTGTAGAGGGCGAGTTGAATGGATCAATTACGGAAGGCGATCAGAATGCTCCACGCTTTGGTACTCCCGACGTTCCTGAATTCTTGTTGAACATGGTGGATAGTTCGGCCAGCACCTACCTTGACTGGGCTGCCACTGGGAGCATGACGATCAATCTGCGTGAGACGAATACACGAATTAGTGCGAAGGGTAGGCGTATCGGTGCTGGTTACTCCGCACTTGGCGTACCTAACCTGCGTAAGGACTACATCCGTTACGATATCCGAGCCGATCAACGTTTATGGAAACGACAATTAGCGTTGAGTGCGTTCATCCGACATGATCAAGACAACCTTGCTGCAATCAAACGTGCAACAAGTACACTGTCCAGTATCGGCGGTTCGCTTGGACTGAACGTTCGTGGGTGGCCGTATTTCCGCGTCGGCTACTCGCCCTACACGCAGCAGAGCGATAGTCAAGACACCTTGCTCCAGTACAAGAATCAGATCGACGTTATCACCGGTGCAGTCGGCTATGCCTATCGGATCAGCGGACTGGGTGCAAACACGAACCTTACGCTTAGCATACAGGATGCCGAGACCAAGCATCATGCGAACGATTACACGGTCACAACCGTGAACCTCATGCAATCGGTGTCCTTACGAATCCCGCTGACGCTCAACGCAGGCGTTGGTTTTATTGAGCAAACGGCTGCTCAGACTTCGTCAACCACATACACGATTGACGTGGGTGCCGCATATTCTGCACTTGACTGGCTTAGTGTGAACGGTGGATCAACGCTGGCATTAGACCAGGTGAATGGAACGCGTGCCGGATATTTCCTGAGTGCCTTGGTAAGACTCGGCGACTATGCCGACATCGACATTCGGGCCGAACACAACATCTTCAAGGAGCTGGGTATCCCGCCGCTCTATGGTGGGAGTTACTCGGAGAACATCTTCCGGATCACGATTGGCAAAATCTGGTAAGGGGCTCTGGTTGACGAGTTGAGCGCTGGCCGTCGATCGTATTCCGACGCTTACTGTCGCACTTCCCAAAACTTCGTGCGACGTAGCTCCTCGATCCAACTCTGTTCCAACTTGTTGCGCTTAGCAAAGGCGGCCATCTGCTCTAGAGTCTTATAGTCAAACTCCAACGTTGGCTTGTGTTCGCGAATGAGTCGCTTGCGATAGATGATGTGATACCCAGGCTTGGTCGGATCGGTAACGTATGGAAGTGGTTCGGTTATGCCACCGTCGTTCAGATCCATGATGGGCTTCTTGAGGTCAGGAGGAAGGCGTTGTACTTCGATCTCGCCCATTGCACCGCCAAACCCTTGCGTCTCGCGTTCATCCGAATACTGTCGTGCAAGGTCTTCGAATGATTCGCCAGCAAGTGCTCGGTCGCGCAGTCGTGCAAGATCTGCTCGCGCTGAATCCTGGTCGGCATTGCTTGAACCGACCTTGATCAGGATGTGCCGTGTGTTGATGCTGGTGGCCGTCTTGCTGATGAGCTGGATGATGTGAAAGCCAAACGGACTTTCGACTGGCTCGGAAATCTGGTTTGGCTCGAGCGCAAAGGCCGCTGCCTCGAAGGCAGGAACGAACTTGCCCTTACCAACGGAACCAAGTTCACCACCGCGTGACGCACTACCGGGGTCGGCACTATATCGGTGAGCAAGGTCTGCAAAATCTGCATGATGATTGAGCAAGGAATCTCGTAAGCTGTTTGCTAGTGCAAGTGCTTCCAACCGCTGTGCATCGCTTGGCTTTACCTGCCGTACGATGTGATAGAGGTCCACACGCTCGGGGATCAACGGCAAGGAGTCCTTGTACTCGGTGTAGAATCGCTCAACGTCGACCCGCGTTGCTTTCACATCGCCAAACTGATTGTGTCGCTTCTTCTGCGCAAGGAGCTGTTTGCGAATCTCGTCGCGAAACTCTCGGCGGACCCTGTCCATGCTCATGCCGTAGAGCTGCTCGATGCGCTCCTCTGAGCCGAACTGCTGCACCATCATGGCAATCTGCTGCTCCATGCGCTGCGAGATCTCTTCGTCCGATACAGTAACCGTCGTGTCTTCACGTGCCGCTACCAGCACCAGGCGCTCGTTGATGAGCTGGTCCAGGACAAACTGCCGTACGGTTGGACTGTTCTTGTCCATCCCCGGGTTGCGCTGTGCCATCATCTCGAGCTGACCATCCACGTCGCTCTTGAGGATGATCTCGTCACCCACAACAGCAACAATGCGCTCCATGGCATCCTGTGCTGTAAGCGTGCAGGTAGCGAGGACGAGAAAGCAAGGGATGAGTACTTTGAACACGGGATGCTTACTTGCGTGATGGTTTCTTTGTCTTGGCTTGGACGGGACGGGCTGACCAGATAGCGTCGATGACCTTGGTGTTGATGACCACTGGATGTTTGGCTCTGACGCCACTAAGCCATTGTTCAGTGAGTTTCTTCTGCAACTGATCCTGATAGGCAGGCGCCAGCTCGGAAGTGGCTTCTTCGAACGTCTTCATCCGTGGTGGTTCGATGCTTTCCAGGCGAATGATGGCCGTGCCTTTATCGGCCTTGAAGGGCGATGACACGTCGCCAGGCTTCATGTGATGTTCTTCGGCATACTTGGCAAGGACGGACGTCTTAGGCGAGGCAGGACCATACTTGCCATCGCGTTCGCGCATACCTTGGCGTTGTGTGTGTTCACGTGCAAGCGCGGCAAAGTCAGCCCCCTTCAGCAACTGTCCTTGGATGTTATTGACGGCGCTATCGGATAGCAGGTAGATTTCGCTTACAACGTAGCGGGTATCCGTCATCCAACGTGAACGAGTTGTATCGAAGAAGCGTTGTGCATCGGCAGTATCGAACTTGAGCTTGCTCCATACCTCCTGTTCTTCGACCTTGAACAACAAGATGCCGTCGTTGAACTCGCGCATGAGTGCTGCAAAGTCGAGGTCGGTTTTGTCAAGGTTCTTCGTTGCTTGTTCAAGCAGGATTGGATCGATGATCTTGTTCATCGCCCGTTCCATACCAGCGCGGTTTAGCGTGTAGCCCTGGAAGTCCTTGCGTCGGTGCAGACTGTCAACAAAGGCACTAACGGTGATGCGATTGCCAGGATAGGTAAAGAGTGCCTTGTCGAGTAGTGCTGGTTCGAGCTTGGCAGACCACGTAGCGTCGGAGGTATTGCGCGTAGTGTCGATGCTCTCCATGAGTTGCGTGTAGGTTGGCTGATCCCAGCGATAGCCCCAAGCTGTTTTAAGCGAGTCGTAGTGATTGCGTTTGTCTTCTTCGAAGTACAGACGCTTGTAGGTTTTCTTTGCATTGTCGCGTTCGGCAATGGCGTCGGGAATGCGCGTTGAGTCTCTACGAATGATATGGATGCCGTAGATGGTTCGCACCTTGCCGCTTATGTCGTTGTCCTTGAGCTTGAACACGGCCGATTCGAAGGCAGGAATGAGTCGTGCATTGTTGCTCTCTAGTCCGCTAGAGCGTGAGTACGGTGCGCCGAGATAGCCGCCCTTGCTTCCCGAAGCTTCGTCGTCGCTATACGCCTTGGCCAGATCTTCGAACACATCGCCAGTAGTGGTGAGTCCGCGAGCTGCCAGCATGCGTTGTTGTTGAGCTGGCTTTGCATGAAGAATGGCAAGTAGTGAATCGGCAAACAACTCTGATGCAGCACTGTCGCGATGCTCCTTCGCACGAATGAGGATGTGACGGAACTTGACCACCTCGCGTGGTGCACGATCGGTAACCTTGATGATGAAGTAGCCAAAACGTGTTTCGATGGGCTTCTTGCTGAATGAACCGATGGGCTGTGAGTAGGCGGCATCTTCGACTGACTTGATAATCGAGCCACCGCTGATCCAGGGAATCTCGCCGCCGTTATTGCCGGTTTCCTTGTCGTCTGACGAGTCGCGGGCCAGTTGTGCAAAGTCGGCACCCTTCGACAGGGCGTCAATAATGGCATTGGCCTTGTTGAGCGACCGTACGCTATCCCACTTGCTTGCTCCTGCGTTTGTCACCGCACAGAGGATGAGACTGAGCTTGACCTCTTCCATCCGACGGTGTGCTAGCTCGTCGATGCGTGCATTGGCAAAGGCCTTGTCCAAATACCACGTTTCGCTCAAGAGCTTCCGGTTGTTGGCGATGTCGGCCTGCACGGCTTCGTCGTTGGCAATGCCACGATCAATGGCATCGGCCACCTTCAAGCGATAGTTGGTGTAGAGGTGCAGGAAGTCAAGGGCTGTATCCCTTGCAACGCTCGAAAGCTTCGTGTCGCGCCGCGTGAGATTCTTCTGGAATGCCCGCTCGACGTCACGGTACAAGACCTTCTCGCCGCCGACGGTAGCAAGAACTTCGTTATCGAGGTTAGCCGTTTTGGATTGTTGAGCAGGGAGGGGGCTGACTAATAGCGCAGCCGAAAGGCATAATAAGGCAAGTCTGAAATGAAGCATCTGCAAAAATAGGATACTAGTGTTGGTCAACTACGTGTGTTGGTCAGCCAAGCAGCTCGGTACCAACCTTCCATACGTCGCCTGCCCCTAACGTGATCACCAGGTCGGCTGGCTGCAGAATGGATTGGACGTATGGTGCTACGTCGGCCAACCGAGGGATATAGTGTACGGCCTTGTGGCCCACGGCACGTGCTGCATCGGCTATGGTTGCGCCGGTAATGCCTTCGATTGGCTGCTCCCGTGCGGCGTAGACGTCGGTAATGATCAGCACGTCGGCTTCGTGAAAACTGGCGGCAAACTCCTGGGCGAAGTCCCGTGTGCGGGTGTAGGTATGCGGCTGGAAGATGGCTACGATGCGCCTATTCCATCCATTGCGTGCTGCTGCAAGTGTGCTTACGATTTCGGTGGGATGGTGGGCGTAGTCATCTACAATCAGGGCCTGTTGAGTCTCGCCCTTGATTTCGAACCGACGGTAGACGCCGGTGAATTCTTCGAGTGCTTGCTGGAGTTGTTCAAAGGGGACCCGACATACTAGCCCTGCGGCGCAGGCTGCAAGGGCGTTGCGGACGTTGTGTTCGCCGGGAACGTTAAGCGTTATCGTGCCAAGCTCCGCTCCTTTGTAGGTAAGCGTAAAGGTGCTTGAGCGCTCGTGGTAGGTAGGGTTCACGGCGCGGACGTCGCATTGAGCCGATAGGCCGTAGGTAACGACAACCTTGGCGATGTTGGGTAGAACGGCCCGCACGCCGGGATCGTCCAGACACACGCAGGCAGTGCCGTAGAATGGCACCTTGTTGGCAAACTCTACGAAAGCCCCCTTGATGTCATCCAAGTCGCTGTAGATATCCAGGTGATCTGCTTCGATGTTTGTAATCACTGCCACGGTTGGCAGAAGCTGCAGGAACGATCGATCGTACTCATCGGCTTCAAGCACGATCCAGTTGCCCTTTCCTAGACGAGCATTGCTACCGCCGAGTCCACGCAGACGTCCACCCACAATAACCGTTGGATCCATGTTGGCCTTCATGAGGGCCAGTCCGCACATGCTCGTCGTCGTTGTCTTGCCGTGTGTACCGGCAATGGCCAGGCAATAGCGCAGGCGTGACAGTTCGCTGAGCATCTCTGCCCTGCGGATGATGGGGATGTGTTGGGCAATGGCCGCACGGGTCTCTGGGTTGTCGGCTGGCCTTACGGCGCTAGAGTAGACAACGACGTCGGCACCAGCGATATTCTCGGCTGCATGTCCGAACTGGATGTGTGCACCATTGTCTGCAAGGCGATCGGTTGTCTCACTGCGGTTAAGGTCGGAGCCGCTCACGGTAAAGCCCTGGCTAAGCAGGATCTCTGCGATGCCGCTCATGCCAATGCCGCCGATGCCAACCAGGTGTATGTGTTGGATGCTGGAAAACTTCATTCGTATAACTCAGGTCGCCTGTCGGCAAATATGTCGTTATACGCGTTAAAACTCTTCTTCCGTGTTGCTGGTGGGTCAATTTCTGCCGTGATCACCACATAGTGGTCAACGTCATTCGTTACTCTACTGAGGATCTCGCCGTTGTAGTTGTAGATGGTGCTCATGCCATTGAACTCGACACTGCCGCCGGCGTTGGTTTCCGTGCCGACGCGGTTGGCAACGGCAAGGTAGACCTTGTTCTCGGCAGCACGGGAGGGCATGACCTTGGGCCAGAGTTCGGTGACGAGGTTGGAGGGGGCTGCAATAACGTCGGCTCCGCGCAAGGCAAGCGTCCGCGCACTCTCCGGAAACCGCCAGTCATAACAGATCATGGTACCAAGGTTGCAATCGAGGTGAGGGATCGGGGTGACGAAGAAACCTGAATCGCCGGGTTGGAACACATCCTTCTCGCGATAGAAGAGGTGCGTCTTGCGATACACGGCTTGTGCAGTTCCATAGCCCCCTACCATGGCACTGTTGAAGAGTTTTGATCCGTCACGTTCGGCAAAACCGAATACGACGACGCGCTGGTGCTCGCTGGCAACACGCAGCAAGTGTTGCAGACGCTCGTCGGCTGACGTCATGGCAAGTCCGTCCAACTCTGCCGGCTCGCGATAGAAGTAGCCCGTGGTGGCAAGCTCGGGGAGGACGATGATGTGGGCGTCGATGGTGCGAATGGCCGACTCGATGCTGGCAAGATTGGCATCAAGGGTATTGTGCTCTGGTGTAAACTGAACTACAGCAAGCGTAATCATAGTGGTAGAGTGATTGACAGTAAGGGCAGTCGCGTGAACTGCTCTTCGGGTGGAAGTAGTGGGTCTGCAGCGTCGAACAACGAAGATGATAGTGCATCAACCAGCAAGGCCGTGCCAATGCCTATGGCATAGCCAACAACAACGTCGGTGATGTAATGAACGCCAAGATTCAATCGTGCGAACCCAGTGAATGCTGCATAGGCAGCTGCGGGTGCGATCACATACCACTGAGGATAGCGCAGGATCAGTGTGGTGGCCAACGCCGAAGAACCGGCAGCATGACCAGATGGCATCGACGTTCCGTACGGATGTTGATAGCCAACAATGCATGTTGGAAAGGCGATGAATGGTCTGTCCCTATCCGTGATGGCCTTTGCTCCGACGACAAGTGAGTAGGTGATCAACTCCGTCACTAACGCCTGCAAACCCGTCTCGGTTGCATATCTGCTGCGTGACATGTTGTCCGTGCCAAGATGACCATACGCGAAAAGCCCAAGTGGTATCCCAAAGGTGGCTGGTAGCAAGGCATCGGAGACTATTGCTGATGCCGAATGCATTCCTTCGCCACCCCATGACTGCACGCGATAGGTGAGCGAGGCATCCCATGGCAATGAGTCGCAGTATGTAGGTGCTGACGTGGTGTTGACGTGTAACGTCGAGTCTGCAGCCTCAACGGCTGCGCAGAAGGTGTTGCTGGCTGCAACAACCAGGATTGTGGTGAGGATTGTGACCGCGCGCGATGTCATATTCATCGGATGTAACTGCGAAACTAGGGGCTGCACAGCCATCATGAGTAATTTTGAAGATGAACATTGCCATTGTAGGTGCCACGGGACTCGTTGGTAGAACGATGATTGCCGTGCTGCAGGAGAGAAAGGTCGACTATGATTCGTTGCGCTTGTTTGCGTCGGCAACATCGGCTGGACAGACCATAACGGTAGGCGAGAAGGACCTTGTTGTAGAGACGCTTACCCCTGAGAGTTTTGCAGGGATTGATGTAGCGCTGTTTAGTGCGGGCGGACAAGTAAGCAAACGATTTGCTCCAATTGCAGCTGCACAAGGTTGTGTGGTAATTGATAACAGCAGTGCCTTCAGGATGGATCCCGACGTCCCCTTGGTCGTACCCGAGGTCAATCCCAACGATGCACTCAATCACCACAACATCATTGCCAATCCCAATTGTTCTACCATTCAACTGGTGGTTGCACTGAAGCCCTTGCATGAGCACTACACCTTGCGTAGAGTGGTAGTGAGCACCTATCAAAGCATCAGCGGTGCAGGACAGAAAGGTGTAGATCAACTTCAAACCGAATTGGCAGGCAAGATCCCTTCGACACGAATCTCCGAGCATCCATTGGCCTTCAACACCGTGTTTCATGGTGTTGCTGGTGATGCCGATGCAGGTCAGGCTGACGAGACTGGCATGTTCACCGAAGAAGAGCAGAAGATGATGCGGGAGACGCGCCGCATAATGAATCTGCCCGATCTCTCGATCGCTGCAACATGCGTCCGCATACCCGTCCTCGGCGGTCATGCCGAGAGCGTCGCCATTGAATGCGACAAGCCGCTACCCAGCATGGCAGAGCTACGGTCGCTCCTTGCTGCAACACCTGGCGTAGTTGTTGCCGACGATGTAATGCATCAGGTGTTCCCGACGCCTGTGCAGGTAGCGGGGACAGATGCCGTGGTGATTGGCCGACTCCGTAAGGATCCGTCAAGCAAGAACGGTCTGTTGTTCTGGATCGCTGCCGACAATTTGCGCAAGGGGGCGGCAACGAATGCCGTGCAGATCCTTGAACTTCTCCAGCACCAAACCACGGTCCAGTCATAATCGCTATGTCTACACAACCAACGAACCTTCCCATCTACGCCGTTATCATGGCAGGGGGCTCGGGAGAACGTTTTTGGCCACTGTCGCGCATTCGTAAGCCCAAGCAGCTACTGCCACTGGGTGCCAATGGTGCAACGATGCTCCAGGAAGCACTTGATCGCATTGCGCCAATCGTCCCCGCTGATCATGTGCTGATCATCACCAGCGCTGTGCTGCGTGATCCAATCCTCGAGGCATTGCCGATGTTGCCGGCACGGAATGTCATTGCCGAACCGTGCAAACGAAACACGGCTCCATGCCTGGCTCTTGCTGCTGCAGAAATCATTGCACGAGATGGTAGCGGTAATGCCTTGATGGCCGTGCTGACGGCTGATCACTTTATTGCCGACGTTGAGGCCTTCCGCAAGAATATCGGTCAAGCACTCCGTCATGCAGAACGTACAGGGGATTTGGTGACGTTGGGGATCATGCCAAGTCGACCCGAAACGGGGTACGGGTACATTGAAGTCGAGTCGTTGACGAACAAGGATGCCGACGCCATTAAGGTAGCGGCATTTCGCGAGAAGCCAGACCAGCAGACGGCACTCACATACCTGCACGATGGCAAGCACCTATGGAACAGTGGGATGTTCTTCTGGCGTGTGGATGCCTTGCATAAGGTCATGCTAAGTGTGCTGCCGGAAGTTGGTGAACGAATTCTGAGCATGGCCACTTCGTTGGCATCGCTTCATGACGCTGCAGCTACTGCAGCAGTCAGCAGTACTTCAGATGCTTCGTTGACGGAGTTGCAGACAACGTTTGCCGCGATGCCTGACATTAGTATCGACTACGGAGTAATGGAGCGCGCCAGCAATGTGGCCGTCGTACCGGCAAGCTTCCGGTGGGACGACGTTGGGTCGTGGGATTCGCTTCTGCGCTTGCGAGAGGCCGATGAAGCAGGCAATGTAACGGTAGGTGACGCACTTACGATTGACGCACATCGGAATGTTGTAGTCAACGCAGGCCCAGCTAACCACGTAGTGAGCATCGTTGGCGCCGATAATCTCGTCGTCGTCGTTACACCCGACGCAACGCTTGTCTGCAGTGCCGATCGTGCTCAGGATGTGAAGCGCGCCGTTACCACCCTACGCTCGCAAGGGAGAACCGATGTACTCTAGTCAGCATGCCGGAAGCAGCAATGCAGCACGATGACTTGCAGAACAATGCGGACATTGTGAGCAGTGCTGCTGTGCACGTAGCCCGTATGTTTGACGAAGATGTGCCTAGCGTTGAATCGCCTGAACTCCTGATGTCGGCACTTAGACGCATGATTACTCAGCACGTGATCAAACTCTTGTCGACCAATCCTGAACGATTGATGTCCATGCTTTATCGTATTGACGTATCCGAATCAAAAGTGAACGAGATCTTCAAGACGTCCTTCCCACTTGATGTTCCGGAGCATCTGACCGATGCCATCATTGAACGACAATTGCAAAAGGCCTACACAAGGAGCCAGCAGTGAGTGCCTACACCCTCCTTACGAACATTTCGTCGCTGGTGACCGTTGATGCTCACGGAGGTGAGTATCGTACTGGTCCAACGATGATGGATATCGGCGAGATCCACAACGGCGCTGTGTTGATGGATTCACAGATCGTTGCCGTTGGACCAGCCAAGCAGATCGAGCGTGAGTATGCCGACCAGATTGCGCAGGCACGCATTGTTGACTGCACTGGGCAAACCGTCCTCCCTGGCTTCGTCGACGCTCACACCCACATGGTCTTTGCTGGTTCACGATCCCATGAATTTGCTGCACGTCTGGCAGGCAAGCCCTACGCACAGATAGCAGCAGAAGGTGGCGGTATCCTTACCACGATGCGTGCCGTACGCGAGTCATCAGTTGATGACCTTGCTGCCGTATGCCGTCGGCTTGTTACCAATGCCATGCGTCACGGTACGACTACCGTCGAGATCAAGAGCGGTTATGGACTGAGTCTGGAGTCAGAGCTAAAGCTCCTCGAGGCAGCCCACCTCGTGAGCACCACGTCACCTCAGGAAATTCACATCACCTTCCTTGGTGCACATGACGTACCACCAGAGTATCGGACAGGCGTAGCACCCTTCAATCAGGAGGGATACGTGCAGCATGTGATCGAGGAGATGCTCCCTGCAGTCAAGGCACAAGGTTTTGCTACGGCTTGCGATGTGTTTGCCGATGTTGGATTCTTCTCCGTTCCACAAGCAGAGCGAATTCTTGAAGCAGCCAAGGCCATGGGCTTTGCGTTGCATGTGCATGCCGACGAGATTTCGAACATCGGTGCAAGCTCCATGGCTGCACGAGTTCAGGCATTGAGTGCCGATCACCTGGAGCATACGTCGCCCGACGATATCGCACGCATGCGCGATGCGGGTGTTGTGGCGATGCTGTTGCCGGGGACAGCCTATACGTTGCGACTGCCATTTCCGGATGCACGGAAGTTCATCTCGGAAGGACTCGTCGTTGCGTTAGCGAGCGACTGTAATCCGGGCTCGAACTACTCGGAGAATATGCAGACGGCCTTGTCGATTGCCTGTGCCGCGCTACACTTTAGCATCGAAGAAGCCATCACGGCTGCAACATTACATGGTGCCCATGCTCTCCGCATTGCCAAGCGTAAGGGGTCGATCGAAGTTGGTAAGGATGCCGACGTCGTCGTCTATGATGTCCCGTCATATACCGATCTTGTCTACCACTATGGCGTGAATCACGCCGTAAGAACCTTTATCGGTGGCGAGGAAGTGTGGACGGCATGTTCGACGCGCTAGTACGAAGAAGCAATCACACAACATGCAGTCATTCAATGATTGTCACACTCCCAGCATGCGCCTGACTGCTGCCTGAGACGTCGGCAGGTGGATTTCACGCCACTCACCAGGTTTGAGTGCATCAAGTGTCCACGGACCGATCTTCCAGCGTATGAGCCTTAGCGTGGGATGTCCTACCGCCGCCGTCATCCGTCGCACCTGCCTGTTCTTACCTTCGTGTATCGTAAGCTCGATCCACGAGTCCGGCACCGTCTTGCGCACGCGTATCGGTGGGTTGCGCTCCCATACGCTAGGTGGTTGCATGGTGTGTGCCTTGGCTGGACGAGTGATGCCATCCTTCAACTCGATGCCTGTTCGCAAGGCGGACAAGGCTGTATCGGAAGGAATGCCCTCCACCTGCACCCAGTAGGTCTTGGGTAGTTGGTGGTGCGGACTTGCAATGAGGTGCTGTAGCCAACCCTGATCGGTTAGCAAGAGCAGTCCTTCACTGTCGTAGTCCAACCGTCCGGCTGGATATACATCAGGCATGGTGATGTACTCAGCCAGCGTAACACGTCCACCATCATCGGTGAACTGCGGTAGAACATGGTAGGGCTTGTTGAAGGCAATCAGCATGGCATCCAACATACACAGAACGCTGATGTCGTCGGCCTTCACCAATTGTCTGCCAAGCAAAACGCAACTCTTACCTAATATTGACCAATGCAAATACGCCTGTTTAACACGTTAACGCGATCGATCGACGAGTTTAGTCCTGCCGACGGCAGCAACATTGTCCGCATGTACTCATGCGGACCCACCGTGTATGATGCTGCACACATCGGCAACATGCGCGCATTCCTGCTTGCTGACCTTGTCCAACGTGTTATGCGGACGGTAGGGGGCTATGGAGTACGCTGGGTGATGAACATCACCGATGTGGACGACAAGACCATTGCGGGCTCGGCCCTAGGCTCATCACGCTGGTTAGCAGCGATGGGCAAGCAGTCGGACGATGCAATTGAGAATCTGGCTCGCTTCACTTCGCATTACACAAAGCTGTTTGTCGAGGACCTTACGGCGTTCGGTATTAGCTCGGACCATTTCTACGATCAACCACGCGCTACGGCATTCATCTCCCAGATGTACGATGTGATCTGGGAGATACAGCAGGCTGGCTATGCATACGAACGCGACGGTTCGGTCTACTTTGACGTGACGTCCTATGCAAGGGATCATCAGTATGGTCGACTCTTCACCATCGACAGAGAGAACTTCCAGGAAGGTGTCCGTATTGACGCTGATGAGTATGACAGAGAGTCGGTGAGCGACTTCGTCCTCTGGAAAGCACAAAAGCCAGGCGAACCAGCATGGGAGTTGCAGTGGACTGATGAAGCAGGAATGCGGCACTTACCAGGGCGGCCTGGTTGGCATCTTGAATGTTCGGCCATGTCGAGGTCGCTGCTAGGTCCGCTCCCATTCGACATCCACACTGGCGGCGTCGACCTACGCTTCCCGCATCACGAAGACGAGCTTGCGCAATGCTGTGCTGCACACTATGGTTCCGACGATCGTGCTACGGCATTCACGGAGCAAAGCATGGTATGGGTCCACAACGAGTTTCTCGAAGTCGAAGGCAAGAAGATGAGCAAATCGCTCAACAACTTCTTCACGCTTCGGGATCTTGCTCAGCAAGGCATCGACCCGCTTGATGTGCGGATGGCCATGCTGGGTGCACACTATCGTAGCGTGTACAATTTCACGATGGATGGCGTACGGGCTACGGCCGCGGCCAGACGTCGAGTGCAAGACTATGTGTGGGACCTGATCGACCGTGCGCAAACATCGGACGTTCGTGAAACGTCAGCCGACGAGCTTACTGTGCTTGCGCCAGTGGCAAGGGCGTTGGCCGACGACTTGCATACACCTAAGGCATTGGCAGAACTGTACACGGCAATTGGTAATGCTCCTGCAGAGAAGATGGATGCATCACAAGCACGACAGATGCTCGTCGAGCTGTACACGATCAATCAGGTGTTCAACGTGTGGAACTTCACCGCACGCAAGTCCATTGATGTGCCGCAACAGGTCCGTGATCTAGCTGAATCACGTTGGCAGGCACGCGCACAAAAGAATTGGGCAGAGAGTGATAGGCTGCGCGACGAATTGGCAAACATCGGATGGTCCGTCAAGGACGGGAAGGATGGCTATGAGCTTAAGCCCCTTGAGCAGTAGGTCTTCTACACGTCAACAGTCTGTTGTATAAGCCATGCACGTTACCATCATCGGTGCAGGACGCGTCGGCCAAGCCTTGGCTGCTCATGCCAATGAACTTGTGAGTCGTGAGGAGCTAACGGCCTGGCTCGAACAGCGAGCAGTGAGTGCGGAGCAACGCCATACACCTGGCTCGTCAGCTACGCATCGCGAAGCGAACGATGCACATGATGCAAACGATACAAGCACACAGCACCTGATCGTCATGGCCGTTCCGGTGACGGCGATACCCGACATTGTGCGAGCCATGACACGGACTTGGCACGGCGTCAACCATACGTCAGTTATTCATACCAGTGGTGCTCACGGACCTGCCGAGCTAGCGGACCTTAGAGAGCTTGGCTGTGCCGTCGGTGTAGCACATCCGTTCCAGACCTTTGGGGCGGGCGTTGCAACTTCGGTGGACGGCATCGGCTGGGGAGTTGAATGCGACGAATCAGCATGGCCCGTACTGCGCGAATGGATCGTCGGCATGAACGGCTACCCTCACCGATTTGTTGATCGCAAGCCCGAAGACCGACTCATCTATCATGCCACGGCGGTAGCTGCGAGCAATCTTCCCTATGCGTCGCTGGATCTTGCACGACGGTTGGCAAATGCAGCCAACATCCCACCTGAACATTTTGTTGTGCCGATCTTTCAACAGATGGTTCGTAATGCCGTGGCCGTGCTTGCAAGTGGGAAGAACCAGGAACCGTTTCCGGTGAGTGGACCACTCGCTCGACTTGACGAGCAAACGGTTGTCGATCACTTGTCAGCACTCCCTGCATCAGAGCGAGAAATGTATCGCATGCTGTC
>JAGFIZ010000038.1 GCA_024103135.1 Bradyrhizobiaceae bacterium | reverse complement strand
CATCTCTTGTGGCTGCTGGTTCAGTAGTGCTGGCCGAATCTGGTAGTGGCGTTGATCCTTCCTACTGTACCGGGATAAAAAGTGATGGCAATGTCGTCATCAATGGCGGTGAACTGACGATTACGTGCGCCATAACCAACAAGGGTGGAAAGGGAATTTCTGCCGATGGCAACGTGACCATCAATGGAGGGGTTGTCAACATCACCACAGCTGGCGACGGAGCAACATACACGAACGAATCGGGAGAACCTGATAGTTACGCGGCAACAGCAATCAGTGCAGATGGGCATATCAACCTACTGGCAGGGACCATCACCTGCAGTAGCTCCGGCACTGCAGGCAAGGGTGTCTCTGCCGATAGCACGATTACCATTGGCAATGCCAATGCGTCTGATGACCTGCTGACCCTTGATGTGACGACATCTGGGAATCGATTCTGGGTGACCGGTACTGGTCAAGATGCTGATTATGCAAACCCTAAAGCCGTGAAGGCAGAAGGCAACCTTACGGTCAACAGCGGAATCATCAAGATCCAGTGCACGCAAACAACTGCGGGTGGAGAAGGATTGGAGAGCAAGGCTACACTTACGATTAACGGCGGACAGATTACGGCAAATACCTACGATGACTGCATTAATGCGGCTACGCACATCCAGGTGAACGGCGGAACGCATTCGTTGACAGCACGGGGGAACGACGGTATGGACTGCAATGGAACGCTCACCGTTGCAGGCGGCTTAACGATCTCGAAAGGCGCTGGAGGTCCAGAGGAAGGCTTTGACTGTGATATGAACACCTTCAAAGTACTCGGCGGAATCATGGTTGGTACTGGCGGCAACACCAGCAATCCATCAGCACAGGTGTCTACACAGAATTCCCTCAAGCTTTCGATTCAACCCAATCAGCATATCTGCATCAAGAATGCATCCAATCAAGTTGTGTTGATGTATGCCCTTCCAAAAATTTCAGGCGGTGGTGGTTTTGGTATGGGAAATGGTAAAATGATCGTGCTGTTCAGCAGCCCAGCATTCGTCAACGGTTCCTACACGATTGAGTACGGCGGTACGATAACCGGTGGTACAAACGTCAATGGGTACTATACCGGCGCAACGTATTCCGGTGGAACATCCAAGGCTTTTACCGTGAATTCAAGGCTGACGACCGTTACCATCTAAGGTGTTGACCCACCTGGTCAACACCTTGATTGTGCGAGTACCTCGGTGACACCACGCGATGCAACCAGTCGGCCTATAAGACACACCCGCTCTCATCCATGATCCCCGTACATTGAAGATGGGATGCTTCAAGAAGTTGTGGATGAGTGCACTTGTTGTCGCCGACGAGGTTCTTAGGCGACGTTCAACACGTTGACCAACGAAACTGAATGTAAAGAAGCCTGGTGATCGTCGCTTAGTTCTTTGACGTGATGTACTTCGGCTTCATCAAGTTTTGAATGGAAAACACTTCGGCCAACTTCTCTTCCGAGAGCAGTCCACGACGTCGTACGATGTCCGGTATCGACTCCCCGGTATGCAT
>JAGFIZ010000026.1 GCA_024103135.1 Bradyrhizobiaceae bacterium | reverse complement strand
CTCCGTGCAATCGTGAGCATCTCATCACTCAAATCCGTAATCACAACACGTCCTTGCGGCACGTGTGCGGCGATGGTAAGGCCAGGCTCACCTGTACCTGCAGCAACGTCCAGTACATGATCCATGGGCTGGAGTTGCATTGCACGAATCATGTCCTTACCGATGGGTTCGAGCATGGCCATGGTATAGACATCCCATCGCTGCCATCCTCCAGAGAATGCGTCCCAAGCCTGCTGTTGCTGATCACGAATGGCTACTTGCTGCGGCGTCATGCTGTATCCGAATGATAGTGGACGAGGACTGACATACAACCTAAACAACATGCCGGTATCGGCATTCAACATCCTCACTCAACGTTGCCACTCAACGTTGCCACTCAACGTTGCCACTCAACATCGCCACTCAACATCGCCACGCAACGTCGCCACGCAACATCTCCACGAAACTGCCAATGCAAACAAACATCATCGAGCGGTGGTGAGTTTGCCAATGTTCACCAGCAGGGCTAACGCAAGCCGACGTGCGAGCTACATAGCCCCCTTCCCATAGGCATGGGGGATTGTCGGACGGTGGACTCTCCATAATTTTGTGACGTTACAAGTCGCGCAAGAGAGCGGCATTCCAGCGTTTTGACCATCATTGGATATTCAATACCGTGTATCAGGTTCTGCTGTATTACAAGTTCGTTACGATTGATAATCCGGAGCAGTTTGCCAAGGAGCACCTGGCCATGTGCAAGGAGCTTGGTCTGCTTGGGAGAATTCTTGTAGCCACCGAAGGACTGAACGGCACGGTGTCCGGCACGGTAGAGCAGTGCAAGGCCTACATGGATGCAGTGCATGCTGATCCACGGTTTGCTGACCTGTGGTTTAAGATCGATGACGTTGATGAGCTTGCATTCAAGAAGATGTTCGTTCGTGTGAAGAAGGAACTGGTGACGTTTAACGCTGATCATCCTACCGACCCATCGAAGAAGTCAGGCAAGCGGTTGAGTCCCGTCGAGTTTCACGCGATGCTTCAGCGTGATGATGTGATCGTGCTTGACGGACGCACCGATTACGAATACGATGCAGGACATTTCCGCGGCGCTATACGTCCGTCTATCGACTCCTTCCGCCTGTTCCCCGAGTGGATCAAGGAGAATATGGCTCACCTGAAGGACAAGCACATCATCACTTACTGCACCGGTGGAATACGCTGCGAAAAGCTCACGGCCTACATGTTGGAAGAGAACTTTACCAACGTCTATCAGTTGGAAGGGGGCATTGTAACGTATGGCAAGGACCCCGTGGTGAAGGGTTCGTTGTGGGACGGGAAGTGCTATGTGTTTGATGAACGCATTTTGGTTGACATCAACCATACTGACGACAAGCAGGTCGTGTCGTTCTGTTTCCACTGCGGTAAACCAGCAGAACGTCTTGTGAACTGTGCCAACATGCTCTGTCACCGTCAACACGCCGTTTGCGAAGATTGTGAAGCCCAAACCAAACGCTCGTGTAGTATCGAGTGCATGAACGCTGCCAAACGTGAACACGTTGCGTGAATCACGGCACGCGTACCTACACGAATCACGGCACACGCACCTGCACGAACCACGGCATCCGCACCTGCACGAACCACCGTATGCGCACCTACACGAACCACGGTACGTGCACCTACACGAACCACGGCATGCGCAACGGCCATGCACCGACTCATGCAGCTACTCGTGTAATTATTTACGCCATGATGTTGCGTTCTACACGAAACACCATAAGTTTGTCGTCTTCGCGCCGGGAATGAAGGTTATCCTTTCCATACTACTCTGTTGTTTTTGCTTGGTCAGCGTTGGCCAGGCAGGAGTTCCCGTCTACGCCGGTCAACAAGACCATGTTGTAAAGAATGTCAATCATACTGGGCAGACCGTTTCGGCCTTTAGCATTGTCAAGGTAGAGCGTGACCCAGAGAAACTCCCAACGCCGGCGATTACCACCATACACGGTGAAGAGGTTGCTAGCCGACCCGTCCTCCACACGGACGGACCCGTCCACGCTACCGGCCATGGAGCACGAGGCGTACCACTGTTTCTTCGTGCCTGTACACTCCTGATTTAGCGAGTCCGCACCCACACGCCCTGTCCTAGGGATCGTGTCCCAGTGTGCCGTTGCGCACACCACAGATAACACCACGTCCGTGAGCTAGTGAGATCACTGGCAAGCCTGTCGTGCTCGGTCATTCACTACCGAGCCCCCTTCCATTTTCAAATCCACAACACAGCGGTTAACCAATGAACACCGGGTTAAAGTTCGTTGCTTTTGTAGCAGCAGTTGTTCTTGTTTCATGTTCGCATTCCGGGACGCAGGAGGGCGAAGAGTCAGTCAAGTTCCAGGTGACGAGCGTCCTCCGCATGGACACGGCGCTCACGCGCGAATACGTCTGCCAGATCCACGCCATTCAGCACATTGAGGTGCGTGCACTTGAGCGTGGCTACCTGGAGCAGATCCTCGTGAACGAAGGTCAGCACGTTAAGAAGGGTCAGCTCATGTTCCGCATCATGCCAGTAATCTATCAGGCAGAGTATGCACGGTCATCAGCCGAGGCACGCATTGCGGAGATCGAGTATCTGAACACGAAGAAACTGGCCGACAGTAACGTGGTGAGCAAGAATGAGCTTGCCTTGAGCAAGGCCAAACTCGACGGTGCCAATGCAGAGATGGCACTAGCCAAGGCCCATGTGGACTTTACGCAGATCAAGGCACCGTTTGACGGGATCATGGACAGGCTGCTCGTACGCCATGGCAGTCTGCTTGAAGAAGGGGACCAGTTGACCTCTGTTGCCGACAACAGTCAGATGTGGGTGTACTTCAATGTACCAGAGGCACAGTACCTGAACTACAAGGAGCACACCAAGGGCGACAGCGTCATCCGCGTCCAACTTCGTATGGCCAATCAGAAGCTGTTTGCTTATCCTGGCTATGTAACGACGATCGAAGCAGACTTTAACAACGAGACGGGCAACATCGCCTTCCGTGCGACCTTCCCGAATCCCGACGGCCTACTACGTCATGGTGAGACGGGCAACATCATCATGTACGAGCCATTGCCGAATGCACTCATCATTCCTCAGAAGGCAACGTTCGAAGTGTTGGACAGGAAGTATGTGTACGTGATCGACAAGCATGGTGTTGTCCATGCAAGAGCCGTCGAGATCGGTGCCGAACTGCCACACCTCTATGCCATTAAAAGCGGACTCAACGAAGGCGACAAGGTGCTTGTAGATGGACTTCGCAAGGTGAAGGACGGACAGAAGATCAGCTACCATTACGTTCAACCACGGAACGTGCTGGACAACCTGCAGCTTCATGCTGAATAATTCCAATCACCAAGGCGATAACGATGTTTAGCAATATTCTCTATCGACCCGTTTTGGCGATTGTGATTTCAATCGTCATCGTGTTTGTTGGCACACTTGCCATCAACCAGCTCCCTACATCACAGTTCCCGGAGATCGCACCCACGACGGTCAACGTCTCGGTAAACTATCCTGGTGCCAGTGCTGCCGTACTGATCAACTCGACGATCATCCCGCTTGAACAAGCCATTAACGGCGTGCAGGGGATGCGGTACATCATCTCGGACGCAACGAGTGCTGGTGAAGCAACGATTCGCGTAACGTTCGAACCAGGAATGGATCCGAACATTGCCGTTGTACGCCTCAAGACGCGTATTGATCAGGTGATGCCATTGTTGCCGATACTCGTGCAACGAGAAGGCGTCATCATCACGCCAATACAGCCAAGCATGCTCATGTACGTGAACCTCTACAGCACCGACACGTCGGCTGATGAGAAGTTCTTGTACAACTATGTGAACGTAAAGATGGTCCCCGAGATCAAGCGTATCAAGGGGATTGCTGCAGCGCAGAATCTGGGCAACAGACAGTATGCCATGCGTGTGTGGCTCAAGCCCGATCGTATGCGTGCCTACAACATCTCCGTCGAAGATGTGATGGATGCAATGGCAGAGCAGAGCTTGATCGGCAGACCAGGTCGTCTAGGTCAGGCTACGGGTAAGCAGGCACAGTCACTCGAATATGTACTGGTCTACCAAGGTCGCTACAACAAACCCGAGCAGTATGAGAACATTATTCTGCGTGCAAACTCAAAGGGCGAGAACCTTCGCCTGAAGGATATTGCAACAGTAGAGTTCGGAAGTGAGTTTTTCGACATCTACTCGAACCTTGACGGACGACCGTCATCAGCTATCGTGCTAAAGCAGACCTATGGCAGTAACGCCATCCAGGTGATTGAAAGCGTCAAGGAGAAGCTTAAGGAACTCGAAGAGAGCTTCCCGCCGGGGATGAAGTACAAGGTGAGCTACGATGTGTCGCAGTTCCTCGATGCGTCGGTCGAGCAGGTGACGGAAACGTTGCGCGACGCCTTCGTCCTCGTAGCCTTGGTGGTCTTCCTCTTCCTCGGCGATTGGCGATCGACGCTCATTCCAACCCTTGCCGTACCGGTTTCACTAGTCGGCGCCTTCTTCGTCCTCCAGGCCTTTGGACTCTCCATCAACCTGATCACGCTCTTTGCCATCGTGTTGGCCATTGGTATTGTGGTGGACGATGCCATCGTCGTTGTCGAAGCAGTCCACGCGAAGATGGCCGAGGAGCATCTCACGCCCTACAATGCCGTCAAGGCCGTGATGGGGGAGATCAGTGGAGCGATCATTGCCATCACGCTAGTGATGGTGTCGGTCTTCGTGCCCATTGCCTTCATGTCGGGTCCGGTTGGCACGTTCTACCGTCAGTTCTCCATCACCATGGCTAGTGCCATCATCCTTTCGGCCATTGTCGCCCTCACACTCACACCAGTGTTATGTGCGATGATTCTCAAGAACACGCATGGACAGAAGAAGAAGCCGAACATCATCACGAAGATCATCCATGCATTCGACGATCGGTTCTCGGTGTTGCAGAATGCGTATGTGTGGCTGTTGCAGCGGACGGTGAAGCATCGATGGTTGACCTTCACGATCCTGGGCGTGTTTGTAGCGGGAATCTTCTGGGTGAACCTTACGCTTCCGTCAGGCTTCATTCCTGGCGAAGATCAAGGCACGATCTACGCCATCATTCAGACGCCGCCGGGCAGTACGCTCGAGTTCACTAATCACGTGTCGAGACAATTGCAGCAGATCTGCAAGCAGATACCGGACATCGCTTCGGTGTCCGCCCTAGCTGGGTATGAGATCATGACGGAGGGACGCGGCTCGAATGCCGGTACGTGTTTGATCAATCTCAAGAGCTGGTCTGACAGAACACATTCCGTCACCCAGGTCATGGAAGACCTCGAGCGTCGCACACGAAACATGGGTGCCATCGTCGAGTTTTTCGAGCCCCCTCCCGTCCCTGGCTTCGGTTCTTCCGGTGGTTTCTCGGTACGTCTGCTGGATAAGGCAGAGGAGACGGACTATCAGGAGTTCGACAAGGTGAACAAGGAGTTCATGGCCAACCTAAGCAAGCGTAAGGAGCTCACAGGACTCTTCACTTTCTTTGCGGCAAACTATCCGCAGTATGAGTTGATCATCGACAACAATGCAGCGATGCAGAAGGGGGTAACGATTTCGAAGGCGATGGAGAATCTGAACATCCTCATCGGCAGTACCTATGAACAGGGCTTCATCCGGTTTGGTCGATTCTTCAAGGTGTATGTACAGGCTGAACCGAGTGCTCGACGTTATCCTTCCGATCTTGACAATCTCTTCGTGAAGAATGAAGAGGGACAGATGGTTCCGTACTCGTCGTTCATGAAGGTGCGCAAGACGCAAGGACCAAACGAGATCACGCGATACAATCTGTACAACTCTGCAGCGATACGCGGACTCCCTGCGGACGGCTATACAACGGGCGATGCCGTGCAAGCCATCAAGGAAGTAGCCAAGCAGACACTACCGCGTGGTTATGACATTGCTTGGGAAGGACTCTCGTATGACGAAGCGCAGCGTGGCAACGAAGCCATCATCATCTTCGCCATCGTGGTGATCTTCGTCTACCTGGTGCTTGCCGCACAGTATGAAAGTTTCATTCTGCCCCTTGCCGTCATCCTCTCCCTGCCCATCGGTGTATTTGGCGCCTTTGCCTTGCTGAAGGTGATGGGGCTGGCCAATGACGTGTATGCACAGGTAGGACTCATCATGCTCGTTGGCTTGTTGGGGAAGAATGCCGTGCTGATCGTTGAGTTTGCCGTCCAACGTCGTCGAGCAGGCGTGTCGATTCTTGACGCAGCCATTGAGGGGGCGAAGGTACGGTTCAGGCCGATCTTGATGACGTCGTTTGCCTTCATCGCTGGTCTGATCCCATTGGTCATCGCCAGCGGGCCTGGAGCGATCGGCAACAGAACGATCGGTGGATCATCGCTTGGAGGCATGCTCATCGGAACGCTTGTTGGGGTGATCGTTATTCCTGGACTCTACTACTTCTTTGCCACGCTTGCAGGTGACAAGAAGCTTATCGCTGATGAAAAAGACGAACCATTATCTGAGACGTACGCCCATGACAGACACTAGTATGCGCCGGATCCTCACTGTCAGCCTGGTTGCTCTCACAACCTTGGTGGGATGCGTACCCGACATTGTCCGCAAGGAACCAAACATCCGCACACCCGCCGTGTATGCAGGATTCACGACGGACAGCACCATTGCGAACAGCACCAACACGGTAACAACAAGTACCGACACCGTCAACACGGCCCAGATAAGCTGGAGAGAGTTCTATAACGACACGAATCTTCTGCGATTGATCGACACAGCGCTCTTGCAGAATCAGGAGCTCAACATCGTACTCCAGGAAATTCAGATTGCGAAGAACGAGATCGGCGTACGTCAAGGCGAATTCCTTCCTGACGTTGGCATTCATGCTGGCGCAGGCCTTGAGAAGCCGGGGACCTACACTCGTGATGGAGCTGTTGAAGAGCAACTGAACATTACGGAAGGTCGCCCCTTTCCATCGCCCCTTTCCGACCTTGCCGTTGGAGCCGATGTGTCGTGGGAAGTGGATATCTGGAAGAAGCTCCGCAATGCAACAGAGGCGGCGCGACTGCGGTATCTGAGTACTGTTGAGGGGACGAACTATGTGGTGACGAATCTGGTAGCCGAGATTGCCGACAGCTATTATGAGCTGATGGCCTTGGACAATGTGCTGGATGCGCTCACCACGATGATCACCGTTCAACAGCAGGCGCTCAATATTGTCCGCCAGCAAAAGGAAGCCGCTCAAACAACTGAGCTAGCCGTCAAACGCTTTGAGGCAGAGGTGCTGAAGAATCAAAGTCATCGCTACGAGATTTTGCAGCAGATCACCGAGTTGGAGAACAGGATCAATTTTCTTTGCGGACGATATCCGCAGCACATTGAACGCAGCTCATCGCAGTTCCTGCCGCACGTACCCGATACCGTGCAGACAGGCGTCCCTTCGCAACTCCTTGCTAACCGTCCCGACGTGAAGAGTGCCGAACTCGCCCTCAAGGCCGCTGATCTCGACGTCGACGTAGCCCGTGCACGTTTCTACCCAACGTTCAAGATCACTGCCGGGATTGGCTATCAAGCATTCAATCCAAGTTTTCTCCTCTCGACGCCTGAGTCCATGCTTTACAACATGGCCGGTGATCTTGTGATGCCGATCATCAATCGCAAAGGCATTACCGCCGCCTATCTCACGGCCAATGCCAAACAGATTCAAGCAGCGTATGACTACGAGAAGACGATACTGCGCGCCTACATGGAGTCAGCCAATCACATCGCCAAGATCACCAACATGCAGCGAGCATACCAGCTCAAACGTCAGCAAGTCGACGTCCTCACCCAAAGCATCGACATCTCCGAAAGCCTCTTCACCAATGCCCGCGCCGACTACCGCGACGTGCTCCTTACTCAACGCGACGCGCTCGAAGCCCGCATGGATCTGATCGAAACCAAGATCCAACAGTACCACGCCCTGGTCGACCTGTACCAAGCCCTGGGAGGGGGCTGGAGATAGATGGCGGGAATGGGGAGTACGTAGGTACCTGCGTGGAAATCGCTACGTACAGCGCCGGGGTGTGCACACCCCGGCAGGAAAAAAGGGGCTGCGTGAAAATCGCTAAAAACAGTGCCGGGGTGTTCACACCCCGGCACGTAAAATGAATTTTCGCAACAACCGCCTTTTTCGACGAAGCTGCTAAAATCCAGAGAATCAATGGGTTGGAGAAAAGCGCGTAGAAATAGTGCCGGGGAGTAAACACCCCGGCACTATTTTTTGACCTACGCGCCAGATAGCATAATCAGTGCCGGGGTGTGAACACCCCGGCACTGATGTTTCTTGATGACGTCCATTTCAAGAATGCTGTAACGATATCCGACGTTATGAGTTTAGCATCGTACCCACCATCAAACACATCATGGAAAAGCGAGAAT
Organism: Bradyrhizobiaceae bacterium; assembly: GCA_024103135.1. GTDB lineage: Bacteria > Bacteroidota > Ignavibacteria > Kapaibacteriales > Kapaibacteriaceae > OLB6. Next base: position 4,475 of record JAGFIZ010000026.1, on the reverse strand, counting down.
TCATAAAGAGCGTTGGCATGCTTGGGTTAACGTCGGCATTGATACCAGCGCGAATCCTCGGTGAGGAGGCAGGAGATCAGGACGTAGCGGCCAGTTGCGTCCTCATACCCCGCGAAACGGAAGGCCCCTTTCCCCTTGATCTTTCTGAGAATCCGTATTACTTCCGACAGGATGTGCGGGAGGACAGGGTAGGCATACCCTTTCGCGTGCGCTTACGTGTTGTGGGCAACGCCAATTGCGAGCCGATGGCGAACGTGCGCGTGAACATTTGGCATTGCGATCGCGATGGATACTGTTCGGGGTATAGCAATGCGATGAATCAGGGGCAGGCAGGGAAGACGTATCTACGTGGCTATCAGATCACCGATGCAAATGGCGAGGTGGAGTTTCTGACAATTTTCCCCGGCTGGTATAATGGTCGTGTTGCGCACATCCACTTTCAGGTGCGCGTAAGCAGCTCGTATGCAGCGATATCGCAGCTCACATTCCCGATTGAAGAGAAGCAAGCCATTTACTCCAAGCATGCTGATCTCTACCCCAAAGGGGCGGATCCACTCACTCCTTCGCAGGACGGAATCTTTAATGACGGGTATCAGTATCAGGTGTCGACGTTGACGACGGATGACGGTGGCGAGACCTACAGGGCCTTCTTGGAAGTGGTCGTCCAGGGCACCGGTGCCACCAGTGTTGGTCACCTTGAACGCGAGAACGCGAAACACTTTTCGCTTGGACAGAACTCGCCAAATCCATTCGACGAGAGTACGAGGATACCCTTCACCCTTGTCGCAACGTCGGACATCACGCTAAAGGTCTTCGACCTCGAAGGTCACCTCGTCTACGAACACGCAGATCGCGCCCTACCCGCAGGCGATCACACGCTCTCCCTCCACCTACCATCGTTAGGTTTGACGTCGGCCACCTACGCCTATCAACTTAGCGTTCACACCCCACAAGGAATCTTCACCGATTCGAAGGTGATGACGTCGGCACGGTGATCCCTTGCATGGGCGGGTAGGGGGCTTGGTAGTACGATGGCATAGAGAGAAATAAGCAATCGTCGTCATCCCGGCGAAAGCGGGGAGCTAGTGCTCCATCATGCGTCATCCCCGTCATCCCAGCGAACGCCGGGACCCGCGAAAGCCGGGGCCCACGAAAGCCGGGACCAGCGAACGCCGGGGCCCACGAACACCGGATCCGCGGAAGCGGGGACATCATCTCAAGAGTATCACTCTTCCTTTTCTGAGGCCAACCTCTCCTGCTCCCTGCGCCTAAGCTCCTTGTCTGGAATCAATGGGATGTTATCGATGAATGCTCGTTCACCGTGCTGCTTATACTGTCGTACCCACTTTGAAATCGTGCTGGCCACTAGACCAACTTCTCGTGCGATTTGCGTCTGCGTCTTTTCGGGCGAATTCAAGACATAGCGGACAATGCCCAGCTTGTAGTCAGGGTCAACCTTCCTTTGTATCGATGGTACTCCAAGCATAACAATGCCCTTTCAATTGAGTGGAAAACATCGTGACTGACTATCATGTGCAAAGTACACGCTTAACGTGACATGTCGGCACCTTGTTCAAGAACCAGCGGCATGGATCACGCATATGAAAGGATAAAACAGCGCCGGGGTGTGAACACCCCGGCAGTAAAATGAGTGCTGCGAAGAAATTGTTAAAAACAGTGCCGGGGTGTGAACACCCCGGCAGTAAAGTGAGTGCTGCGCAGAAATTGTTAAAAACAGTGCCGGGGTGTGAACACCCCGGCACTAAAAATGAATCTCTGCAGCAAACGCCTTTTTCGACGCTGATGCTAAAAGTTTAAGATTCAATGGGTTGTCGAAAAGAGCGTAGAAATAGTGCCGGGGAGTAAACACCCCGGCACTCACTTTTGGTCTGCGCGCCAAACGCCACATAAAGTGCCGGGGTGTTCACACCCCGGCACTGTTTTTTGGTCTGTGCGCCAAACGCCACAAACAGCGCCGGGGTGTTCACACCCCGGCACTGATTTTTCACGATGCGGACATTACTGCACAGCGATAAGTCGACGTGATACGTTGACCCCTTCCCAGATGAGGATGGCGTAGAGTCCGGGGGAGAGGTGGGGCGGGATGACAAGTTCCGTCGTGCTGGATGTCGTGGTGCACACCGCGCCATTGAGTGCTACGACCTGGATGGTTGCGGGTTGATCGGCAAGGTGCAAGTGGTCGCCGTGGTGGACGACTTGCGGTGGGGGCGATGATGACGTTGCGTGGTCTTCAACGCTGGACGGGATGACGGGGATGTTGTAGAAGGTGATGAGGCCGTTGCCGAGTTCGTCCACAATGAATGGACCCTCGTAGATGGCCCCTGTTGCGTCGGTCTTGTCTGGCGTGTAGCTTACGGTGCTGATGGTAAGGCCGGCGGGCGGACGCATGACGATGGTCTGCCCAACGAACCATACGCTGTCGGGCTTGAGTCCTTCATCGGCATTGAAGAAGAAGGCATTGCGAAGGGGCTGACCATTCGCGAGGACTACGCGAAGTGTTTTGGCATAACGCGTCTGCACGTGAACCGTGCCGTCTGTAACATCAAGCTTTGCTGTAGCAATCGTTGGTGCACGCCAATCGGAGTTGATATTGCCAGCTTCGACATCGCGATAAAGATGGAAGAGTTGCTGAGCTAGCTCGCGGTAGCCGTCGGGTGCAAAGTGACATCCGTCGTGACCGGGAAGTCCGCAGGCTGTGTGGACGATGACGTTGGGATAGAGATCCTGAAATCGGCGCTGATCATCACGCAACAAGGCATGCGCTGTACCTCCGCAACCGGGACGTATCTGAACAACAACGATGTGTTCAAGGTTGGGCAAATCCTGTTGCCATGCCTTGTAAAGCTTGTCGAATAGCGCGGCATATCCGTCGCCACCACTGTTCGACTCGCCCTGATACCAGAACAACCAACGAATGTTATCACGTAATCCGCTCTTGGTTAGCCGATACAACCACGATCCGTAGATGGTGCTCAGCTTCATGCGCATTGCCTCGTCCGGAAAGTGCAACTCGATGCGCGTGCCACTCACGCCACCATTGATCACACAGGTCGGGAGTTGCAACTCTTGTGCAAAATGATTCTGCAGACCAAGTCCCCATGCACCAACGTTCGCCCCACCACCATGACTCGTTGCAATGCTGCCTTTGAATGTCGTGTCCGAAGCAAGCTGACCAAAGTTTGAACCAAACGTCCGCGCATATGGCGATGGCTGCAGCGTGGGGTCGGCATACATACTGTTGGACTGACCCTCGATGGTTATCGCAAGTCCGCATACGATCGACGTAGCATTGACAAGCTCACGCTGCGATCCATCCGCCAGTTCCGCGACTCCCTTCACCGCATAGTCATGCAATCCAGCATAGAGCAGTCGCGCAAAGGAGAACGACTTCTCACTCGTTGCGTCAGCCGACCACTCGTCAACACGCACACCCGAACTGTCCAACGTAAAGTCAACGCGGCGAACAGCATCATCCGTTACCGCACCACTCACCTTGATCGAATCACCCTCGGGATAGAAGTGTAGGGGGCTTGGTACCTGTGTGAATCGCACTACTGGCCGAGGCGGATCGGCCGCACGAGGAATGTCATATCGCGCATGCAACGGTAGTTCGAGTGCAATGCGTTCAGTCGAATCGAGAAGTCTGTCGAAGAGTATCACCTCGGCAATGTCGCCCCAGAAGAAGTTCCCCTTAGCATACGAGCCGATGTAGAAGGTCGAGTCGACATTCGATGGTACAGGTGCATCGCCCCCTTCCACATTGTTCAGTGCAATGCGAGCGCGATGTTCCGATTCGTCGTACTCCACGCGGACGATGGTGGGACCGTTGCAAGGAACGTTGCTCACGCAGACGTCGGTGAAGTTGCCGTTATGCAGGACGCGTGGGTAGGGAGTGTTGCCCATGTACAAGGCGTGCGAGGTGCCGGAGACAAGGTTGTTCGAGGCCGACTTCTTATCCCATCGCATGACCACATACAGCGTATAGTCCTTGCCAACGGGAAACACGGAAGGTCCCGCGAGATATCCATCGTTTGCAAAGTGCAGAGTTGGTCTGCCATTCATGCCAGTCGGCACAAGCGTCGGCATAACAAAAGCCGTATCCGCGACGAAGCGCTTGTGGTCGGTAATGGATTGCCATTCGGCAACGTGGACGCTGTCGGCCAGCACTGCAAGACTATCCGCACGAAGATGAACGAGTGGTTGCTGAGCATAGATCGCAGGCGTCGACAAGAAACTGGCAAACAGCGCGAATAGCAGACTACAGGATATGCGGGGATTGGACGCGAATGATTGCATAGGGCAATGTCGATCGGATACTGGACGTGGTTGTCCGCCAATTTACACCGCAATCTGCGCATCGGTAGGTGTCGAGCTCGGTTGAGATCCGGCGATGTCCGGATGAGGTCAGCTTGGTACTCGAGTGTTATCTGCTTGGTATCTGAGTGTTATGTGTT
>JAGFIZ010000088.1 GCA_024103135.1 Bradyrhizobiaceae bacterium | reverse complement strand
AGGAACGCGAGGAGCGTGAGCGCGAAAAGGCTTTGCTCTACGGTGCCTTGCCTAAACATATAGCCGATCGCATGCTACGCGGAGAAGACGTCTCGGGTGATGAACATCCTAGCGTTTCCGTGCTGTTTATGGACATTGCGGGGTTTACGTCACACTCCCAAACTCTGCACCCCCGCGAGGTGACGGAGCTGCTGGACAGGCTCTTTGAATCGATCGACAAGGCTTGTACGGAGTACCACGTCGTCAAGATCAAGACCATCGGTGATGCCTACCTGGCAGTAGCCTTTCCACTGAGTGATGATCACGATGCCATGCAAGGGGCTTCCACTGCTCATGAGTTGCGCATTACACAGGTGGCGACGCAGGTCATGCAGCACGGTCTATCGTGGCCGGATGGATCACCCGTACAGGTGCGTATAGGCCTGCACACGGGTGCGGTGGTGGCAGGCGTGATCGGCACCCAGCGCCTGCAGTACGACGTCTGGGGTGACACCGTGAACACCGCCTCGCGCATGGAGAGCACGAGCGAACCAGGGCGGATTCACGCAAGCGATGTGTTTGCACAGGCTCTCGCACAACACGATTCGCCGTATGTCTGCACGCCTCGTGGCACGATCGAAGTCAAGGGGCGAGGGAGCATGCAGACGTATTGGGTGGAAGCGTAAGTGCTTGATAATACTGGCGATGGAATGCGAAACCCAAGCCCCCTTCCATTATTCACATGACCAAAAATTAATTGCCTCGGTTGGCATACTTCCCGAGTTTTGCACGACTCCATGCTCCAGAAACATACCGACATACACTTCGGACAGGTCGCGGAGCAGCGTACTTTGAAAACTTGGTGTAGTGATTTTATTCTATCCACAGCCCAACGTTATGGTTTGGCGTTGATTGCTTGTGGCGTGTTGATGAGTGTAGTGAGTTCGTGTGTCCAACAACGCGATCATACTGCTGATCAACACATTTTTCGATATAACGAACCAAATGGAATACAAAGTCTCGATCCCGCAGTGGCTAGTTACCAAGCAGCATTATGGTCAACCAGTCAACTGTACAATGGTCTGGTCGAACTTGATTCCAACCTGTCCATCGCCCCTTGCATTGCCCGTTCATGGGATGTGGATGAGCAAGGATTGCAGTGGACATTTCACCTTCGCTCGGACGTCTGGTTTCATCCTGATACATGCTTTGTTGCTGCGGGTTTTGCCAAAGGCACGCGCACAGTGAAAGCGTCGGATGTAGTGTTTAGTCTGAAGCGAGTATACGACGGCAGTGCGGTCAGCACAGGTGCGTGGGTGTATCGCGATAGAGTAGAGGACATCGTTGCGATAGACGACAGCACCGTACGGATTACACTAGCCAAACCGTTCGCCCCCTTCCTTGCCGTGCTCACAATGCCCTACGGGTACATTGTGCCACACGAAGCGATTACGTTTTATGGAGCTGACTTTGGTCGGCATCCCATTGGAACTGGTCCCTTCCGTTTCTCGAAGTGGGTGCCCGATGTCGCGTTGGAACTGCAGCGAAATCCACTGTACTTCAAGCGCAACAAAGAGGGAGGAAGGCTTCCATACCTTCAAGGTGTCCGCATAACATTCTTGCGTGATACCAAGAGTGAGTTCCTGGAGTTCTTGCATGACGGTTACGATCTGATAACATCCATTGATGGTGAGTTTGCGCCAAGCGTCTACGATGCACAAGGCAAGCTTCTACCACCGTACCAGCACTATCAGTTATTCCGTGCTCCAGCGCAAAGTGTCGAGTACTATGGCATGCTCCTGGACACTACGTTACCGGGTGCAAAGCAGAGTCCACTTGCCACCAAACGCTACCTGCGGCAAGCTCTGAACTACGCCATCGACAGGCATCGCATTGTTAGTTATGTCCTGCATGGAAAGGGTATCCCAACCCGACATGGTTTCTTACCACCGTCGTTACCAGGATACTCGGAGTCGGTAGGGGGCTATGGTTTCGATCCCGACAAGGCCAGGCAATTGCTTGCACAAGCAGGGTATCCGAATGGAAAGGGATTGCCAACGTTGGTATTGCAACTAGGTCATAATCCTCGTACGACATCGGTTGCAGAGGCAGTTCAGGAACAGTGGAAGGACGTCGGCGTCAACGTCACGCTACGACTGGTCGACTTCCCGCAGCACTTGAAACAAGTCCGTTCAGGCGAGCTCCCCATGTGGCGAACATCCTGGATTGGTGACTATCCCGATCCGGAGAATTTTTTGGCGTTGTTTGTGTCGGCGAACAGATCGCCGGAAGGACCCAACACCACGCACCTGGTGAGCCGTCGACTTGACTCGCTGTATGCAAAGGCCTTGTTACCGAGTGTTCCAGACAGCATCCGCTTTGG
>JAGFIZ010000062.1 GCA_024103135.1 Bradyrhizobiaceae bacterium | reverse complement strand
CCTTTTGCCTATCAGCAATGTCAATTAGAGGTGTGCTATGCTAAAGACTTCCTTTCTTCTCCTTGCATGTCGGTTGTGTTTAGTGTTGCTCGTGAGCACTACAGCAGTCTGTGGTCAGACGTTGATCCCACCACAACAGAAAGAAGGGGCCGCGCATCGCAAGGCAGCGGAGCAGTATTTCGAATCTCTACACGTGGTGCCTCCCACGATGAATTGGAAGGCCGTCAACGAAGCAGTACGGGATGCTCGTGTGTATCGGATGTCGAAGCGTGCCGAGGTTGTACAACTCGATAGTGCGAACGTACGCGGAACATGGCGTGAGGTAGGCAGTCGCAATCAAGCAGGCCGGGTGGTTGCTGTTGAATATGACAAATCAACTCAACGCGTCTGGGTGGCAGGTGCTGGTGGTACTGTCTGGGAAGGAACCATGGATGGTGTTTCATGGAAATGCCTGACCGATGCAAAGCGGATAACCGACCCTGTGTTGCTGAAGCATGTAGTGCTGGCCGATGGCACCGAAAGACTCATTGCCCTTGCAAACAATGCCCGATGCTTCTACCGCGATGGCGAGGATCTTGTATGGAAGGAGGCAACTGGATTTGCCGACATGCAACGATGGGGTTGGTTTGCTGATGCCGTAACGATTACACAGCCAAGCGGACGATTGGATATCATCGCCATCGGCAGAGAATGGGACTACGGTGCTGCATGGAAAGCTCGTAGTGTTGTCTATCGCAGCATCGACACCGGTAAGAGCTTTCAACGAATTCGATGGTTTGATGGTCCGCGTGCCATTAGCGCAATTGAGAATGAGTGTTTCGTTGTCCATGGCGATACGCTTTCCACCGTCAACGAAGACGGGACGTTTACAACAGTCACCTTCGGCAAAACGGTGTGGAATACTCCGTACGTAACATCAGTTCAACTTGCGGGTTCGTACAAATCCTATGCAGGGATGACGGTCAGTGCTGGAGAGATAACAACGTTCTATTCTTCGGACGACGGTGGTCTGTTGAACTGGAAGAAACGCTCGGAAGTCTCCATAATGCCTTTCGACCCGCAGTCGTTCGAAATCGAGCCGCTTGGTAACACGTGGCTCTATGGTGGGGTAGAAGTGCTTAGCTCTACAAACTCTGGAGTCAACTTTAGCAAAGTCAACAATTGGGGAGAGTACTATGCCAGCCCGGCAACAAAACTCCATGCAGATATCCCTGTGATCCAGAGCTGGGTTTCGGGTGAAGAAAACGATCCAACGTTTATTGGTACGGATGGTGGACTCTACGTTACTAACGACGGTGGAGTTACCGTCAGGAATCTCTCGCTTGATGGCCTGAATGTTAGCCAGTATTACAGCTCATATACCAGCCGAGACAATGTTGATGTACTATGTGCAGGTTCTCAAGACCAAGGATTTCAGCGAAGTAGAGTTGACTCTGGCGGTGTTCGCTGGTTCAAGCAAGAGATATCCGGTGACTACTCAAGTTTGACGTCAGGCGATGGAGGTCATACGTTGTTCTGCGTCTACCCCGGCTTTGTGATGTACCTTAAAGATGCAGAGAATGATTGGGGAGTTAAGTCGCTCGACTTCCAGCATGAGGGACATATGTGGCTGCCACCACTTGTAGCTCTGCCCTCGAGTCCGCAAACAGTATGGTTAGGCGGTGGTACCAGGTCCGGCGGTGCGCGGGTGTACACCTACACGTATGTACCCGATCCAGAAGGACTTGTGATTGACTCACTCGATATGGATTTTGGCGAAGGTCTCAAGGAGGTAAACATCACCGCGCTTACCATAGCCCCCTCCAATAGCCAGATTGGCTACGTGGTGGCATCGCAAGGTGTGGTGTGGCGAACGACAAACCAGGGCATCTCGTGGCAGAAGTTTGCTAGGCCGGATAAACTCGACGGACACTACTTCTCTGGCAATGCTCTATGTGTTGATCCTAATGAACCATATCGAGTGTATATCGGTGGATCGGGATATAGTGGGTCAGCGGTCTATCGAACGGATAATGGTGGTGCAACATGGAAGCCTCTTGAAGGACTCCCACCTTGCCTGGTGCTTTCGATTGCAGCGTCGGCCAACGGCCGGTTCATTGCGGCAGCAACAGATGTTGGTGCATTCATGTATGATACCCTGCAGCAAGTGTGGACTGACATCACCGAACAAGGTGCACCCGATCAAACCTACTGGCATGTGGACTATGTGCCACAGCTAGACATCTTTCGATTTTCGACGTATGGAAGGGGGCTTTGGGATTACGCAATCACAGCCATAACCGATGTACACAATCCACACACTTCAGTGCATGATAACCGCTGGGGATCGATTCAAGCAGAGTTGAGAGAAGGAGTCGGACCGGTTGTCAAGGTTGACGTTGTAATGCCTGAGTCGGCTACGTTGGCCTGGCATGCATTGGATGGAAGAAAACTCCATACTCAGCGCATTGATCTTCGCCAAGGCACCAATACAGTTCGCCTTCCTGATGCTGCTAAAGGGTGCTCGACGGTTATTCTTACAACAGACACAGGACGGGTTCTGGCAACGTCACTGCCGCAGTAATCCATCTCATATTGGCCGCCGACCTGCGACGCGTCGTCCGGACGGTGCCATATGACCGACCATGCACGAGCTACACAACCCAGTGCAGTCGAAACCGCTGTCTAAAACGTTTTTGCTTCCACTTGATTAACGTCGTAAGTATCGTTGTCAAACACACTTACGCAAAGACTGTGCGGTACGGGTATGGCAAAATGACATTCTTTGTAGACGGGACAAGCGGTGGCAAGAAAAAACCCAATATTTTTTCCGAAATGCCTGTAGAGGTATTTAATTGTTTTGTAATTTTTTCCTGGCTGCAATGAAGGATGTACTGATAGGTATGGAGTTGACCCAAGCTTTCCGTGTATTGATGTCGAGTGATAGGTATTGCCAGCAAGGAGTAGTTGGGTACAGGCAAGCAAGGTTCAAGAGCTCATTGCATAGGACAGCGTAATTGAAAGCAATCCCGATGTACAGCACGTGGAGAAGGCTGATCGAGATTGTAGCCGGACTAAATGTTGGATTTCGACTGATTTCGTAGGTCCTTCACCCATCTGCTAGCTCGAGTTCGACAAACACGTGCCGTGTGCAGTGCAACAAAGCATCAGACAAAAACAAAACCTTAACAAACGCAACTCAGCCCAACAACTCAACGTCTACCGCATTGATTGCGTAGTGTACCAACATGGTACATCGGCCAGACGAAACTGAATTAGCGCAAGCTGAACTAACGATTAGGACAACACAATGAGCAGTGAAGAGAAAGCCACTCCGAAAAAACGGAAAGCAAAAGCATCAAGCGAGCCTTCACCAGTGCTTGTTGAAGAGTCTTCTAACGTATCGTCGCATTCCGAAGAGCAGCTCACGACATCCACAAAGGAGCAGGTTGATGCGAAGGCATCCGAGCTTGTGTTTGACGACATGCAGGATGCCAACATGACGCTGGAAGACGAGGTCAGGGAGCTCGTCCTGGAAGCACGAACGTTACCCACAGGTCAACGCCGACTCGTCCTCCTGGACCTTGCAGAGCAATACCCATCAAGCATCTGGCCCTTTGTAGATCTAAGCTCCATCATGAGCAGAGCCAAGGAGAATATCGAAATGGCCGAGCGTGGGTTACACAATGCAACCCGTTTTTCTGAGCCATCCTTTGTCGAGAAAAACAAAGGGAGATACTGGGAACTTCCGGAAACACGTCCATACATGCAGTTGCTCATGAACAAGGCACGTGGGCTCATGGAGGTACGTCGGCTAGACGCTGCATTGGACCTTATGCAAAAGGTACTGGAACTGTAACCAGTACGTTAGCAGATCTACAATTGTTTGTCCTTGCTTTACCGTGATCACTGGATGACGGGAAACACCAGTCGTGGTAGAAAGCATGCAGTGCAACAAGCCCCCTAACCAGAGGTCTATACAATCATTGAAAGACTGAAATCAATGAAAGCCTGATAGCGTGATCGTACTTGATCAGAGCTGACAGCATCAGTCAGAAACTGCCAGATAATGCTTGATGGTTTCTTCGGCCATCCGTGATTTCGAAAAGCGATTTGCTGTGATAAGCGCCTGAGTCACCAAGTGCTCTCGCAAGGAGCCGTCGTTAATCACCGAAAGTACATGACGGGCAAGTGCGACAGGATCCTGCGTTGGTGCAATTAGCGCATCCACGTTATGAGTTGCTATCTCTGGAATGCCACCGGCATTTGTCGTGACTACTGGGACGCCACACGCCATTGCATCGAGGATGCTTGACCCCAGGCCTTCTGCCTTTGACGTGAAGAGAAAAACATCGGCATCGGCCAGCAATTGGTCCACATCACTCCGATGTCCAAGCAGGATCACCTTCTTCGTCAACCCTTTGTCCGCAATCACCCGCTCGATATTCTCACGTTCAGAACCTTCGCCAATCAAGGCAAACACTGCATCGGGTAGTGCAACGGCGATTTCTTCAGCCGCTTGTACAAACGTGAGGTGATCCTTGTGATCGGCAAGTGCAGCGATGTTGACGATGAGTGACTGATTAGGTGCTGCTCCCAGCAGCGCTCGCAACTTGCCGGTTGGCTCTCTAACAAACCGGTCAACATCGATACCATCATACACCGTTGCAAGAACATCAAGGTTGGAAACAGCATGTTGTGTGATGTGCTTAACAACGTCCGATACACACAGGATACGGCGAACGTTTGGGTGATTATACTTCCACTGTGATCCGCGCGAACTCTGCACAGGAATGTCAACCCTTCGGCTTACCACGATCGGTGCTCTACAGCTAAACACCGAGGCGGCAATCACGGCATGGCTGTGGGCATGTGAATCGTGTGCATGAATCACGCATGGAATACCCTGCTTGGCCGCGTTCGCAATTGCTCGTGCCCACCGGATATCGATCGAGGCATGCTTAGGCATGCCAACCGTCGTACAGATGCCTCGAAGCTTCTCCGCGAGTATACCTCGTGTTGGTGTAACGACTAGCTGCTGAATGCCTCGGGCCGACAGCTCCTGACACAGGTATAGAACCTGCTGCTCACCACCCCTCCATGACGATGGAGTTGAAACGTGAATGATGAAGGGGGCTTTGTTCATACGCTGACTGAATCAACAATTCGACACAACAATGTACCAAATGAATCTTGAACCTACACGTAACTCTACCCGCGGTATTGGTTTGTTGTTTTATCTGCGAACGTTTTGTCGCCACGGAGTCCTCCATAACCATTCTCCTTGATAACTTGAACCTGTGTTTCACTTACTGCTAATCCTGGCTGGACTCTATGGCCACCCTCAGTGTCTGTCGGATATGTTTCCAATAGGCGAGAAAGAGCTATTGGAACCACAGAAACGTTGGTTAACCATGGAAGAAGTAGCCGACGACCAGCGTCAGCATATTCTCAAATTCTGCGGATATGCCGATACCGTACAGCAGATCTCTGACGAGATTGGCCTGTTTACACTGGCGTCGTGTCCCATACCAACAGAAGAAGAATCAGGCGTTACTGTAGTGGCTTACTTGATACGAGGTGTTGAGGGTGACAAGGACGAGAATGTTTGGCTAGTGACAAAGAGAGATTCCTCTCTGATAGCAAGAACCTTGGTTGCCCAACTTCAAACCAACTGCTCCAGTACCTATTTACGGGGTTGCTCCATGCTGACAGGTGGTAGCATTGGCATTCAACAACTACAGCACAATTTTGATTGTGATTCGGACGAGTTTCAGGGGACAACCCATTTCCCGTCGTTTACGGTTGTGCTTCACACCGATGGTACATTCGAGGATGTATTCCCTGCCGACAGTACCGTAAGTCCCAGTGAAGCTCCCGTCGAAGAGTAACAGACGTCACCGATTGGCGTTAACTTGACAATTCTGACAACACTCGACATTACTATGCGCCAGCTTTTTCTAACTCTTGTAGCATTCGTCCTCCTAGCCGCACCAAAGCATGCCTGGGCGACAAGTCTTTTTTCGCCAGCCACGCCGACAACTGTCCTCCTTGCGGCATTGCCAACGGGGACATCAGCCTTGTCGGTCAACGGTGTAGTACTTAGCCAACTACGCCACAGCGTAAAGGACGGTGGTTCGCTATGGCTCGACCTAATGCTTCCACATGGTCAACAAGCCCAAGCCGAGCTGACTCGATTCACCGTGATGTCCAAGAGTGCTCAGTTGATTTCGGCCAATGCGAGCAACATGACGCGACTTCAAGCTCCGCAAGGACTCTTGCTTAGTGGTCGGCTTGTCGGCGACCCTACTTCGCATGTATTTCTAGCGGTATACCCAACAAGGGTGTTTGGCAGAGTAGAAGCCCGTGGTTTACGCTACGATGTTGTGATGCTTTCCGATCAGTCAAGTGATGGTTCTGGAATAGCAGCGGAAGGGGGCTTATCCAATTCCGGTGTGTTTGCATTTATTGCGTCGACCAACGTTCAACAGCCACAAGCATGGAACTGTGAAACTGAGGAGCCAGCAACCTTACGCACTCCACGAAGCACCAAGAAGTCGAACCAGGTCCAGGCAACAACACGGACGATCAACCTAGCCATGGAAGGCGACTATGATTACTACGAGGATCATGGGAAGGATGTTGATGCAGCAACTGAGTATGCCGAAGCAGTGGTAGCAGCTGTGAGCGACATCTACAAGCGTGATGTCGGTGCAAACATCAGCATTACAAGTTGGAAGTTGTGGACGTCGGATGATCCGTATACCGGGACAACGGCATTAACAATCCTCGGTCAGGTCAGAAACTATTGGAAATCAAACAATGCATCCGTAGACCGCTCTGTCGTACAGGTTCTAAGTGGTATCAACGGCATCGGTGGCGTTGCCTATATCGATGGGTTGTGCGACAAGAACAATGGCTATTCTGTTGCTGGCTTGAACAGTACGTACACGTATCCACGCACTTCGTATGCATGGGACACAGACGCGGTTGCCCATGAGCTCGGGCACAATGTTGGCTCACCCCATACACACAGTTGCACATGGAATCCACCGATCGATTCGTGCTATACGGCAGAGGGCTCGTGTTTTTCGCAGACGGTTGCTCGCCAAGGAACCATCATGAGTTACTGTCACCTTACCAACCAAGGTACAGCCTTGAACTTCCACTCTCGAGTGGCAGACCTCATGAAGGAGTACTTAGAAGAAGCAGCGTGCTTACCTCAAGGCCTTGGCATCATTGCCAATGCCGGACAGGATCAAACGGTTTGCGGAGGTGTGACGGTGAACTTTGAAGGCAGTGCAGTTGGTGGTACGGAACCATATACTGTGTCATGGTCGCCCAATACGGGGATGACGGACAGCACGACCTTTACACCATCTGTCGTAGCGGGAGCAACGACGGTGTACGTGATGACGGTGATGGATGCCGACAGCAACGTGGCTACCGATACCGTCGTGGTAACGGTAAACCCCGAAGTGGTCGTTACTGCACCAGACACTGTGAATGTTTGCAAGGGCTCTGCAGCAACAATAACCGTGCAGGTGAGTGGTGGAACGGGGCTGAAGAACTACACGTGGAATGTTAATGGAGCAGAAACGCAAACAACCGTTAACACATACACCTTTACACCCACAGCCACGACAACGGTTGGACTGTTGGTTGTTGATTCCAAAGAGTGCAACGCCAACGTAAGTATCGTCGTCAAGGTAAATCCCGTCCCAGTGCTAACCCTCACCGGCCCAACAACCATGCGGTGTGCTGATGACGCATCGACACTAAAGGCCAGGATCACTGGAGGTACGCCACCATACGCATACAACTGGGTGTCTAAAGACGGTCCGTTCTCTCAAGCACCAGATTCAATTGTGGTATCACCTGACTCCAATGCGACGTATTGGCTTACGATAACGGATGCAAAAGGATGTACAGATACAGCATCGGTGTTTATTCAAGTTCATGATGTACAGTTATCGCTAAGCACGAATCATATTAATCTTCCAAAGCTAGGCGCATGCCAGACAGAAGAAGATGTTTGGATTACCGTGATGAACAACGGGAGCATCCCTCTTACCATTGAAGGCGTAACTGCTAGTCGAACTACAATTACTTCGAAAGATTTTCCAGTAACCATCCAGCCACACTCATCGCATCTACTACCGCTTCGATTGGGGTTGCCAAGTGTATCGCCTATTCAAGACACCCTGTACTTTATGGAAACCATCTGTAAGAAACCAGTACTGGTATCTCTCAGTGGTGTACGTGGTGGAATTGAAGCCGTACAGAGCGATACAACCGTTAGTGGTCCTCACGTAGTTGTTTGCTCAACCAAGGGATCCGTGGTATTAGGAGTGTCGGTTACCAACTCTGCAACCAAGGCAGCAACAGTCACGAAGGTCACCTCACGCAGTGGTGCAAGCATCACGCTTCATAACTCGCCAGTGGTGATTCCCGCGAATGGAAGCGGTACTCTGCAGCTCACACGGCTAGGTCTGGTGAATGCCGGGAATAACACCGACACGTTGACGATATCGTACACATCGGAACTATGCTCTGGTGAATTGGTAACAATCGTTCGCTACACGGGCGATTCACTCACGTTGAACTTGCCGCTGACACTAGCGTTCACGGACCCAGTGAGCCCAAGTCTTGAAGATGTTACAAAGCCCCTTGCCTTTACACCAGAATTCTCAGGTGTCAGCGAGCTTACGGTGAGCTCGGTTACAGTCACTGGGCCATTTGCGACGGACCTTGCCGTAGGAACCGTGCTAACTAGTGGTAGCGAGCATACGACCAATGTGATATTCAAACCTTCCCAAATGCAGTCTGATGGTGATACAACGGGTGTGCTATCGGTTTACGTGAATGGCTGCACCGACGCTCATGTAGTAAGTCTGTCGGCAACCCGTACGATCGTATCGGTACGCGAAGAGCTCCTACGCACACCTACCTGCTGGGCTAGTGGTGGAATCCTGCACACGCATCCACAGGACGTTGGGCTTCAGGTGTTTGATTTGAGTGGCAACTTTGTCATGCAGCGCCTTGTGGGATCTACATCTGTGGTATCGCTTGACGCGATTTCCTCGGGTATGTACACGGTTGTCATGACTGACGGTGAAGGCAAACGCACGATCCAAGCCATCATGAACATTCGCTAACGACAGTGGTCGTGTTGTCAAAGCACGACCACACCTACCCGTTGGTGGGTTGAGATACTATGCCAATGCCTTCGCGAAGAAGTCACTCAGCGGTTTAGCTGCACGGTAATGGCTAGCAATGTGGTGGGCAGCATTGGCATTCATCAACTCACCCTTGGCTAGGTTTGCCATCCAGAGGAACTGCTTGTTGTAGATCAGTGGTTCTAGTTCAGCAGCAGCTCGAAACTCCTTGGCGATAACCTTGTGCTTGTCGCCCACGATACCGTCAGGAAAATACTTCTTGAATTGCTTGTCGTTGAGGAGTGACCTAAACGTTTTACCCTCATGCATGAGTAGATCGCGCACAAGGAGCAGTTGTGAAGTACTTGGTTGATAGACGCCACCACCAACAAGTGCGCCGTTGGAACCTACTTCAACGTACAATCCCGTTGGACCCGTCTGCGCACGCTCACCATGAGTGATATGGGCAGCCATGTGTGTTTTGTACGGCGTCTTATCCTTTGAGAATCTCACGTCTCGATAGATCCTAAACGTTGCCTCCTTAGCAGAAGTAACTAGAGTAGGATCAACCTCCTGCATCTCGGCAATTACTGCCTCTACAAGGTTGTAGAACGGCGTCTTGACATGTCGTACGAAGTCCGCCTTGTGCTCTTCAAACCAGGTGCGGTTGTTGTTGTCAGAAAGACCAACAAAGAACTCGAAGAAGGCGTTGTTAAGCACAATTAGGATAGTGGGAGTGACACATGGTTCTAGGCGGAGAAGTCGTAGGCGTAGATCCCATCGACGGATGATTGTGGATCGATTCGAATCAAATCGTTAAGCGATCCCGAGTAAATGTCGTACACCCAACCATGTACCGTCGGCTTGTTGTTTGAAAGCCACGACCGTTGCGTAAACGAAAGATCGGCAATCCGTTTTGCCTGTTCAATCACGTTGAGTTCTACCAACCGAGCCATCTGCTTTTCTTGATTGGGTAGTCCCTCGATTTCGTCGGCATGAATACGGTACACATCCTTGATGTGCCTTAGCCATTGGTTGATGATTCCAAGATCCTTCTTTGACATGGCAGTGCGGATACCACCGCAACCATAATGTCCACATACGATGATATGCTTTACAGCCAGTACCTCGATGGCATACTGAACAACGGAGAGGACGTTGAAGTCGGTATGGATAACCATGTTGGCAATGTTTCTATGCACGAACAGCTCGCCTGGCTGTGCACCCGTGATATCCTCGGCTGGAACCCGGCTATCCGAACAGCCTATCCACAAGTATTCTGGCTTCTGTTCTGCAGCAGATTGTGAGAAGTAATCTTCCCGAAGGGCCAGCTTTTCGGCAACCCATGCTTTGTTGTTGAGGAGTAGTCGACGGTAATCTTCCATGGGTTTCCTTATCGTTTTACTTTACGCTTTCCGAACATGTTGATGTATTCAATCCGAATTCCACGATAGGTGGCGGCTTGGGCAAAGTCGCCCACCGTTTCATAGATATCGTGATCGATTACGGAAGCTCTGGTAGCATCAAAGATCAGGTGGATATTGTCGGGGACAGTTCTGAGTACCTTTTTCAGCTCGGTTTTGTTGATGAACGACGCGTCCTTATTGAATCGAATCATCCACATTGAACCATCAACCACTGTTGAAATGGCTACGAAGCGGTTGGCTTTCACTACCCAGTACATGCTTGTGGCCAAGCCCAGGCCAATACCTACAAGAAGGTCGGTGAATACGACGCCAATAATCGTCACCACAAATGGAAGAAACTGGTCGATACCTTTTTCCCAAGACTCACGAACCACCGAAAGCGATGTGAGCTTATAACCAACCATGATTAGCACTGCCGCAAGGCACGTAAGTGGAATGCGATTGAGGAGTCCAGCGAGAAGCACGACAGAGAGTATCAATATCAAACCATGGATAAAGGCTGCCATGCGCGTTCTGCCACCAGCGTAGATGTTGGTAGACGTACGCACAATGACAGATGTGATCGGCAGACCACCCACGAGACCTGACAGGGTGTTGCCGATTCCCTGTGCAACAAGCTCCTTGTTGTTGTTGCTAAATCGCTGTTCTGGATCGAGCTTCTCCGTCGCTTCGATACACAAGAGGGTTTCAATGCTGGCAATAATTGCAATTGTTATTGCAGTAACCCAGACTTGTGGATTGGAGCCGAGAATTGAAAAATCAGGAGTGATCAGCAACTGAGCGCCGCTGGACAACAATGGAATCTGAACCACCTGATCGGTCCCATGTTCAATTGCCAATGGAGATCCAAGCAGAAGAAACACCTCGTTGATCAGAGTACCCACAAGTACAACTATCAGGGAAGTTGGAAGGTACTTCTTCCAAGCCTGGTCCTTGAAGCGTTTAAGGTCAAGTACGATCAGAAGGGCTAGGCAGATTCCACCTATCAGCATGATTCCCGTGTCGAGCGTTACACCTTCGGGGAAGAATGTCCACGAGAACTTCCCATCCATAATGTGGGTTACCGGTTCGGCCGTTTCCGGAGCGTGGTCCCATCCAATCAAATGAGATATCTGTTTTTGCATAATCACAACACCGATGCCAGCGAGCATCCCACGGATTACCCCGTTTGGAATAAACTCCGTCACACTACCAATGCGAAGCAAGCCAAAACCGATTTGTAAAAGTCCGGCGATGACCACGCTTGCCAGGAAGGCCTCAAAGCTGCCGAGTGTGGCTATACCTGCAATTACCACAGCGGTGAGACCTGCAGCGGGACCACTGACGGACAACTCAGAATCGGAAAACACGGCAATCACAACACCACCGATGATCCCAGCGATGAGTCCACTTAGCACCGGAGCACCCGAAGCAAGGGCAATACCCATGCATAACGGCAGGGCAACCAGGAATACAACAATGCCTGCCGGCAAGTCATCCTTAATGTGTTTAAATGATGGGAGGGTGAGTATGGACTTCATAGTTCGTCAAGATACAACGCTGATGATGAACCAGTTGGTAGTAGATACACCGATACCATTCGCTGCTCGCTTAGATAATAGCGACGGCGAAGTTGAAAGTGGTAAAGGGCAAGGGGCGTGTAACGATTGGGCTGATGGATTAGTGCCAGAACTTCAAAAAAGTGTTGACCAGCAGCTTGAGTGTGGTACCCGTCTATTGTGGTATCCATCTATGTGAATGAATAGGTAGATCGAGTAGCGATTCAGTACCTGTCCAACTCCCATATACAGCGATCGACGGCAAACAAGCCGACCATAGCCCCCTACACCAGCCCAATCCAGAACGTTCTACCCACATCAAACCCATAGGACATTTCCGATATTTGCCAACTAACGTCAGGTGCGTCATGCCTTGGCAAACGAATTCAGGAGAAACTTGTGGATCTGTTTCAACGATGTCGGGACTTCACACGCGCTGATGAGGTCAAGAAAGCTGGACTCTACCCCTATTTCCGGCCAGTAGAAGAAAATGAAGGACCTGTAGTACGGCTCGAAGGTCGGGATGTGATCATGGCCGGCTCCAACAACTACCTGGGACTCACGGCCGATCCTCGGGTTAAGCAGGCCGCCAAGGATGCAATCGACCGGTATGGAACCGGGTGCTCGGGATCACGCTACCTAACAGGTACGATCAACCTGCACGTAGAGCTCGAAAAGCGCCTTGCTGCCTTCTTGGGCTATGAAGATGTGCTGCTATTCTCGACTGGCTACCAAACCGCCTTGGGTACCATTTCTGCCTTGGTGCAGAAGGGCGACTATGTGGTGAGCGACAAGGAGAACCACGCCTGTATTATCGGCGGTGCCTTGTTGGCGAAAGGGGGCTTTGGGCACTTTGTTCGCTATCAGCATAACGACATGGCCGATCTAGAGCGTGTGCTGCAGAAGATTCCTCAAGATGCCTGTGCCCTGATCGTAACCGATGGTGTATTCAGTGTTTCGGGCGAGTTGGTCGACCTTCCCGCAATGCTCGCAGTCGCCGAGAAGTATGGTGCACGCGTTCTCGTTGATGATGCCCATGCTACTGGCGTCGTTGGAGTAGGTGGACGTGGCACGGCAAGCCATTACGGTCTCGTTGAGAAAACTGATCTGACAATGGGAACGTTTTCCAAAACGTTTGCCTCGCTCGGTGGCTTCGTTGCTGGACCTGAGCGCGTTATGAACTACCTCAAACATCACAGTCCTGCACTGATCTTTAGTGCATCACCAACCCCTGCATCTGTGGCCTCTGCCCTGGCTGCCCTGCAAATCCTGGAAGAAGAACCATGGCGTATTGATAAGCTGCTGGCCAATGCCGACAAGATGCGCGCTGGTTTTAAAGACATGGGTTACCATGTGATCGACAGTCGCACCGGTATCGTCCCCGTTGTACTGGGAGATGTAGAGAAGACCATGCTGTTCTGGCGCAAGTTGTATGATCAAGGCGTATTCGTCAATGCCTTCATCCCGCCAGGTGTGCCACCAACGCTGTCGATGCTTCGTACGAGCTACATGGCTACCCACGAAGACGAGCACCTTGATCGCATACTCGAAGTCTTCCATGATGTTGGTAAGTCGCTTGGACTAATCGCCTAAGCCCTACCGATGGAAATCACAAAGTTTGAAAGGGGCTTGGTAGGCCGCGTTGCCATCGTTACCGGTGCTGCAGTGGGCAATGGCCGAGCTTTTTGCGAACGCCTTGCCCAAGAAGGTGCAAAGGTGGTCATTGCCGACGTACAGAATAGCGACGAGCTGGCATCACGGCTTCGCGAGGAAGGTGCAGAAGTTGTTTGCGTCCAGGCTGATCTTACCAACCCAGTAGATGTTGAACGTGTAGCGGCGACGGCAATCCAGACCTTTGGCCAGATTGACATTCTGGTCCACAACGTTGGATATTATCACGAAGAACCGTTTGAGCTCCTTCCATTCGACGAATGGAAACGAACCATGGAGATTACCCTCGACTCTGCCTACCACATGGTCAGAAGTGTACTTCCGCAAATGAAGAAACAAGGGTTCGGTAGGATCATTACGTTTTCAAGCGATACGGTGTGGCTCGGTACGCCGTATCTGACGGCATACGTTACTGCGAAGATGGGAATCATCGGCCTCACTCGTTCGCTTGCCCCGGAGATCGGTCGATATGGGGTTACGATAAATACCATCAGCGTCGGTCTGACGGCAACGCAGAATGCCAATATGGGTCAGGTTGGTGTTACCATGCTGGAACACATCATCCCTGCCCAAAGCGTTCACCGCGCAGACGAGCCGGAAGACATCGCCAACGTGGTGGCATTCCTTGCATTGCCAGCCTCCGGCATTATCACCGGACAAACCATCAATGTAGATGGCGGGGTAGCACGACACTAGCAACAGACGTTTCGTAAGTTCCCAGACTTGGAGGTTCTTATGACTTTGCTACGTCTTGTTGTAGTTGCAACAGTATTGTTGCTTTGTCCACTTGTACACAATGTCTGCATCGCTGCCGACACCGTCCGCGTAAAGACGCTAACGTTTGACGATATCACCAAGCGTTCTGGTACGTGGCAATTCCCTCCACCACAACCGTATGAGAAGGTGCTGCTTGAGTATACTCTCAAGTGTGACCAGCGGACGACACAAGACCAGTACCCATGCGGCGAATGGGACTACCTAACCTACATCGTTCTTACCGATTCCACTGGTGAGTGGGATAGCACTGGTGCATCACAAGTGAACTACATAGTTCATGGAACAACACCAGACTCCTTGCCTTATGCAACCGATCTAGTGAACCGTAAGCGCAGGTATCACACCACCACAGTGTCTAGGACTTCGTTTGGTGATTGGATATCCTTAGGGACCAATGACCAAGCCAATGCAACCATACTTCAGTCCGGTGGCGGAAGAGCACAATACGTGATCTTGGCTTCTGAACTCACGGATGCAGGTATTGCAGCAGGACCAATTTCCGGTCTACGCCTTACTGCAATGGATAGTGGTGCAGTGAATATTCTCACGATCCAATTAGCCAACACCACATCTACCAAGGCAACCAGCCCGATGTCAGTCAGCAATGCAACGGTAGTTGTAAACCGCAGCGTTATCCTTGATGATACAGAAAATCAACTGGCATTTGAACGTCCTTTCTCATGGGATGGCACGAGCAACGTGCTCGTTGATATTGCTTGCTTTAGTGCGGATGCAGACATCCGGCTTGTTG
Source organism: Bradyrhizobiaceae bacterium (assembly GCA_024103135.1). GTDB lineage: Bacteria > Bacteroidota > Ignavibacteria > Kapaibacteriales > Kapaibacteriaceae > OLB6. The sequence continues at coordinate 73,721 of JAGFIZ010000062.1, read as the reverse complement.
CCGGTGGAGCACCAGCACAAGGTGTGATCGCCGATCCATCCAGGCATGCTTTGTTGTTTGAGCCAGGCGACAAGCTTACGCTCCCGACTGGTGTTGGTAGCGCATTGTCCAAACAAGTCACCATAGCATTCTGGTCATACGGCAACCCGCAGCGTCTGCCTGCAAATCACAATGCATTCGAAGCCTATGATGCTAGGGGACGCAGAGTACTCAATGCCCACGTACCCTGGAGTGATGGGACCGTGTATTGGGATGCTGGAAGAAATGATGGACAGGGGCCGGACAGGATTTCAAAAGCAGCTACACCTCAGCAATATGAAGGTGGGTGGCACCACTGGGCCTTTGTAAAGAATGCCGAAACTGGTACGATGCAGATCTATCTGGATGGTGTACTGTTCGCAGAAGGAAGTGGCAAGACGCTTGGAATGTCAAGCATTGCATCGTTCGTTTTTGGAACCGGTGCCTCGGGTGCATACCCAGGTATGCTGGACGAGATTCAGATTTGGAAGAAGGCCCTCGACTCGGCTACGATTAGAACCTGGATGACAAAGAAGTTGACCGTAGATCATCCTGACTTTAATGATCTCGTAGCGTACTATGATTGCGAAAGCCAACTACCGGATGGTCGACTGAAGGATGGCTCCGCCAATGGCTACCACGCAGAACTCTGGGGCATGCCCGTGCGTGAAACCATCACGCATACAATGCTCGGATACCTAACGCTTAGTTCAACAGCTAGGCCATTCCTTGGACTGGAACCAGGATCATCGCTCGGTACTAACACTCGCGAAGATGTAACGGTTCTTACAGCCAGAAGGACAACCAACGTAGTCCTCTATGGCAATCCAGTAGAACCTCGGATCTATGCACTGGATGACCCCAATCACCCTTCCTTGCCAACGGACACGCTTGCCATTCAGGAAGCTGGATGGATTCCTGTGTACGATGAATCGTGGCTAAAGGTCGACTCATTCTTTGTAGCACCAACCACCACACTCCGTAAGCAGGTCGGCAAGTACTACAGCCCAATTGCCCAGTTTGAATTGGGACGTTATATCACACCCTACGGTATTGGCTTAGATCTTGGCGATAAAGGATTCAAGTGGGTGTACGATGTTACCGACTTTGCCCCTCTTCTTCGTGGCAACGTAACGCTGAGTGCCGGCAATCAACAAGAGTTGATTGATATGACGTTTCTCTTCATCAAGGGCAAACCAGCTCGTGAAGTAAAACAGATCGACCAAGTGTGGTATGAGCGTGGTGCCTACTTCCCCGATGTTTTGTCCAACAAGGCACTAGCTCCACAAACCATTTCGCTCAACCCTGCAGCGACAACCTTTAGGCTTAAAGCCGTAACGAGCGGACATGAGTTTGACAACCCAACAAACTGCGCCGAGTTCTGCAGACGCACCCACTTCTACAACGTCGATGGACAGGAACGATTCACGTGGGACGTGTGGAAAGAGTGTGGCGACAACCCAGTCTACCCACAAGGTGGTACCTGGTTGATTGATCGCACCGGATGGTGTCCAGGCGCACCAGTCGACCTCCATGAGTTCGAGCTCACACCATACGTTGGAAACAAGAGTACTGTAGAGATTGACTATGGTATTAAGCCTGATACAACCTCAGAAAACTGGGGACGTTGGGAAGTGTCGGGTCAGCTCATCGGCTACACCGCTCCAACAAGTCAAATTGATGCAGAACTCGCCGACGTATTGGCACCCAATTCATGGGAGTTCTACAGTCGCTTCAATCCTATATGCGGACAGCCCATCGTCGTACTCCGTAACCGTGGTGCAAAGCCCCTTACCGCCTGTACCATAGCTTACAAGGTTGGGCAGGGGGCTGAGAAAACGTTTGAGTGGACTGGCAACCTGCAGTTCCTGGAAGCTGACACGATTGCGTTGGATCCGCCAACGTGGACAGGTGTTCAAGGCATGAATACATTCACTGCAGAAGTTAGAACTACCGATACGGATGAGTATGCAGATAACAACACCTTCATCACGCAGTTTGCAGATGCACCGGTGTACTATCCAGACGTAACGTTCCAACTACGAACCAACAACTATGCTGCCGACCAGTACGAATGGGAACTGCGAAAGATTGGTGGTGACATCATCAAGCAAGGAAGTAATCTAAAGGACAACACCGTCTATGCTGATACCTTCAATCTTGAGAATGGGTGCTATGAGTATCGATTGATTAACAAGCTTGGTTACGGACTTGACTTTTGGTTCCTACGTCAGCAGCTCGGTACTGGTAGCCTTCAGATAAAGTCAGGCTCATTAACGCTCAAAACCTTTGAACCAGACTTTGGCAACACAGCGTGGATTCAGTTTAGCGTAGCACCAAAGCCAACCGTAGCGGTTAGTGCCGACACCATGTTCTTCAATGCACCAAGCCCAATGCCAGTAGAGCGCGTCCTTGCTATCACGACAGGAAGTGATGCACCCTTGGTTATCGATACCGTGAATATTGTTTCCGTCAAGAACTACTTTTCGATCAAGTCAATCAGCAAGACCTTCCCAGCTACACTGGCAAAAGGCGATACACTGTTTGCCACAATTGTATTCGACAGACCAGATGCAGGGCAAGCGTCGGCAACCGTTCGCATTTACAGTAATGACGAGCGGACGCCGGTAAAGACAGTTCGCTGCCTTGGTAACAATGGCGCAACGGACGTATCGGAAAGTCAGCTTGGAGGAATTGCACAAATAGAAGTTGTTCCACATCCGGTTACTTCGGACGGATACATCAAGCTGAATGTTTACGACAACTCAATTAGCGTTACCTCGGTGAGCATTGTCGACGTTCTTGGAAACATCGTCTATGTAGTCAATACCCCGGGCGATACATATCAATGGCAGCTTCCATCCTGGCTATCCAGCGGTAGTTATTCCGTGGTTGTTGCCACGGCGCAAGGATCGCTGACAGCACCGGTGGTCATCACACGATAACATTCCTACAAATCATCGTCGAAAAGGAGATCGAAGCGTGGATGTTGTAAACGCGCAAGTACAAGAGGCACTTGTGCCAACTGATACTGCTTTGTTCTTTCATGCGACGGACAAGCAAGATCCTCGACTTGGTGATCTAGTGCGAACTCGGCTTGATGATGTTCGTCAGACCAAGCTTGTTGCTGTCGTGCTTGGCGTGCCACAGCACCTAGGCGTCATGCGCAATAACGGTCGGCCAGGTGCCGCAGAAGCACCAACGGCTATTCGAGCAATGCTTTATCGTATGGCAACATCCGCAATCCAGAGTGCCATCGATCGCAACGACCTAGCTGTTGTCGATATCGGCAATATCAACGTAGAGGGACTAAGTCTCGAAGAAATCCATCATAACCAGCATCAGGTAGTGATGGCATTGTTGAAGAGCGGTATGTTCCCAATAGTACTCGGAGGCGGACATGACTGTGTGTGGCCAACGATCAACGCATACGAATCGGTTGGCGTTAGCTATGGCGTGATGAACATCGACGCCCATGCCGACGTACGTCCACTCATTGATGGACACAAGGCCCACAGCGGTTCGCCATTCAGACAGATGCTGGAGGTCGACTCCAGTTGCAGGGCAGAAGGAGCGTTTGTTGAGTACGGTCTGCAACACTATGCAGTTGCGAAGGCACATGTGGACTATGTACGAAGCCGTCACGCACATGTATTCATGCTTGAAGATGCCCGTCAGCCAGGTGCATGGACGCAGGCAATGGACAAGCTAGGCAGAGCCAAGCGTGTTCACATATCGCTCGACATGGACGGCTTTGCCTCGGCCTTTGCACCCGGAGTTAGTGCACCATCACCAGATGGATTTTATCCATCTGAGATTGGTCCACGCCTTAGAGAGAGCGCCCGTACCACGATGAACTCCTTTGACGTTGTCGAGGTGTGTCCACCCCTCGATACGGACAATCGTACAGCCAAGCTTGGTGCGTCGATGATCATGCATGTGCTTGCAGGTATCGCAGACCGTTTTACGAGGTAATATTGTACAACCTCAACTATTCGGACAGCGCTATATGAAAACATTTGTTGCATTGTTCATACTTGCAGTGGCCTCAATGACCGCTCTTGCTGGTGATAACGAGGCAGAAATTCTTGCAATGTTCCAGAAGATGAAGACGGCTAGTTATCCAGCTAGTACCTTCACCAAGCCCATGGCATGGAGTGTAGGCCAATGGGTCCTATTTGGCAACACCGATGATGATGGCGAGAAATCAGTTTCGCGTATGGCCATCATTGCTCGTGATGGAGAGTGGTGGACAGTCGAGATGAAGAACATGAGCGAGGACGACGTTACGATTTTACAGCTCGAGCTTAAAGGATTGAACTTCGTCACGAGTGCCGACAACATGGATCAGGTTGACTTCCGAAAGATTCGCATGAAGCACAATGATGATGATCCAATTGAAATCGAGGGTTTCATGCTGAACATGGCCAAAGGCATGTACAAGGATGGTCTCAAGGGATGGGTGATGGAGAACACTACTATCAAACCAGGTCCAGCTATAACGGTACCAGCTGGAACATTTGCTGGGTCGTCCGTTGCTCAATCAAAGGTTCACATGCTCGGTGAAGAGGTAGAATCAGAAACATGGCTCTCTGCTTCCGTCCCGATTACAGGTCTAATCAAGAGCACCAGCAGCGACGGATATTCGATGGTGTTGCTTGATTTCGGTTTGGATGGAGCAACAGCGTCATTCTAATTGACCCTTGCTCCAATCTGTATCAACCAAGAAAGTCAACGACGGCTCAAGAAGTTCTTGAGCCGTTTTTATGACGAGCGTCCGCTCAATGCCACAGCCATCAATGCGGCCATCGGTGCAACAAACACATCGATGGAGTAATGGACATGTTGTGCAATCAAGGCGCAACCAACAAGAATTCCCAGGACAATGAATGTCCATCGCTTTTTCGCAGACGGCATCACGAAGGCAGCCAAGAACATCGAGCTAGTATGGCCGCTAAAAAACAAGTCTCTGGTAAGGGGCTCACCAGACGCATGGGCCACCGCTTGGATAATCGGGTCCGGGAGGATGATCATGCCCGGTGGTGGGTCGAGAGGCAAGAGCCAGATACAAACAAGTCGCAAGGAGAGCAGGATTGAGTAAGCTCTGAATGCCTTGAAGATGAGCATCGGTTCCGACCAAAGCCACAACACGGCAAGTACCAGCGATCCATAGAGAGTGATGAAGATGGGCCAGGTGAAATCAATTGCACTGAACTGTGCTTGTATTGGGTCGGCAATTACAACACCACTGCGGTGCTCGACCTGAAGCAAAAACTCCGAAGCTATAACAACAAGCAGGACAGCCATCAGCGTTGAAACAACTGCAACGATCCGATCGGTTTTATTTGCCCAAAGCTTGCGCCAACCATGGTTATTCATGGCTGCAATATCGGGAGGATAGTAATTTCGTCCTCTATGGCAGTAACAGAACCCAACAAGATAATCTTTAGCATGGTAGGCGTCGGCAAGGTGCATAAGCCGAACCGACAAGTGTTGCGCGACATCTACCTAAGCTTTTTCTACGGCGCAAAAATTGGCGTGCTCGGTCTTAACGGTGCTGGAAAATCCACGCTGTTGAAGATCATTGCTGGTCTTGACGAGGACTACACGGGTCAGATCACCAAAAACAAAGACGTTACCTTTGGCTACCTCCACCAGGAACCAGAAATGGATCCAGAGAAGACGGTTCGTGAAGTCGTCGAAGAAGGAGCAGCCGAGACGGTTAATCTTCTCAAAGAGTACAATGCCATCAGTGAAAAGTTTGCCGATCCTGATGCCGACTTTGATGCGTTGCTTGAACGTCAAGGAAAGCTTCAAGAGAAGATCGAAGCGCTGAATGCGTGGGATATCGACTCGAAGCTCGAAATGGCGATGGACGCCCTTCGGTGTCCACCTCCCGATACCAAGGTAGGTGTAATCTCTGGTGGTGAACGCAGACGTGTTGCACTCGTCCGCCTGCTCCTACAGAAGCCTGACGTTCTGCTCTTGGACGAGCCAACCAACCACCTGGATGCGGAGAGCGTTGCATGGTTGGAGCAGCATCTTCATGACTACGAAGGAACCGTTATTGCAGTAACGCACGATCGGTACTTCTTGGACAATGTTGCTGGATGGATTCTTGAGCTGGACAACGGACATGGTATTCCGTTTGAAGGCAACTACACCTCGTGGTTGGAACAGAAGCAGCGCAGATTGGAAGTCGAGGAGAAGCAAGAAAGCAAGCGACAGAAGGCCCTGAAGGAAGAGTTGGAATGGGTACGAATGAATCCTAAGGGTCGGCACGCCAAGAGCAAGGCGCGTATCAGTGCCTACGAGAAGCTTATGGCAGAAGAAACCGTAAAGCGCAGCGAAGAACGAGAAATTTTCATACCACCCGGTGAACGTCTTGGCGACGTCGTGATCAATGCCGATGGAATCACCAAATCCTTTGGCGACAAGCTCCTTTACGAGAACCTCTCATTCTCGCTTCCGCCTGGTGGCATCATTGGCGTGATTGGACCAAACGGTGCTGGAAAGACTACGCTGTTCAAGATGATCACTAAGCAGCTGGAGCCAGATGCTGGCACGTTTGTGGTTGGCGAAACCGTCCAGTTGGGGTATATCGATCAGAATAGACCTCTTGACCCAAAGAAGTCGATCTGGGAAGAAATTTCCGGAGGTAGTGACATTCTCACCCTCGGAAAGAAAGAGATGTCGTCCCGTGCATACGTTGCCCGTTTCAACTTTAGCGGATCCGACCAGCAGAAACTGGTGAGCCAACTATCGGGTGGTGAGCGAAATCGCGTTCACCTTGCCAAGATGCTTAAGGAAGGGGCTAACGTACTCTTGCTTGACGAGCCAACGAACGACCTTGACGTGAACACCCTGAGGGCACTTGAAGAAGCACTGATGGACTTTGCCGGATGTGCCGTAGTCATTAGTCACGACCGGTGGTTCCTTGACAGGATTGCAACACATATATTGGCGTTTGAAGGTGACAGCAATGTGGTGTGGTTCGACGGTAACTATTCGCAATACGAAGAGGACCGTCATCGTCGATTAGGCACTGATGCCGACAGACCGCATCGTATTACCTATCGAAAACTCACGAGAGACTAACAATGATCATGTCCTTGCTTCTGCTGAGCGCACTTGCAATTCAGCAGCCACCCATACCAAACTTTAAGGCACCGCCTGGCAAACAGGTCAAGGTAGTGAAGACCGTACAGCATTTCAATTTCTACCCGCTTACACGGACCATACCACTGCCTTGGGATCGGCTCCAAATGCCACAGGCCTTGGTACCGAAGGGTAACAAGATTTTGAGCACGTTCATCTGTTCCAACAACAAGGTCAAGGCAATACAGAAGGATCCAGCAGCAGCACTACCTGCTTTTGGGGCTCCTGCAAAACAGGCCTACCAATCGTTTAGTGGTAAGGACGGTGACGGTGCAATCGTATATCTTGAGTATGCAAACAAGCTACCGGACAATGCCAAGGAAGTGCTGTCGCTGGCCATTTTCGGCAAGAAGACTCCTCCAGATCCAAGCAAGGAAAACAAAAGGGAGCAGTTCCTGGTGAACGACCACACGGTAATAATTTGGGTGTTCAAGAACGAAGAAAGTCAGGTTAGGCAAGATCATCAACAAATGATATTTTCACTCATTAGTGAAATGGCAGCCGTACAACAGGCAAAGAAATAATTCCAAATAGGGGTTACCATGAATCTCTTGAAAACCTTCAACAACGAAATGGATGCACAGCTTCTTGGCTCGCAGCTTAAGGAAGCTGGGATAGACTATACGGTCGAAGAAGTCGATGGTGGCGAGGCGTTCAACGTTATGGTCTACGAAGACGATGTTGAGGAAGCAAAAGAGATTCTCGAAGCCCGTGAGTTTGATGACGATGGATACCTTGATGGACTAGATGACGAGAATCTAGATCTGGATGACTTTGATGATGACGATGACTAGTCAAACTCAATAACCACTGACAAAAAGAAAGGGAGCTGTGAAAACACAGCTCCCTTTTCATTTTCGTGGACATCTCGACAGATGTTAGCCCATGCTTGCGGCGACCGTTGCGTCGACGTCGTCCTTAAACTGCTCGAAATTCTTTGTGAAGAGATCCAGCAGGTGCGCTGCCTGCTTGTCGTAGGCTTGCTTATCTGACCACGTGTTACGTGGATTGAGGACTTCGCTTGGTACACCTGGGCACGACGATGGGATATCCAGGTTGAAGAAGCTATCCTTTACAAACTCTACGTTGTCAAAGTCGCCAGCAAGGGCAGCCTTGAGCATAGCGCGAGTGTGTTGGATCTTCATGCGGCTTCCCACACCATAAGGTCCGCCACTCCAGCCCGTATTCACCAACCACACGCGGCTGCCATGGGCATTGATCTTATCACGAAGGAGGTTGGCATATACGCCTGGCTTATGAACCATGAATGGTGCACCAAAACACGTGCTAAACGTGGCAGTTGGTTCTTTCACACCAGCTTCCGTACCAGCAACCTTGGCCGTGTATCCGCTAAGGAAGTGATACATGGCTTGCTCTGGTGTGAGACGGGAGATCGGAGGCATAACACCAAAGGCATCGGCTGTAAGGAAGAAGATGTTCTTTGGATGTCCGCCTCGGTTGTCGTCCTTGATGTTCGGAATCACTTCCCGACTATATGAGGCGCGAGTGTTTTCTGTGTGACGTTGTGATTCATAATCGACCACACGTGTTTCTTCGTCGATGTCGACGTTCTCTAGAATCGTACCAAAGGTGCGTGACAAGTTGTAAATGATCGGCTCTGCTTCTGCATTAAGGTTGATAACCTTGGCATAGCATCCACCTTCATAGTTGAATACACCATCGTTGCTCCAGCCATGTTCATCATCGCCAATCAAGGCACGATCAGGATCGGATGAAAGCGTTGTCTTTCCTGTGCCCGACAAACCAAAGAACAAAGCTGTATCGCCCCCTTGCCCGATGTTCGCCGAACAGTGCATGCTCATTACACCGAGCTTTGGCATCAGGTAATTGAGAACGGTAAAGATGGCCTTCTTGTTCTCGCCTGCATAGGTGGTGCCAGCAATGATGATGAGCTTTTCTTCGAATGACAGGACTACGGCAACTTCACTGAGCGTACCATCAACTTGAGGATCGGTCTTAAAATCTGGAACAGTGATAACGGTGAAGTCTGGTGCAAACCCTTCGAGCTCTTGTTCAGTAGGCGTAATGAACATGTTGCGTACAAACAAGGAATGGTAGGCCATTTCTTGTACAAACCGCACGTTGAGCTTGTAGGCAGGATCGGATCCAGCAATGAGGTCTTGTACGTATACATCACGACCCTGAAGGTAGGCAAGGACGCGACTCTTCAGCGCAGCGAACTTTTCTTGACTAAAGGGCTTGTTTACCTTTCCCCACCATACATCGGCTGTCGAGCTGGGCTCGTCGACTACGAACTTGTCGTTTGCGCGACGTCCAGTGTATGGTACTGTGTTCACACACAATGCACCGTGATCAGAAAGAATGCCTTCGTCATACAGCAGGGCATGCTCATAGAGGTCTGAAGTGTTAAGGTTGTAATTCAAATCTCCAAGATTAAGCAAGCCTTGTTGCTCTAGTGATGTGCGAATGGCTTCGCTGTCAAAACTCATGGTAGGGGGCTTTCAACTCGTGGTACAGTTCTACAAGGGTACAAATATCGGGTTTTCGCGATGAACCTATCCATCCACCCAAAAGCAGTTTCTGAGTTACGGGAGTTTCTCGAGTCGGCACAATGCCTTGCTCTGGTAAACGAATTCAAGACGTTGATCGGAGCCGACAATCAGGTAACACCAGGGGTGGTGCAGCAGGTAAGAAAGCTTTTGCCGCAATCATTAGCCGAAGTCAGTCAAGGCGTGATGGACATCCTGTGGGGTACTCTGCGGGCAGAACGGTTGGGAAAACGACGTGGTGAGTGGCTGTTTACTTCGCGAACGGCAGAGCAAAGCACCCACCCCAGAATCGCGGAGTATCATGCCCAGCAGTTGGCTGTGCACGCTCAACAGCATTCTGTGCATGGGGAAGTTCAACGGTATCTTGTTGAAATTGGTACTGGTTCAGCTGCAGATGCCGCGGCATTATGTCGACATGGCTTTCATGTAACCAGTTTCGAAGTCGACGTTGTTACGGCGCTGGTTGCAGAAGCCAACCTCAAACGACAAGGTCTTGCAGTCAAGGTAGTAAACCAGGAGTGGAATGGATATGGGCAGGGGACGGTGGGTAACGTGTGGGCCGATCCTGCACGGCGCACTGATGCCGGACGTAGAATACGGTCGTCCAAAGACTACCTCCCTCCACTAGAACAGATCGTCGGTGTTCCGTCCACGTTTTACGGCGTTATCGGTATCAAGGTAGGTCCTGCTGACGAGATAGACCTCCGCACTAGCACCATGCCCGTTTCACGTGAATTCATTGGCTTTAGGAATGAATGCAGGGAGCAGGTACTCTGGATTGGACGGGAAATCGTGCCGCGTACGTCCGCTACCATCATTGACGTCGATGGGATACATACTCTCACAGGGTCAGCGTCAACCACTCCTGCCATGGACAATCATGTCCACGGTACGAGCGCCAGAATCCCAAGTTCAGGCATGTACTTAATCGAGCCCCATCCGGCAGTGATCGCTGCAGGGCTGGTCGATGACGTGTTTGTAGCTGCCCGTGCTGATGCCATCGACCAACACATTGCCTATGGGATTGCGAATGGCAAGCCCCCTTCCTCCGTCTTTTACGAACGATTTGCGATTCTGGAAGTCCACGAAGGCGTGCGTGTGAAAACCTTGCGTGATCGCCTTCGCCTGTTGGGATGGAGCAATGCTACGGAGATCAAGAAACGCGGCTGGCCTGCCGACCCCCAGGAGCTTCGCAAGAAGTTAGACCTGGAGGCAGCAGGAGCCGATATTCCGTTTGGGGTGGTGATCATTGCCCGCGTAGGGGAACGTCACCTTACGCTGCTGTGCGAGCGGGTAAGCGGCTAAGCCGTATAAGCGTCAGGGATGTTACTTGCGCAATGAATCTCTGATTTCCGTGAGAAGCTTCACTTCTTCCGATGGGCCTGCAGGCTCTGGGGCTGCTTCCTGTTTGCGCTTCATGGCATTCATGCCCTTCACGATCAGGAACATTACCCAGGCAATGATCAGGAAGTTTAGAATGGCCTGGAAGAACAGACCCCACGAGATAACTACTGCGCCCTTTCCGTCTGGCCCTGCAGCTTTTAGTGTGGTAACGATCTGTGAAAAATCCACACCACCAAGTAGCAATCCCACCGGTGGCATAAGGATGTGATCAACGAGTGATTTTGTGATTGCACCAAAGGCGGCACCAATGACTACGCCGATGGCCAAATCAACAACGCTCCCACGCGATGCAAACTCACGAAACTCACTCATCATGCTCATAGAGCCCTCCAAGTTGAAAATGGCTGAAAGTCAACCCTACAACTTACAACTCGGAGTGAATCTTGTCGGCAGGAACTTGAGCATGCTGATCCTTACATCCACAACGTTCTGCCAGCTCTCGTTTGAGTGCTGCTTTCTGTTCGTCGGTTAACTGAGAGCAGAGAGTGCGTACCGTGTCCTTTTGAGCTTGCTGTTGCTGTTGCTCTTGCTGACGAATGTGGGCGGTGATGTGGATAGACTCGAATATCGGCGCCGAGGGCCTTCGTCCATAGCGGACGGCAGAAAGGACTACATAAGCGAAAGCCGTAATGCCAGCCCCCTCCAAAAGGGTAAGCCGACGTTCCTGCTGGTCGTCGGCTACAAAGCCATTCCATACAGCTGTGACCACTGCGCTATTAACGACAAGCAGCCCGCCGATACATCCTGCGTAGATAATCGAACGGGCTGCTTTTGTGGTCAAAACCGACATGTTATGAGGGGCTAGTTTTCGTTTACCGTGTCGTACAGCTCCTGCAGCTTTGTGCGTAGGTGTAGGACAGCGTACCGTTTACGTGCGAGGAGGGTGTTGATATTAACACCAGTTTCCTCGGACATCTCTCTAAACGATACTCCCTCAAATTCATTTTTAACGAAAACCCACTTCTGTTCTTCAGGCACTTCTTCAAGACCCTCTAGAACGGCTTCCCAGATGGTCTTCCGTACTAGGTCGTGCTCTGGGTTATAGGAGAAGTCCCCCAGGAAGCGGTCAATCTGCTCCATCCCGTCGTCCTTGCTGTCAGCAGAACTAAGGTCGGCAAAACTGTCCGTTTTCTTCTTCCTGTAAGAGTCAATGATCCTGTTCCGCACGGATGTAAACACCCATGAGGCAAGATTGTCGATTGGCTTGTTCACGTCCTTGGAAGCAGCTAGAACATTGGCAAAGACGTCCTGAAGAATGTCTTCGGCTTCTTCCTGACTGCGTACACGTTGACGTATGAACCCTAGATACTTCTTCCGATCTGTGCGGAAGAGTTGTTCGATTTGAAGGGCGAGATCCATGGCATTTGCACCATCTGTGTGTGAAGGAATCCCAGATCCGTTCCAACCGGGAACTAGTTGCAAGCCCGTCTTCCGACGAAATTCGCGTGTTCTCATGGCAGCTCCTGCTACTGTTAATTGTGAAGACCGACGTTTTGTCAGCTTCGGATGTCAAAAAGACGTAGCAGTTATGCCATTTAGTCCGGTTTAGTGAGAAATTGGGTTATACAGAAGGTAGCGGTATTTCTATGCCAAATTTCCTCGAGTTGTTGAGAGCTTGTTCGTACCCGGCATCTGCATGCCGGAGAATACCCATTAGTGGATCGTAAGACAATACGCGTGCCAATTTAGTTTCAGCTTCGTGAGTACCATCTGCGACCACCACCATGCCAGCGTGGAGGGACAGGCCCATACCGACTCCGCCTCCGTGGTGAAGAGACACCCACGTAGCACCGCCTATTGTATTGAGTGCAAAGTTAAGATAAACCCAGTCAGCAATAGCATCGGAGCCATCCTTCATGGCTTCGGTTTCGCGATGGGGGCTCGCCACGCTACCGCAATCAAGGTGGTCGCGGCCGATAACGATGGGTGCCTGGACCTTACCGGATGCGACCAAATCATTAAACAGCTTGCCTGCCTTGGCACGGTCGCCATAACCAAGCCAGCAGATTCTAGCTGGCAGACCTTGATAGCCGATATGGCTTTGTGCCTCGTGAATCCACCGGTGCAGTGGCTCGTTGTCGGGGAAAAGATTCATCAAGGCCTCGTCGGTCACGCGGATGTCCTCAGGGTCGCCGGACAAGGCCACCCACCTGAAGGGTCCCTTGCCGTCACAGAATAGTTGGCGGACAAATGCAGGTACGAAGCCAGGGAAGTCGAAGGCATTGGCAACGCCGGCAAAGTCTCTGGCAATTCCACGAATGTTATTGCCGTAATCAAACGTAATGGAACCCTGCTGCTGGAAGGCAAGCATGGCTTTTACGTGTTCGCCAATACTGGCATAGCTACGCCGCAAGTATTCGTCGGGATTGCTAGTGCGCAACGCATCTGCTTCGGCCTTACTAAGCCCGGCAGGATAATACCCGTTGAGCGGGTCGTGTGCAGAAGTTTGATCGGTGACAACGTCTGGCGTAATGCCACGCTGAACGAGTTGAGGTAGGATCTCTGCAGCATTACCAACTAGACCGATGGAGATTGGTGTTCTGTTGGCAACATGCTCGTTGATCACACTCAAGGCCTGGTCAAGATCCGTGAGCTTCACGTCGCAGTAACCGTCATGGATACGCTTGTCGATGCGTGATTCATCAATTTCGATGCAAAGCGCCGCAGCACCAGCAATGGTTGCTGCCAAGGGCTGGGCACCACCCATACCACCCATGCCGGCAGTGAGAAGGAACCGACCATTCAACGTTCCGCCGAAATGCTGCTTGGCACATTCCGCAAACGTCTCGTAGGTACCTTGGACGATCCCCTGTGTGCCGATGTAAATCCACGAGCCAGCCGTCATTTGTCCGTACATCATGAGTCCGAGAGCATCAAGTCGACGAAACTCATCCCACGTTGCCCACTTAGGCACGAGGTTACTATTGGCAATCACTACTCGTGGAGCCATGGTATGGGTTTGCACTACACCAACAGGCTTGCCACTCTGCACAAGGAGCGTCTCGTCGGGCTGCATTGTCCGCAAGCAACGAAGTATGGCATCGAACGACTCCCAGTTTCGTGCTGCCTTGCCGAGTCCGCCATACACGATAAGTTGTTCCGGATGCTCTGCATTCTCTGGATCCAGATTATTCTGGATCATCCGGTAGGCAGCTTCGATTTGCCAGTTTGCACACGTTAGAGTGGTGCCGCGTGGAGCACGTACGATTCTTGGGTTTGAGGCTTGCATGCCGAAATTTACGGTCAATTATGAACACGTTGCGCGTTGACAAGGTATTGCGAGCCGACAAGCGGGGGAGCTCGTGGCCGTTGATTGTAGAGGCGGACTCACGGCTCTGGCTCATGAAGTCGCATGGGGCAGCACAGGGTCCGGGAGCACTGGTGGCCGAGCTTGTCTGTGCGAACTTGGCCGGAGCGTTGGGTCTGCATACTCCTGAATGCATCCTCCTCGACTTCCATCCGCACACGCCGACTGACGATGCAAACGATGAACTTGCCGATCTGCTCAATGCTAGTGTCGGACTGAATCTTGGTACGGCACTTCTTGATGGTGCCGTTGATTTTGTTGCCTCGGATGTGCTTCGCGTGCCACCAGAGATTCAAGCAGCGATACTCTGGTTGGACGGTCTTACGCAGAACATCGACCGCACGGCTAAGAATCCCAACATGATGTGGTTAGGAGAGCAGTTGTTGTTGATCGACTTCGGTGCTGCCTTGGCGTTTCAGTACTCTGCCATCCCAGTGACCGAGTCGATGCCTATTCAAGCGGGTCCATTCCTCGATGAACACCTTTTCCGGTCAGTTGGTGAACTTCCCGAGTGGCAAACATGGGATGAGTTGTTTGCCTCCAAGATTACGCGTGATGTGCTGAAGGGGGCTATGGAATGCGTACCGCAGGCGTGGCTGCAACGTCAGCGCGAACTCTACGAGGCATTCTTGTGGAAGCGACTAAAGTGGCCACGCATGTATGCAGAACTGCCAAAGCCAGAACCACGCGGACGTGCATCAGGAGTGCCTGACTGGCTACGTGCCTTTTCCAACAATCGGTAGCGTGGACAACTGGGGCAGAAACACTGGCGATTTTCTTGGTGTGCATGGATTACACTGCTCACCCACGGTAGCGTCAGGAACTACGGTGCTCTGTTGAGTGTGTCGACGCGGGTTGTTAGCGGTGAATCTCGTCGTCAATAGTTGCAAGAGTCTCGGCGCTGAGCTTCTTGTTCACAAACACTTGTCGAAGCAAATCAAAGGTGTAGATACCGCTGTCATGACCGTCCTTCCATAGTGCCTGTATGGCATAGTTGCCCACGGGCTTTAGATCAACAAGCTCATTCATGCCAGGAGCAAACACCTTGCGTCCGATATAGACCTTCTGTCCCATGACTTCTTCGCCAATGCAATGTGCGCAAGGGCAGGCATCGCGAAGGTCGCTGAACAAAATGCATGACTCAAAACCATCTGGCCATATTGAGCAGAGAACAGCGGCATTTCTGCGTTTGAGTTTAAGAGGTTGACTCATGTACAAAAATCGCGATTTTGTACCGTAACACAGGAGAGTTCATGCGCATTGTTGGATTACTCGTAGCATTCGCCAGCGCAACAATGCTGATGTACGGTCAGCAGGTTGCAAATACCGATTTCGAAGATTGGACGTTAACCAAGGGAAGCGGTCAGTACAAGGATTACGAAGAACCCAGTCATGGTTGGGCTTCTGGCAATGGTGCCATCCACATTGCAGCAGGATCGGATCCTGTTTGTGAAAAATCGACTGATGCGGCTTCGGGGGCGTACTCTGCCAAGCTAACGACTCGCAAGATCTTCGGACAGATCGCTTCCGGCAGTCTGTACACTGGGAAGTTTGCCTTGAATCTTGCCGACCCTGTCAAGAGTGCCCAACGCGGCATACCATTTTCGGGAAGGCCCGTTGCCTTCAAAGGCTGGTACAAGTACGCGCCAGTTGACGCAGACAGTGCGACGTTGTATGCTGTGCTGTCGTATTGGGACGGACAGCAACGAGTACCCATCGCAGAAGCACGAATACTTGAGAAAGAGGCACGATCAACGTGGTATGGCTTTGAGATTCCGTTTACCTATACCAGCGACAAAGAAGCCGACACGATTGCCTTGGTATTCGCATCAAGTGCAGGCGGTGAATTCTTCAAGGGGTCGGTTGGAAGCACGCTGTATGTAGATGATGTGTCGTTGGTTTACGGACCAGTTTCCGTAGATGATAGCGAAGTCGATGCTGCCGACCGTCTATCCATCGTTAGGTCGGTAATCCAGTCCACCACACCTATGCAATGGCTAGGAATCTATGCGATGGATGGTACGCTTCAAGCCACGTGGAATAACACGATGTTTGCAGACGCTTCGCACCTCCAGCCTGGAGTGTATTGTCTGGTTGCAGACACAAAGCATGGAGTTATCAGAAGGACATTTTGCGTTTACTAGCGCACCATAGAGCACACCAATGGGGATTATGGGCAATGGCCTTGATGTTATGCATGCCATTGTGTGTTACGGCTGCAACACCGCAGTATGGCTTCCGGCTTGGAATGAGCATTGGCTCACCCGTACCACTTGGCAACATCCCAGCTGGCGCAACGGGCTCTGCACTCGTTGGTTTGGTTGCAGGGGGCACTGTAAACTGGGACCTTGGTGGTGCCTTGAGTGTGGTGTCGGAACTGCAGTATGTGCACTATGGTTCATCGTTCTCTACACCACTTGACAATCAACCCTACATTGATCTTGTCCCCGTACGTTCGGCCGACGGTAGCACGGTGATGTACGATGTACGTACAACGTTTACCGGCACTGCAACTGGATCATTTTCAAACGACTATTTGCAGTTACCTGTTCTTGCTGCCTACCGTTTGTCAGAAAAGGTGATATTGGCAGGGGGCTTCTACACTGGGTGGCTGTTTGCCAATCAGAGTCATGCTACCGGCGTAGGTCGCGTAGGGATCCGTCCGGAAGTCGTCGAGAAGGACATGTACTTCAAGGAAAAGCTCAACGGCGTGGATTACGGCGTGCAGCTCGGAGGTACCTACCTTCTAACGCAGAACATGGGTATTGACCTGCGCACCACACTCGGACTTACGTCCATTTTTGACGCAGAATTCGAGACAATCAACGACACCGTACGTAACATCTACCTGCATTTGTGTATGGCCTATCGGTTCGACTAACGGTTGGCGTCTTGGCCTGGCGATTCCCTAGCCCCCTTCCAGCTTGGTATCTTTGCACATGGAATCGCGATATAAATCGTTCGTTACAGTCGAACAGCTGCCCGCACTTGTAGGTCAGACCGTTACACTACATGGCTGGGTTCAGGACAAAACCGGCAAGGGAAAGCTCACCTTTATTCGGCTCCGTGATGGGAGCGGCATGGTGCAATGTGTTGTATTTGCACCCAATGTCGAAGAACGTGTAGTTAATGACGCAAAGTCGCTCACGCAAGAAAGCTCCATAGCCATAACGGGCACCGTTCGCGCAGAACAGCGTGCACCCGGTGGAGTCGAGGTAGACGTTGCCGACGTGAAGATTTATCAACTGTCAACAGACTACCCGATAACGCCCAAGGAACATGGCGTTGAGTTTCTGATCGAGAAGCGACACCTCTGGCTACGTTCCAGCAGACAGCATGCAATCATGCGTGTTCGTGCTGCTGTTGTGAAGGCCATTCGAGACTTCTTTGATGGTAGTGGGTTCAAGCTCATGGATAGCCCCATGCTCACACCGAATGCATGTGAAGGCACATCGACGCTGTTCGAAACGGAATACTTCGACCTTGGGAAGGCCTATCTCACGCAGAGCGGACAGCTCTATGCCGAGGCAAGCGCCATGGCACTGGGTAAGGTGTACACGTTTGGTCCAACATTCAGAGCAGAGAAGAGCAAGACCAGACGTCACCTCACCGAATTCTGGATGGTAGAGCCAGAGATGGCCTACTTTGATTTGAATGACGACATGGATCTTGCCGAGGACCTTGTTGAGTACATTGTCCAATATGCCCTCAAGACCTGTCAGCAAGAACTTGGTGTACTCGAGCGTGATCTTTCAAAGCTGGAAGCCGTTCGCAGGCCCTTCCACCGCATGTCGTACACCGAAGCCGTCGAATGGCTGAACAAGAACAACGTACGCCTAAACAGAAAACAGTCCGATGGCTCGGAAGTCCAGATCGACTTTCCATGGGGCGAGGACTTTGGTGCTCCGCAAGAAGAAGCGATCATGACGCAGTTCAACAAGCCCTGCATCATCCACCGCTATCCTACGGAAGTCAAGGCCTTCTACATGAAGCGTGACCCAGAGAACCCACGTGTGGTGTTGGCAATGGATATGCTTGCACCAGAAGGTGCAGGCGAGATCATTGGTGGCTCACAACGCGAAGACAACCACGATGCATTGTTGGAGCGCATTCTTCATGAAGGCCTGAGCCAGGAAGAATTCCAATGGTACCTTGATCTGCGCAAGTATGGTTCCGTACCGCATAGTGGTTTTGGACTGGGTCTGGAGCGCACGGTGAAGTGGATTACCGGGGCCGAACACATTCGTGAGTGCATCCCATTCCCGCGCATGATCTACCGCATTTCTCCGTAGTCATCAAGGTCGATCAGCCAACCGACAAGACGCTTTTTGCCCTGTAGTGAAACGTTTTGCAAACACAATCGTCAGTGCAAAGCCATAACTACAACTATGGGTTATCTAGCTGTCGGGCCGTCTGTCGCAAGTTGTCTTGTGATGCCTCATCCCGCAGTGTTCAGGTAGCCAGTATTACTTCAAACAACGGTTTTCGATTTACTTATGACCAATCAACAACCAACAGGTGCAGAAGAAATCCTTTGGGACCTGAGCGATCTGTACTCATCCTCAAACGATGAGAATTTTACATCGGATCTTCAATCAATCGAAGAGCGGTGCATTGATTTTAACAAACGGTGGAAAGGGGCTTTGGCAGACGCGTCAGCTGCAGGCGTTGCTACAGCAGTTTCCGAATTCGAACAGCTTGTGGAGGTGCTTCAACGACTGTCGTCGTATGCTCGTTTGGTGTGGTCGACAAATACCGAAGACCAGCAGAATGGCAAGTTGCTTCAAACCGTAAATGAGAGAGCCGTTGCAGCAAACCAACACCTGCTGTTCTTTACTCTAGAGCTCACCAATCTATCTGAAGAAAAGATTGCTGAACTTTTGAGTTCTCCAGAACTTCAGTCGCGCAAATTCTGGATTGAGCAAGTACTCGAGGACAAACCATACCGTCTGTCAGAAGAAGTAGAAATGGTTCTAGCCGAGAAGAGTCTGACTTCAAGGACAGCATGGGTACGACTCAGCGATGAACTTGCAAACGCCCAGGTGTACGAGCTAGGTGGCAAGGAGTTTACACAATCCGAGATACTCAAGCTTTTGTATGAGCCCAATCGCGAAACGCGCAAGGCGGCAGGCGAGTCTTTGTCCAACGGACTTGAAAAAGGCGTAAAAACGAGTGCCTTTATCTACAACACCGTTGTTGCAGATCACGCCAGCAACGACAAACTCCGTGGATACAAAACGTGGATTAGCAGTCGTAACAACTCCAACGACGCATCTGACGAAAGCGTAGAAGCGCTGGTGAAAGCGGTATCAGACCGGTTCGATCTCGTAAACCGTTTCTATACGCTTAAGAAGAACCTGCTTGGGTACAGTGATTTCTACGACTATGACCGTTATGCGCCGATAGGAACGGATAGGACGATGTGGACGTGGGAGCAGGCTCGCGAGATCGTTGTGTCTGCCTACACCGACTTCCACCCAAGGATGGGTGAGATTGCTGCAATGTTCTTCGACAATAACTGGATCCACGCTCCTGTTCTCAAGGGCAAGAGTGGTGGAGCATACAGTGCTGGTACGGTTGCCTCTGCGCACCCATTTGTTTTCATGAACTATACTGGAACTAGCAGAGACGTCCAGACTTTAGCGCATGAGCTTGGTCATGGCATCCACCAATATCTCTCCCGGCAGCAGGGCTCGCTGTTGATGCATACCCCACTCACCGTTGCAGAAACGGCCTCGGTGTTTGGTGAGATCATCACATTCAACTCGTTGTTTAAGGCCGCGACGTCAGACAGACAACGCCTGGAATTGCTTGTAGCGAAGATCGACGACATAACGAGTACAGTGTTCAGACAGATTGCCCTCAACAGATTCGAGGATGCCCTGCACGTAACTCGAAGAACAGAGGGTGAACTATCCGTTGATCGGATATGCCAACTCTGGCTCGACACCCAGACCAAGCAGTATGGCGATTCCGTTGCCTTTACACCAGGGTACAAGAATTGGTGGAGTTACATCTCGCACTTCATGCATACTCCTGGCTACGTCTACGCCTACGCCTATGGTGAGCTTCTGGTGTTGGCTCTGCACGAGATTTACAAAACGGCTACAGATACATTTCCCGACAAGTACCTGGAGTTGTTGTCGGCAGGTGGTTCGAAGAAGCCCACAGACCTACTTGCACCATTTGGGATCAACGTAGAAGATCCTGCATTCTGGAATGTTGGTCTGAACGTAATCGAACGCTTGATTACCGAAGCCGAGGCATTGGCCAAGGCATAACCAGTATGTGAGCTATTGCATCTACACGATTTGCGTAGATCGTAACGAAAACTATTGAAATAAAAATGGGCCGTCTAGTACGGCCCAAACTTTATCGTACCCGAGCCATAGAAGCCCGAAACAGTCGAATTGGTATAGTGTTCGTTGCCGATCGTTGC
Organism: Bradyrhizobiaceae bacterium; assembly: GCA_024103135.1. Classification (GTDB taxonomy): domain Bacteria; phylum Bacteroidota; class Ignavibacteria; order Kapaibacteriales; family Kapaibacteriaceae; genus OLB6. Next base: position 52,864 of record JAGFIZ010000062.1, on the reverse strand, counting down.
GTCGATTCCCGTGACAAATCGGTAGCCGACGCCTGCTGAAAGTCGTAGCCAGCTAAGAATGTTTACCTCGATGTTCACGGCAGGTTCGAGCACAAAACATGCAGCGGTGTAAAGACTCGTCCCTCGGAAGTCATCGTCATGCGGCATCATTCTAAAGACATTGAACGCTCCGGCACCGAAGAGCGACATAAACGTAAAGTGAACCAGTTCGTTTGATCGAAGCAGGTACTCCATTTCCAGGCCGCCATACGAAAAGGCCAGACTCGTATCAACATCGGCCTGTCTGAACACGGTAGCATCGGTAAATGCATATCCACCGCCACCGAGGACAAAGGTTCGGTTAATAACCCAACCACCACGTCCACCGATTCCTAGTGCAACCTTGTTGTTCATTTCGCCCACCTTTAAAACCAAGGCACCAAAGCCACCGCTCTCGATCTTGCCGCCAGGGATAAGCGTCTGAACCTGGTCAGCATCAGTTGTCGAGTCGGCAGGGATTACAACCGCACCAGCTCCTGCGACAGGAAACAGTAGAAAAGTCCAGACTGCAGCAAAAAGAAAGGAAAGTGTTTTCATTGGTGACTCCGAGATTATCGGCGTTTTTTCTTTTTCGTTGGGTGTTTTGAAAGGAGTTTGGCAAGCTTGAACACGGCGTCGACGTAATCCTTGCTGTTGTTGTAGTGATACACAGCCTTTCTGTGCTGCTGTGTTGTACGCCCCCATCCATTGGTGTGGAGGTAGTTGCCGATCGACTTAGCCGCATCTGCAACATTGTAGAGATCAATGACACCATCACCGTTGCCGTCAACAGCCCATGCGCTATAGGATGACGGTAAGAACTGTGGAAAGCCAAAGGCACCAGCCCATGATCCATGGAGGTTGGGAACATCCATGACCTTGCGTCTGTGTATGTTCTGCAATGCCAACAATTCTTTCCTTGCCCAGTTGGCCTTGCGCTCTGCGCGCTTAACGATCAAGGTTCGAATGCTATCGGCCTTACTGGAGTCGAGGTTCTGACTGCTGAGAACTCGTGCCACACTCTCGTCGACATTGACAGAATCGTTCGACATCAGAACGCTAAGGAAAACGCTTGGGACGTGGTATGTGCCTGTGATTTTTCCGCAGCGTGACTCAATCCAAAGTATGCTGGCAATGACTTCCTTTGCCACACGGTACTTCCGTTGAGCAGAGTTCAACAAGGTATCGTTGGCTTTCATAAAGTCCTTGACAGAAGCAACACTGGCACTATTCCAGCTCCAGCTATAGTCAGGCGCCTTGGCAAAGTTGGTGATGTTGATTCGCACGGCCTTGGCAACAAACGCTGCATCGGCAACGTTGGTTACTTGTGACAGGAATGCACTATCGATGCCGTGGTGCCGAGCTTTTGCAATGGCACCCTGTAAGTCTGTACTCCCAGCGTATGCAGCGACCGAAAGAAGATTGAAAACGACGAAAGCGGCTAACACTCTCATTGACCACCTCCGAATCGAGCAATGGCAAACAACTCTACTCCTGTGATGTCTTGATAGTACCGTGCAAGTCTTCCGCGTAGTCCGGGCTTTGGCAAGCCATGGGCTTCATGCATGACCTTGATTGCCTGTCTGTACGATTTGCTAGTAAGTCGATTGTTGGGTCTGCGTTGTTCAACGACATCCACGGTAAATCCGGAACGCTCCAGCACCAACCTCAACGTCTGCTTAGTATAGTGTACCGCATGATGCTGAGGCTGAAACCAGATCCATTTGTCGCGAAAGAGTTTGGATATGTAGTGCCCAAAATCAGGGACTCTCACAAACAACACGCTTTCCGCGTTCATGTGTCGAGAAAGCTGACTGAGGAAGCCACGAGGGTCTGGAATATGTTCTAGGACGTGCCACATCGTAACTACTTCGAACGAGTCAGACAGCGTATTGATTGACTCATGTACCTGCAGACCGATTGACTGCGCATACCTTCGCCCCCTTCCGGAGGGTTCTACACCAGTTACGCGATAACCGTACCGGCGAGCATCATCAAGGAAGAAACCATGGTCACAACCAACGTCAAGGAGGGCTGCAGGTGGCTTGACTCTTGAACTGATGTTGCCGACAAGCTGCTGATACTCAGGGTATCGAAAGTATCGGTGCAACTCAGTTGAAGCTCGTGTTGTGGTCGTTAACGAATAGTCCGTTTCATAGTACTCGACGGCAGCATTGTCGGCAAGGGGCGTAACCACAGCGGAGCACTGTCCACAAACGAGCACCGTGGTCCTACCCACCAATCGCTGTTGTAATGCGTCACTATCGCACACTGCACACACTTGATGCTGCATTTGGAGCTGAACTTCCCGATTTTCGTATGTGTTAATCACCGGACAACTGTAAATGAACTGCAAACTAGCAAGCATTGTATTCGCAATTGTACTCTCTGCCGCTTCTGCTGCTGCACAACCAGCAATTGAGGTTAGCGATACTCTGGACTTCGGAACCGTAGTTCCAGAACAAAAGCTCAACGAACTGGCATCAGTTCACGGGAAGGTCATCGTCAGGAACAATGGCGACAGCGTGCTAGTGATTTCCGATATGCATCCGTCATGCGGTTGTACCACACCAAAGCTAGAGAAAGATACCATTTCCCCTGGGGAGCAGACAACGCTGAATGTCGGCCTGAATCTCCCGACACTTAACGGCGAGCTAAACAAGACAGTCTCGATCTACTCAAACGATCCCAAGCATCCTGTAAAGGTGTTGCACATTCATGCCGATGTTCAACGTCCGATTCAACTTTCGTCGAGCTTTATTCCTTTTAACAAGGGAGTTGTCGGCGATACGATTCTAGGAACACTCCGAGTGTCGATCTTCGGAACCGAACCTATCACCCTGGAAACAGAAGTCCACGGAAGCAAGCTTGTACTCATATCGCCAGCAAAGGCGACGCTCAAGCCAGGCGAGAGTATGGAGCTCACGGTTGGGTACGTTGCCGACAGACAAGGCGTGTTCTCTGTGCAGGTTTTCCTAAAGACCAGCGCCAAGGGCTACGAGTCGTTCGATATTCGTGGATATGGGACGGTTGATGCCAAAGAGTAGCAGCACATAAGGAGAGTGTTGCTAAGGTTAGCAAACGATGACCTAGAATGAGTAGGTAACACCTGCCGAAGCAAGGTCTTCCGAATACGCCCTGCTATCATCGTCCGATGAGAGTCGTGTAGACTGATATCGTAAGAAGGCATTGAACTCTCTGCTTGCACGAACTGCAATTCCAGCTCTTAGCGTCAGCTGTGATTCCGATGATGCACCGGATATGTCGTTCGAACTCAGCAGCACGGATACATCTGGAACGACTACGCCGTTGAACAACCTGTACGTTCCACCAATCATGACGCTTCGCATACTAATACCTCCAATGGCAAGAGTATTGTTCATGTAGGAGCCTGATGCACGGGCTGACCAGGGTCCACTTACTGGTATGATGGTGTACATAAGCATGACCGACATTGTACTGTTACGTTGTGATCGCTCTGCCTGGTTGGTGACGTCATCAAATACATCGTAGCCGGCCGTAAGTGCAAGCTGATGATTGAGTGAAGTGGATGCTACTGTATATGTTGGTGCAACTTGAATTGACTGTGATACTTGCTCGTATCTGAGACTGTCGGATGTACGTGTTGTTCGATATCCAAAGTTCATGTAGTTGAGATTGATGCTTAATGCCGTGCTCAGTATTGCCATGGCACTGATGTTTGCAAGGAGCTGATTGGAGGCGGACTCAAGCATACCTGATATTCCGTATTCACGCCATCCGATGGTTGTGCTGCCAGTCAGTGATCCATCAAAAAGAGATGCCTTGGCTGTTGCCGTGATGTCAAGTCGGTCGGGTACAAAGAATGGTTGCGTCAAACACACATAGCCAGGTCCGGCATACTCCATCCCACCTTCTATGCTCCATACTCTTGACACGTACCCAACACCGAACTTCCCGGCAGCGTCAACCCTCGTAGACGTATTGGTCGAGATCAGCGAACTGATGATCGGGATGTTGTCCGTCAGTGTCGGAGCATTGAGGTCGCGAGTGAAACCGGTACCTCCAAGGTCCGCTGTTACATAGACCTCGTTGGTAATTGGCAATCGAAGATCAAATCCAACTGATACACCTGTCTGAGCTCTTGGTATCAAGGAACTGGTGGTGGTGATTGAGAGTGCCGAATCACGCACCCATACGCCAGAGGAGTCTACGATGGGGACAGGTATGCTTATCTGTTCGGTGATCAGTGGTATCGACGCTGGATCATCGCGTAGCCGGGCAATTGTAAATCCGAAGCGCGACTGCTCCGTTGGTTCCGAGCCAATACGAAAGCCCATAATCGTCCGCGCAAACGAGCCTGGTCGGCTACCATGCTCATTGGCACTCACCGCTCTGTTGAGCAAGCCATAGGTAGCGCTAAGCCGAAGCGTATTGGGCTTTGCCTCTACACTTACGCCAAACACTTGTGCATTGTCTAGAACCAACGATGAATACCGCGGTGTTGACGATCCCAAGAACACTTGAACTGGTCCAAAACGCGGTGCAATCGAAAATCGATTCATGGGATTGGCTAGAATCGAAAGAAGGTCCGGCGACTCAACAATGGGCTGCACAATTGATGCTTCACGCGATGTGATGTTTACCTGGATTGGTACTTCTAGCCAGCTTCCAAACGAAACCGTAGGATTTGCAAAGACGCGGAGTACCGTTGCAGGCCTGCGTGGACTTGTGACAAACCGACCTTCATTCGCGAGGCCATAGACGTCAATGGTTGTACCAATGGTACCGTGAACACTAACGGTAGTGCTATCCTGGCACAGACAGTCAACATGCGTAAACGCCAGGACAATGCAGGCTAGAACACGGTACTTACGAAGCTGTGTCTTCATTGTCTTGGCCGATACTCGGCACTGATTGGCACTCCAAACTTCCAATTGTTCGTACGTGCCGCGACTTCATAAATCCAACCTTGATCAGGATCGGCATAGCGATCTGCCCAACTCGTTACACGTGATCCAACGTTGTCGACGATTACGCGGTCACCTGTTCGCTTGTCGATACGTGCTATCCGATAGCCAGCAGCATTCGATACGGCCTTCCACGTGAGCCGAAGTGCAAACGTATCCTTGGATATGGTCAGCAATTGCGGTGCTTCGATTGTCGGTGTTATGGTAACCGATCGTTCTTGACTGGGTTTGCTGCGGTTTCCCGAACTGTCAATCACCACCACGCGATAGCGAATAGCGCCTGTGATACCGGGCACGTCCGTTAAACGAAGTTGCGTTGTCTTACCAACGGTCTGCCATGTACCAGCAGTAGATCGCTCTACGCTGTATGCAGCAACGTCTCTCGATATGGAGGCGGTAAAGGTAAGTGAGACTGTAGAGTCGACCAACGTAATACTTGTAATCTGCGACGGTGCTGGTGGCGCAAGGTCGATAGGCTTAACGATCAATGGCTGGGAGGGGGCTGATGTATTACCTGAGCGGTCGACGGCTTTGACTGTGTATTGGCGTGAATCCTGTGCAGTTCGCTCAACAACATCGGTAAAGGAAGTTCCCTGAACGAGTGTTGACTGTAACTGTAATGGATTGCGAAACGCACTGTCTGCTGCCACAAAGACTACATATCCCGCTACGTCCTGATCTATAGAGGGCAACCAGGTAAGTAGAATCTTTCCCGTATCGGCTTTTGCTTGTAAGCCGTGCGGAGGGGAAGGGGGGACAACATCCGTCAGCGTAAAAGAGATAGTGTCCGACGTAGAAGTATGATCACCACTCGACGCCACAACTGCATATCGGTAGACGTTGCCCATCCCTGCTAATGCGTCGATGTATGTAGTGTCGGTTGGTGCCGCGGCTTCCATACGTGCGGACGTTCCACCCGATTGAATGCGGAGAATGTGTACTTGTTGCGGCGGCGGACCCTGTGCTGACCATGACCATGTAAGTCGAACAGCGTGACCAAAGCGTTCTGCACGAACGCTGACGGGACGTTTGGGAGCTTCATCTGATCCCACAACAACCCGACAGATGTTGCTGCGTGTACTCAGCGCACCGGTTGCATGAACGTGACAGACGTAGTAGTAGACGGTGTCGGAGTTCTCAACCATGTCATCAGTCCACGTGAACTCGGCCGTAGCATCCTTCGATGCAAACAAGGGGAGTACGGTCTGCAGGTTTACGCGCTCGAAAGGACCGTACTCAGAGCTGGACTTCCAAACGTGAAATCCAACAATTTGACTTGCGAGTTTGCTCTGTTGTGCGCGTGGCCATGTTAGTTGCACGCTCTGGTCAAGTCCGCTCACAGTAATATCGGTGGGTCTGGGTAGAACGTCACTTATGCCTACCTGCACAGCTTCCGATTTGTATGGTTTTCCCATTGAGTCCTTGGTAATGGGAATCACTCGGTAGATGCAGCTACCACCAGACGGCGACCTATCAAAAAAGTATTCACCGGATAGCTGAGCTAGCTCTGGAGCGGCTGCCCTCATTGCAAGATGCATGCTTACGCTCTTGGCCGACAGCGCGCGTTTCACGTCGGACGAAACAAGATCTCGCTCCTCATTTACACCCCAAAGTGTCAGGTAGTACGATGCAAGGTATCGTCCAACACGTTGCTTCATTTCTTTGTACGAGGTCACAAGGTGAAGCGGTTCGGGAGTGATCAGAACAAATGGACCTCCATCTGTTGACCGTTCAACAACCCATGCTTCTACCGATGCATCAGTGTTACCAATCCAGCGAAGATGTACGCCACTGTCAGAAACGAACGTGGTGACTTGTACTTGAGCCCATGACGATGTTGTGAATGTGCAGCACAGGAGCAGGAGACAGAGCATAACCTTTCTCATACTTCGGCTCCTAGATCGAAGTCAACATTCCCACCAAAACCAAGAACTGAAACGTAGGCTGAAACGCTTGCATCCATTCTGAACTTGCTTCCCACTGTCGAGAAGCCAGCCGAACAATCGACCTTTGCCCGAGCTAGATCAAAGCTGGTAAGAGAGTTTTCGAATGATAGGTAAGCATTTCCGGAGAACCTCAACGAGCCGGTGAGTGAGAGCGACGGGGACGTTGCATAGGTAAGTTCACCAGTTGCTTTCATGCTTATCCCTGCACTCACAGTGCCTACACCGATGTCGGCACTCTCGTTGATGTCGTACCACATCTTGCCCTTGATGAAGCCACTTGATGGTGTGACTCTGAATTGAGCATTGGCATTGACTACTTCAAGCAAGGATGCATCGAGGTACTCGCTTTCAATTTTGAATACAGCGCTGGAGAACAAGAAGTCCACCTTACCTCGCATGCTAAAGACCTTGCCACTCTCGGGTATTCCTATGTTCATTCTCAGGAAGCCCGATACAGAAGATTCGGGTGACCAAGCAATGGTCAGCTGACCGTCGCCCTGTATACTCTTGCGCTGATCCATCAACCATGCAGAGCCCCCTAGCGTAATCGAGCCAGGCGCATATACCATCACGAACTCGCTGTTGAATACCTTACCCGGTGGTGGCGGCAACGTGTTACCAATACCAACGCTAGCTCGTAAGGCAATGTTGTCGAAGTACTCTGGGGTCGGGCGCTCGTTACCAATCGGTGGTCTGCAGTTCCAGCCAACACCTCCACCAAGCGATGTAATGGAAAGTCCGCTTTGCCCTAACGGAATGGCCGTTGACACCGTGAGTCCTACATACCAGAAGGTGTACGAGTTACCATCGGCCTTTGGCTGAGTGCCAACGAAGATCACGCCGTTGATTCCCTTGAGCACGTTGGTGATCTCTACCGAGAGATCAGCATAGAAGGCATTCTTCTGCCACTCGAAGTTGCCCTCGAGAGTGAACGGACCCTTCTCAATCGTAACAGTACCACCAGTGAACTCAACACTGAATTCAGGACCTGGTGTGACGTGTAGGATTCCTTTCATCTGGTCCAGTCCAATACCAGGTATACCAAAACTGCCGTGTATGGCAAGTTCGTAGTCATCGGCAGTTGCAGAAATCGTGACCTCAGTGATCTTTAGGTCGAAGCCCTTGAGGACCTTGATGGTGACATCCTTCTTTACACCACCTTCGACCTTGAACGTGCCATCCGAACCAAGGGTGAGCTCGTCGATCTGTATTCGTCCAAGCTGATCGCTTTGGATTACGGCCACGAGAGTAAAGGTGCCAACACCAGTTTGCTTGTTATACTCAAGCTTGGTACCTGGCTGAATGGCAACAACGGCCTTCCATCGTGGAATGCTAATAGAGCTCTTGGTTTCGAACTCGGCAGTCCACGAATCACTAAACGTAATCTTGGTCTGTAGTGTGCCACTTAGCGGTTTCTCTAATGAGAAAGCCCCTTCGATGGATCCTGCAGTGAGGGCATTTTCTTTGAATGTGAGCGATACCTTGCTTACGCTGATGGAAAACTTCGAGAACGACCATGCAAGAGGTCCACCTTCAACCGACACGCTCCCACTCAGTCCTGAGTTGCCTATACCAAGGTCTTTCACGGCAAGGACTGTTGGAGTATTGGAGTTCTTAGTTCTGAACTCTTCGGGAAACTCCAATTCAGCTTGACCAACAACGATGCCCTTGAAGTCAGCTCCAAGCGGTGAATCGGCAGGCAGCTTCCGGTGAAAGTCAATTGTAATCGAGGCGCCTTGCCGTAGTGTGAAGCCACCGGCTTTGACAGAAGGTAGATTGCTGGCTGTACCAAGGAACTCTCCATCACCGCCTAGTTCAGCGGCGAACTGAATGGGAGATTCCAGCGAAGAGTGAGCTAAGGAGCCCTCGATACCACAACCGATGCTAGCTCGTATTCTGATTGTGCTGAGTGTAAATGTGAATGCATCCCACGACACAGTGAGTCCACTGCTGCTGTATGCCACATCACCTGCTGTTGCTACGGTATCTGCGTCTAGTGTTACGTCCGACACGTCTACGGGCAAGTCCACCAAGCTCTTCATAAACTGGTTGGGCATGTCGACCTTTAGTTTGCCCTTGCCGCTCACTGTTTCTTGCAGGTCGAAGCTTTGTTCCATTTCGACGTAGAACGGACTTGATGGATCACCAATCTTGAAGTGTTTACCACCACGTGGGTTGTAGGACTTTTCGATTTCTTGCGGACGGGTTATTGGCTTCAGCGAGTCGTCAGGAAACACCTTCAACGAGATGAGTTTCTTCTCGATGGTGTCCATTACTTGCGTTCGTGCAATACCGATCACCGTTGTTGGAGCTTCTTCTGGATCAATGGTGAACTTTGGCTTTACGGGTTTGAAGTGCATCGTCTGATCGTTGACGAACTCCTTGTTCTCGTCAAGGAAACCAGCAATGCCATGAACCATCTTACCGTATGGATTGTTGTCCTCGGTAACATCCGTCATCGCGTCGACAGTTGCGTTTACATCAGCCCCCTCCCAAATCTTAACAGCATTGTCCCAAGCAAGTGTAGGAGCATTCTTCTTGAAGCTGTGGAACTTGAGGTTAAGGGGCGAGATAATCGGTAGGGTTCTGCGTTCACATGTATCGCCTCTTACCCAACGCACCATGATTGACCATTTTGCAAATCCCTTTCCAAACTTGAATGGGAACTTCACATAGCCATCGGCATCGGTGTACCTGATTGCTTTTTCCTGTTTGCCGTCGAGGCTCCAATCTTCAGAGGAACCAACTTCGAGTTTGGGTATGCAGACAATTTCTTCTCCTGCCAGCCCCTTGTGATTGCCCATGACGATACGTGCAACAACGGTGTCAGTATGGTCTGGCCAACCAACGAGACTGTCAGTAACCTCCACAAGCACACCTGGGTGTACTTCGTGAAGTGTTCGCGTAGAGACCTTTACATCACCATGGATCTCTTCCGCTCGGTACTCTGCCTTGGTGAGTTGCTTCTTCTTGCAGACGCCGGGCGTGACTTCCATTGGTTCCCATAGCACGCGTGGAGAGCGATCGAGAATGTGGCGGAAGGTTCCATCGCCAGACCACTCACGCGATGCAAGGTCGACTACGGGTGATTTGAGCGGCGCGGGAGGTACACATTTTGGAACTTGTGGAGCACAGGCGTGAATAAACATGTCGGCATCACCAGCCACACCGTTAACGACGACAACGTCTTTCGACAGGAGTTTCGGTTCTTCAATCACCGGCCATTCCTTCCAAAGCGGCTTACCGTTCTTGTAGAGTAATGCAATGGTTCGTGGCTCGAGTCGCTCCAGAACGGGAGCAGACGAGGTGATCTCTGCTCCGACGTCAGTACTGACAACTGGGACGCATGGTCCATCGGTGGTTACCACGCTCGGTGCAACTGGTGCAAATGGATCACATAGAAGTTCGGGAACGCGTTTACCGTCGTATCGAATGTGACAGATGAACACCTTCTCTTTGTCGCGTGAACGCCAGCCATCAACGACCTTGTCATGAACGGTGATTTCTATGGTATCGATATGGATGGGTTTTTCGAACTCAGCTTTGATAAAGCTCCTCAGATTTGCATTTGCTTCGTCGAGTTTACCCCTGGCATCATCGACTCCTTTGCGGGCATCGTCAATGAGTTTGTCTTTGGAGTTGACGGCATCAGCGATATCGCTCTTAATTTCATCAATGCGTTGTGTTGCTTCGTCAACTTGGTTCTGGAGCGCTTCACGTTCCTCTTGCTTGGCAGCTACGTCCCCGCTGTTATCAACCGAGCTGTCTGGGTGGTCAATCTCTTCTTGTTTGGTTGTTGCAAGTTCCTGTCGTGCTTCTGCTCGATCGCGCAGTCCGCGATAGTGTTCCATTTGCTGACGGGCTACTTGCAGCTGCAGGACGGCATCGGTGTAGTCGCTTTTCTTCAGCGTCATCTTGTTGTACACCTTTAGCCACTCGTCGAAAGCATCAGAGACCTTCTTGTCCTCAGCCAGCATTGCAGTAAGATCGGTTGCATACGAAGCACCCAGTGCTTCGATGATAGACTTGTTCGTAGTGATTAATGTCTCGGTTGACTTGACCTTACTCTTTGCAGCACTCTGCGATGCTCTCCCTGCAGTTTCTGCTGCCGTGTTCTCCCGGGCTATTGCTCTTCGTGTACGATCATCGGCACGCTTGCTTTCGCGGTTGGCAGAGCGCAATTCTTTGCGATGACTGTTGAGTGTATTCTGTTCCTTGGCAATGTCTACAGCTCTGTCGTTCAACGTGGACTTCTTCTTCTTGTACTCGTCGATGGCATCAGAAAGTAGAACCTGTTTCGGCAGCAACTCCATCCGGGCTGCATCGAGTTCTGCCTTTATCGCATCGGCAATCTTGGTCTTGCTGCTGGCGTCGGCTACAGCTTGAACGTAGGCAGCATCTGCTGATGTGGCATCCCTTCCCGCCTGAGTGATTTCGTCTGTTAATCCATCGTACTCTTCACGAAAACCTTTTGCGAGGTCGTTCTTCAGATCAGCCAGGTCACCATCAACTTCCTTGAGCTTTGCCGCAGCTTCATCCTTCTGATACTCTAGCTGTTTGATCTCAGCCAAACCGTTAGCAATATCCTCGATCATGCGTGCCAAGGTTCCCTGGAGACTTTCCTTTTTTGCAAGTGCTGCTGCTAGGTTGCCTTCAGCCACAGCAATGCTGTCCTTAAGCTCGTCAAAGCGCTTCTTGGAGGACTCCGTCATAATCTCTTCGAGAGGTGGAGGGATGTAATAGGCAAACTCACCCGCAGCAGACTTGGATCCACCAGCTGCTGATTCACGGTCAGCACGGAGTTTCTTGAGTTTGTCTTCAATATCAGCGCTATCTGCTCTAAGCCGGGCCAGCCTATCGTCGAATGGCTTTGCGATCTTTTCATCCTTTGTGTCGATGATAGCATTTAGTCGAGCTATCTCTTTCTCTATACTAGCAATGCTATCAGCCTGTCTTGTACTGTCGGCTGCGAGCTGCGTCACTTGCACGAGAACATCAATGCTGTCTGACCTGCTCACTTGTGCACGAAGGGCCAAGGAGTCTACTTCCCTGCGTGCACTGTCTCTTGCTCGGGCGAACTCGGATCGACCTGCCAGCAGAATGGGCTGTTGAACCTCAAATGCTGAATCGCGAGAGTCCTTTACCGTTTGATACTCTCGTTGTGCTTGTGTGTGTTCTGCCCGCTTAGCGTCGATGTCCGTTACCACTGCAGCACGCTTATCGTCCAGCGTGCGGATCGTTGAAATGTAGGTATCCAGAGCAGCTGCATGGGCCGTTTGCGCAGCAACTACAGCCGAAGCAGCTGCTTCCAGACCTGACTCTTTTGATGAAAGATCGGCTTGTGCTGCTTTAATCTTTAGGTCGAGTCCCTTCTTCAGTATCTCGCCATGCAGTAAGCAGTACTTCGCATCTACGCTGTATCGATCAAGTGTTGCGACAAAATCAACGACGAAGTCAAGGCAGGAGAACCGTGTTGATGAATCAGCGATACTAGAACATGCCGAGGACAGAAGACCAACGACAAGGCTCTTTGTCGAATCCAGATGTTTAGCAGCCGTGGCACGTGGTCCAGCTGGAGTCGATTCCAGAGCCAGGTGCACATCATCCAACATGGTTGAAACAAGCGATGTGATTGGTACAACGTGTGAGGCTGCGCTGTACGCAGCAGTGAACACAGATACCGATCGTTGAACATCGCGTCGGCTTTGTCGATAGTCGCGCAATGCAGCAGTACCATAGAGCGAAGCCTGCAAGTCGGCAATCTTTCGAGTGCCTTTCCCCGCCGTATTCTGCGCATTTGAGTACATCAATTGTGCTGCAGAGAGTGCCTTGTCCGCATCACGAATTGCTTTCTGTAATGATTCAGTAGTACTTGCAATGGTAATCTGAAGGTCGCGCAGCTCTGATTCTGCCAGTGCAAGAGCCTTCATTGAGGCATCTACCTTGCTGAGCAGCGCAACCTCTTCTGCCGTCGGCGGGCTAGTGAGCAGACTATCCAGACGAGCAATCGAATCCTGATGCATGACGATCGTATCGCTCAGTACTGCATATCGCGATGCGAGACTATCCAAGGTCGTGGCAAGACTGTCAAGTCGACCTCTCAGTCCAACAAGCTCAGCTGTTACCTTGCTCAGCGAATCCTTAGCCCCCTTCAGCAATGTTTTCTGACCTTCGACTGCTTTTGCAGCATCTTTTTGGGCTGCATAGAGATTGTCTAGTGCATCGGCCTTTTCTTTGGTGGTGAGAGCGATGCTATCAATTATCTCGGCGAGACGTTTTATCAACGCAGCAATGTCGGCATCGATCGATTGAATGCGCGATGCATCAAACGGCTTGTTTAGTGAACCCTTGCCGTACAGCTTCCACGAGATGTCGCCGATGTCGTCACGTACAGGAATCTTCTTTTCGGCCATGCCGCCATAACAACCAGTACATTGGAAGATGGCATAGTCATAATCGATGGCATTGACGCGGAGCGGTGTGGCGCGAGGGTAGGGATAGGTTGCAGCGTCTTTCAGCTCCAGCGTGGCGTAGATCGGCGTTGCCGGATCGGTTGCCTGTGTGGGACCACAGTTGGTAATGGTAGGTGGAATTGAATCACATGGAATTTCTGGCGTGGGGACAGGTGGTTCGTCGGTTGGTGGACCATCCCGCGGTTTTGTTTCACGTGTATCTGTAGCAGATCCGTCTCTTTCGTGCTCCGTAATGACTGCAGCAGTAGTTAGAGGTCGGTAACGCCAGCACGACTCTGTTGCTTGTACGAATGAGGTTGACGTACTACCGTCCTGATTTGTCTCGACGCATGTACCCGTGAGGCCGACGATATAGGCACCACCAGGTTTGATGAGGTCGGAGATGGGGACGCGAAGTGAGCTAGGTCCAGGCGTTGTAGGGCAGGGAAGTGTAGCTGTCTTCTTATAGCCCTGTGTAATCGGTCTTGACGTTGTTGTCGGCGATTCAGGATTCTCGGGCTTGTATGGTGGATCGTACGTCCCACAGGGGTTTTCGTAGATCTCGATGTTGAGTGTGGTGAATGATCCTGCAACCAGATACCGAACCTCAATAGAACCATCGGTGTGATAGTCGTGCATCGTACCCGTACAAGGCAACTCGGGATACAGAATGGAGAGCTGACATGGGGTACTCGTTGGTGACTGTCCACTGCCCTTGACATCAACAGTGTAGGATGCATTCACTCTCGTCTCTGTAGTGCGAGATAAAGCATTTACGGTGCTTGCAGAGCATGTAATCACATACCTGCCTGGTTGATCAGGCGTAAACGTAAACGATTCGGCGAAAGCCTCAGGCGTTGTAGGATCGGTGATGGAAGAGGTGAGTACTTCCGTCTCTGTCTGCTCACCTACAAAGACTGCTTTCCAGTTCACGGCTCGAATACACTCCGTGCTGCCATCGAAAATGGGAATAAGTGTTACTGGTGTGCCGACAAGAAAATTGGTGTTCTTGCATTCAAGCGACAGCGACGTATTCTTTGTGCAAGGGTCCGTCGGGCCTTCGTTCTCAACTTTCAGTGTAAACGGGTCAACAAATTCTTGTTCCGTAAGAGTACCATCGTGTACGACACGAACACTCCACACATACTCGCGATCGCCAGGCAGCATCACGTCGGGCGGCCATTGCAGTTGGGTAAGTCCCTCCTGCACGTGTTGTTGGTAGACCGGTGGGTTTGCAGAGAGTGCTTGCCATGCAGTCTGATTTGCATAACGTTCAGTGAGCACGAACTCTGTGCTTGAGCCAGGAACCGGTGGCGTTTCTCTACTCCACCGAAACACCAGTAATCGCACCTGTTCAGTTGTTACCACCGTACCATTAACGGGGTAGAGCAGTTGTGGAGGTAGAACGTGCTGGACGTTGAATCCTGCACAGCGTTGCTGACTCAACGGTTGCATGACATTCTCGGCATTGACGAGTGTTACGCACAACGTATAGTTGCCAGCAGGGATTCGTCCCGTTCGCGTAGCGTCTGCATCGACGCCATCCTGAAACTGCACAGCATCGGCAGGAAAGATATCCGCCGCGTCAAACACCACCACACCAGGATCTATCTGAAGTATTGGCATCTGTTGCGTTTTTGTATTCGCAATCGGATTGCCTGACGGTGCACCCTTGAAAACACGAGCGTCGACGCGAACCAGCTGCGTTGAAGTCGAAGCATTGGTAACGGAGAGAAACGCCGTTTCTTTACGTGTTTGCCAGTCGCTCAGGTATGGAGATGGGTTCGGCTGTATTTGGAGCGTAAGCTGCAAGGGCTGTGACAATGTTGCTACAACCGCAAACAAAAAGGCAAGAAGAACAAAGCCAACAGGTCGCATGGCTTGCCTTTGTATGGTGTGTCCCCCCTTCAGGAACGACGATAACTTACACAAACACTAGTTATGATGGCAGCATGGTTTAAAAAAATTCAAGGAACGAAAACAGCCGAGCAATCTGGTCAGCAGTCTGTAACGAACCCTTAGAACATGGGATACTGTGTTCCGAACATTAAACCCATACTCGGTACATGCCGACAGGGGGCGTCAAATTCAGAGGAGTGATTATGTCCTGGCTAGAACCATACGGTGGACAGTGGACGTCGAGAGAGGCGGCGCACTTATTGCGCAGAGCATGCTTTGGTGCATCAAAAGCGCAGCTGAATCAGGCAGTTGCCGACGGATTACAGACCACCATTACCAAGCTGTTCGCGGCGAGACCGTTGCCTGAGCCCCCGGTAGATCAGACAAGTGGAGTATCGTGGACCAGTGGTGATAACTACGATCCAAGCAACGGCGCGAACTACTACTATCAAGGTACCAGGGCCTGGTTGGTTGGCATCATGGTTCAGGAAGAACCAAGCATCAGAGAGAAGCTTACGCTGTTCTGGATGAATCACTTTGCAACCGAAGGCAGCATCGTCCGCAACGCCGTATACACCTACAAAATGATGTCGTACCTCAGAGAGCATGGCCTTGGCAGTTTCCGCGACATGGTCAAGCAGATCACGATCGAAGAAGCCATGCTCATCTACCTCAACGGCAACACCAATACTGCCGGTAACCCCAACGAGAACTATGCACGAGAGCTGCAAGAGCTGTTCACCATTGGCAAGGGACCCGAAGCAGGCGAAGGCGATTACACCAACTACACAGAGCAGGATGTGCAGGCTGCAGCCAAGGTGCTCACAGGGTGGCGTGTGGATAGGACTACCAAGCAAACGGTGTTTCAGTCCAGACAGCACGATACTTCCGACAAGACATTTTCGCACCGCTACCAGAACACGGTAATCAAGGGCAGATCCGATGCAAATGCCGGCAGTGTAGAACTGGACGAACTCGTGTCCATGATACTTAAGCAACCAGCCACAAGCGAATACATCGTGGCCAAGTTGTACCGTTGGTTTGTGAATAGCGATGTGACCGATGTCGTCCGCGAGAACGTTGTGCTTCCACTGGCAAGTCAGCTAGCGACTGACTGGAATGTCGGACCCGTTCTTATCAAGCTGCTATCCTCACAACACTTCTTCGATGTGAAGTTGATCGGTGCACAGCTTCGATCACCAGCAGATCTCGTGATAGGTATCCTAAGGGCACTTACCACATTCCAGATACCAACCACCAGCGAATTCAATCTGCGCTTCCGATATCTGATCTCGTTCTCGACAAGCATGGCAGCCCAGCAGATGAGCTTACTCGAGCCACCAAGCGTGGCTGGGTGGACAGCCTATTATCAGGTGCCTGGATTCTATCGTGAATGGTTGTCAACTGCAACACTTCCGCAGCGCAATGGATTCACGGACTCGCTGATGAAACTCATACGTACACCGAATGGCGGACAGTATGCGCTGGACTCTGTCGAGTTTGTTAAAACCTTGGATCATCCGGACGACGCCCTGCTCTTGATTGCGGAACTCAATGAATTGTTCTTTGCTATTCCATTCACGGAGTCGACAACGACCAGACTAGCCGAAGATGTTCTGATGGATGGCGGAAGGTCGTACGAATGGGCTAATGTGTGGGGACAGTATGTGTCAGATCCCAACAAGGACAACACCAACAAGGTCCGCACGAGTCTGGACAGACTCTTCTCCTACCTCTTCCGCATGGCGGAGTTCCAACTCTTTTAACTAGGAGACCACAATGAAAAATCAACTATCACAGAGCGGATTAAGCAGACGACAATTCCTTACTCGAACCACTGGTGCCGTCACACTGCCCATACTCCTGAACGGGATTCCGCTAAAGGCTTTCGATGGTCCCGTGCTTGGTGAGCTCTTTAACACGCAGTCTGAAGCCGACAGAGTGTTAGTACTTGTGCAACTCAGTGGTGGGAATGACGGACTAAACACCGTCATCCCCTTGGACCAGTACAGCACCTACAATTCGCTCAGATCCAACATCGCCATTCCAGAGAACCAGGTTCTCTCACTCTCAAGTGGCGCAGGGTTGCATCCATCGATGGGTGGACTCAAGGAGCTCTACACGAACAACCTCGTTGGTATCATTCAAGGCGTTACCTATCCAAATCCGAATCTCTCGCACTTCAGGTCGAGCGATATCTGGATGAGTGGTTCTTCCTCCGATGTTAACTGGTCGACGGGCTGGATCGGTAGGTATCTCAACAACCAGTTTCCTGGCTATCCAGAGGGCTACCCTAGTGCTACGATGCCTGATCCTATTGCCATACAGATGACTGCAGTGGTTGGGCTTACGCTAATCGGTGTAAGCGGACAAAGCATGGGCATGGCATTGCAGGATCCTGAAACATTTTACAACCTCGTCAACGGTACCGATGTACCAACAGGTGATCTGCCTGACACTGAGTATGCCGCTGGTAATGTAGAGTTTGTACGAGACGTCCAATCAAAAAGTCTTGAGTACAGTGGCGTGATCAATACGGCAGCCGACAAAGCGCAAAACATAGCCCCCTACCCAGCCGACAATGATCTAGCCGAGCAGTTAAAGATTGTTGCCAGATTGATTGCAGGGGGCTTGAAAACTCGCGTGTACGTCGTGCAGCAGAAGGGTTACGACACACATTCCGGTCAAACCGTCGAAGGTGCACCTACCACTGGCGATCACGCGACGTTGTTGCAACAACTCAGCGATGCCTTGTTGGCATTTCAGAACGACCTTGCAGCACTAAAGGTTGATGATAGAGTGGTCACCATGAGTTTCTCAGAGTTCGGACGTCGGCCGACATCGAATCTTAGTTATGGTACGGACCACGGGACAGCAGCTCCGATGTTCGTACTAGGCACGCCAGTGCAGAATGGCATTACAGGTCACTCACCAGATCTGAAGGATTTGGACAACGGTAATCTTAAGATGCAGTTTGACTTCCGGCAGGTGTATGCGTCAGTACTATCACAGTGGTTTGGTGCAGACCCCGAGTTAATCAAGTCGATTCTCGGTGAAGAGTTTTCACAGGTGAAGGTTATCAAGGGTAGCAACACCAGTGTTCAGTCCGATGAGGTTGCCAGCGGTGTGCGCTTCATGCCAGTCGCACCGAATCCGGTAAGAGGTGAAGCACGCATTCAGTACACACTCACGACTGAGACATCGGTCAAGATCGAGGTTTTTGACAATCTGGGCTTCCACGTACAAACCCTAGTCAACGAACACCAGGGACCGAATCAATACACCATACCACTGTCCAGCACAGGTCTGCCTAGCGGAACATACATGGTGCAACTGCTCGCCAATGGTTTGCGTTTAGTTCAACCCATGGTCGTTGTGCGATAAGTCTCGACAATCCAATCAAGTAAATGCCTGCATGTTGAAACACACATTCGGGCATTTTGCTGTTTCTGGGTATTGTAGGTGTGGAAAAATTATCCGAGTTTGACGGATGCTTTGCTAATCTCCCTTTAACGAAAGGTCCACTATGTACCGTTTTTTCACCACGTGTATACTCGGACTCTGCCTCTTAAGCACCCTTTCCTTAGCCGCACCAGCCGATACCGCTTCCTGGATTCAGCGAGCAAATCAAGGACCCGAAACGCCAAAATCAGCGAAATGGTTACAGTACACGCTTGATGACAGCCGACTTAGGGTGGTGCTCGTGATTGATTCAACTGACCCCGGCAACTACATCTATATGGTGTTGTATATCCCTAAGTATTCGGGTGTGGGGAACTACAAGCTGAATTCGCTTACCTATTACCAGTATGGTAACAGGTCTGACCAGAAAACGGTTTGTGATTATGGTTCCGTGAACATTACCAAGGTCGACTCGGCTACCAATGTAATCTCCGCCACTTTTGATTGGGGAGGTACTGCGAACCTACAAAATGGGATTTCACTCAAGCAGAAGATTTCGTCGGGTGTATTAAGTCTCTTGATCAAGCCAGAGATGCTCATGATTTCGAAGCCTGGCGCAGACGTTAAGCTCAAGCCAGAGGAGGACGCCACCTTCAAGATCTATGCAAGGGACAAGTACATTACCAACAGGTTTTTCCCAGGAACCACGGTGACGTTGGAGCATGATGGAACGGTGTTCGAGGGCGACAAGAAGCTTACCGGAACTACCGACAATAATGGTGCCGCAACGTTCAACTTGAAGGTGAAGGAAAACGCTGTAACAGGTGACTATACCTTCAAGGTCAAGGGCGTCAAAGAAAACGTCTATGATAGCCCCGAGCTAACGGTCAACTTTAAAGTTGACGCATCTGGCAGATACTACTACTCCAAGTGTGCTGGCTTGCCTGCATTGGAGTTTGATGCTGGCGAAGGTGAACGTTGGGAGGAAGAAGGAACAAATACCATTAAGTCATCGGGAAACAAGACACGTATAGCAGGGCTTCTTTCAGTAGATGGCGTTGTGATTATCGATACAACGGGCAGTGGTGCCAAGATCACTGGAAGTGGGAAAATGTACTTTGATGCCGTCATGTTTGACGGTGCTGTGCAACCATTCAATCTCATGGAAGGACCATTTGCCTTCGCCATTCCTCCATGCGAGAACGTCCTGGATTTAGGTACCACTGAGCTGGCATCGGCCTTGTCTGGTGGCAAACTCAAAAGTGCCAAGCTGCGCTTCCTTGGTGATGGTATTACATCCGGTGGTGTCGAAATCACCTGTGGAATGGAAATCGGAAAGAACGCCAAGGAAGGCTGCAATGATGAAGTGCCGTTTGGAACGGTTTGGGCTCCTAACAAGACAGCAGAGTTGGAACTGACGCTTGGTATCACCAGAGAGGCAGGTGTAAACAATTTCTCGGTTTCTGGAACTGTGAAGAACTTCTCGCCTACTGCCTCGTGGTGTGTAAAGGAAGTCAAGGTTGGCTACGATAGCAAGAAATCAGAACTCAGTCTTTCTGGAAAGGGTAAATCACCATTCTTCGAAGAGATTGCTGCAGGCGTCATCTTCAAGGAGGGTGTACTCAATGCTTTCAATGTGGATTTCTCACTGTCAACATGCATCCCCGTTCCTGAAACACCATTGTGTTGGAAGGGTGGTGGGCTTAGCGTCGAGAACCTCTATCTAGGCAATCCAATCAAGGGTAAGATCAATGCCAAGTTCGGTCCGCTTTCCGAAACCGCAGAACGACTTTTCGAACTCAACATCGAAGGCGGATTCCAGGACCCACCATCACAGTGCTATGGTAAGGTCACGGGGAATCTGATCAAGGTACCAGAGGTAAGTGCGGATAAGCCATTCCAGGTTGAGGTAAGTGGTACTGGCACGGCTGATTTTACGGCACTCACAATGACCTTTGAAGCTGAAGCGAAAGCACTTCACTTAGGCGGTGAGTACTTCTTGAATGGCAAGCTGACCTGCGCTCTTGGTTTTAACCCACCATCCGTTTCGGGCTCTCTTGAAGGTTCGATGACCTTCCAGAAGATGAGCGATCCCAACGTCCAGAAACTTGGCATGTTTGGCAAGTACCTTAACTCGTTTGCTCCAGTAACCCTTGGTAAAGCTTCGGGAAACATCACGCTTACGGAAGGTGGACCCAACACGATCAGTGTCACCTACGATTGCTCTGGAGCAGTAGCCCCTACTGAAGGAGAAAATCCTGCAATGTATAAGGCCTTGCGTGAGCTAGGTCGCGGTACGCTAAAGGTCGATCTTGATGCTCTGCCCAATCCATCAGCAATTGATATGGATGGTGGCTTCAAGACGCTGCTTAGCGGATGGTTCAGCCAGATTACCAAGGATGGCAATGCTACGCAGGCAGCTGATGTAGTGTTTAATGTACAGGATGGACAAGACGTATTGGTTGCCTTGATCGACAGTAAGACGGCCAATCTTGTCAGCAACCTTGTTGACCCTGACGGTACGCAGATTACACAGTCGAATCCTGATGGTGGCATTCACCAAGTCTATAGCCCAGACGGTATGATGACGCTGTGGGTTGTGAAGAACCCTAAGCCAGGCGAATGGAAACTCGCTGCTCCAAACGCCACACCAGCCGATACATTCTCTGTCCAAGCCCCATTACCACTTCCAACGCTTGAATTGCAATCGTCAATACAGGACAAGAATCTCGTGGTGAGCTGGACGGGTACCAATCTTCCACAGGATGCCAAGCTATCATTCTTCCTGGACCAGACTGCAGAACTGAATGATGGTAGATTCATCGGTACAGCAACAGTGAAGGACAATACTGCCACGTTTGCACTCTCCGATACAACAGCACCATGCTCATTCACCGTGATGGGTGTGCTTGCTGATAGAGCAGGCAATCTGACGGTCCATGCACCTGAGACGCTCATGAATCCAGCGATGACGCTGATGCCACCACAAGGTGTTCAAGCTGTGAGCAATGATGCAGGCAATACAACCGTGTCGTGGCTACCAATTGCCGACGGCCGTGTAGCATCGGTGGTGATCTACGATGCAGATGCCGATACAGTCGTAGTTACTGCCTACAATTTCGAAACATCCACCACAGTTGTCCTACCCGGTGCAGGGTCGCGTCATCTAGTCGCACGCACTGTCGACAAGCGTGGTCGCATTTCATGTCCGTCAGAACCAGTTGACATTCTCGTTAGCGTTAATAACGACGATCCAGTGGTTCATGCAGAGATGAATGGCATTTCCAGCAGAATACATCCGCATCCAGTTGCAAACATTGCAACGGTCGACATTACAGGTCTGGATGCGTCACCAGCCGTGGTACAGATTATTGACGTTACAGGTCGGGTCTGTACTGAACGACTGATCATGGGCTCCGAAGCCGGCAGCTCAACGGTTCAGCTAGGAACCGAAGGTTTGGGTAACGGTATGTACATCCTGTCCATCAAGCAGGGTATGCGTACACTTTCGCAAGGTCTCATCATCGCACGCTAACATGCGTTGCCTTCTACAATCGCTTCTTCTTCTCTGTGTCGGGTTTGCCAGCATTAACGCAGGCGAACCCGGCTGGAGAGCATTACCGCCACTGCCACAGGTAAGAAGTGGACATGGCGTGGTGATGGTGCATACCGGTGATGTGCTGGTTGTGGGCGGACGTGATGGTGGTGGTACGTGTTTGGCATCGGCTGTGCTCATCAATGGCGCAAGCGGACAGAACACACCAACCATCAATACGGATGTCCTGGCCAGAACAAATGCCAGCGTTGTTGTTGCTCCAAGCAGCACCAAGGAAAGCATTGTGTACATCATTGGTGGATACACTGGCACCGCAGGAAACTATTCCAGTACTGCAGCAGTGAGCCGACTTCGTTATGACGCACTCCAACAGAATTGGCGATTTGAATCGGTAGGACAGCTACCGGTAGCTGTTGGTGACTGTCGCGCAGTGTACGATGGTAGCGGCTCCATTGTTGTTAGTGGTGGCATCACACAAAACGGTGGGGCCATTGCTTCGGGGCAACGGTCTTCTGCATCGGCAACGATCGACGTGGCAACAGGCGTCATTCGTCGGCTTGGCGATCATATCAACGCCCGAGCGGAGCATGGCGTCTATCGGTTCATTGATCAAACCAATGCAACCGTGGTCATGGCTGCAGGCGGTGAAGCAACACCACCTCCTTCGTCGGAACTTCTTGCAGGCACCACGTGGGATCCACGGGCAAATGCACCGCAAGCAGATAGACGTCGGGGCGTTCCGGTGAGCGACATTACTGGCACGGCACGCATCTTTGGTGGACAGTCCAACGGCGCACCTGTTGCAACGTGTGAGTGGTACGATCCAAAGAGTGGTTGGCGGAATGCACCACGCATGATTGATTCGCGCTCAGACTTTGCTACAACGCTTGTGGCAAGTCCAACCGACACTGCAGCTGCCTACCTTGTTGTTGCAGGCACTGGTACGGCTGGAGCACTTCGATCATGTGAGATGTTCCTTCTGCCAACATCTACGGATCCTGCAGGCGTGTGGAATCCTTTTGATGCGTTGATAACAGCAGCAGCATCTCGCGGGGTTGCCCTAACATCGAGCAATGTGCCAGTGGTGGCAGGGGGCTCTGGAACTGCAGGAGTAGAGGTGTATCAGCCGCTGCGGTGTCCAGATGTTTCTTTCCCAAGCACGGAGGTTGGCGCACGGAGTGATAGTGTGTGGATCGAAGTCAGCAACAACTGGGTGCTGCCGATTATGGTCAAGAAACTCACGCTGTTGGATGGTGCCGACTTTATCATCGCTGCCGATACCACCGTCCTCAAGCTTGCACCACAAGAGTCAAGAAGATTGCTTGCTTGGTTCAGGCCGTCACAACCCGGTCTGCGAACGTCGCGGGTGGTGCTTGACATGGGTGCAGTAACAGACACGCTACGCCTTAGCGGTGTAGGACTTGCATCAACCGTGTCGGTCGTTACATCAGTGATGGATCATGGTGAAGTACCCGTTGGTACGGCCAATAGACTGTGTATGCCGCTACTTCGAAACAATGGATCCGATACGGCATGGGTGGATTCCATTGTTGTAGACCCACCAGGTGCCTATACGATTGAGTCACCGACAGGGAAGACGCCTGTCCCTCCAGGAACAGAATTGCAAGTATGCATTGTTTTCAAACCGTCAGCTCGAGGTGCAGTTGTCGGCACTGCAACGATGCGCATTGGTCCACATGCATATCCCGTAGCCGTGCTAGGCAAGGGTATCAGGACGTTGGCAGTGGTGCGACCTGCATTGTGCGACACGGTTTCTGCACAACGCAATGATCAGATAACTGTAACGGCTTTGATAGAGAATGTTGGCGACAAGGATGTAACGGTGTCGGCCATCAACATCCTACCTACTCTTCCGGGTACGGCTGTGCTCGCTAACCCATCGGTGGTGCCGTTTACGTTGCGTGCTGGACAGCTTATGCCAATTGATGTGATCTACACGGTACAACGTGAAGGACAGGAGCGAATACAACTCACGGCAACGTCAACCAGCGATTCGGCAATCGAGGGTACATTGTGCGTGGTCGTCGTGTCGCGTAGTGTTGTCATGAACGTCTCCGCAATCAACGCTGGCGACCTCTGCATCGGTGATACGGTGAGGTCGACCGTGGTGCTAACCAATGCCAGTGCTACTGACTCGATCTTCATCACGGACGTGGTTGTCGAGAACACGAGTCAGGCATCCGTCTCTGCCGCACAGAACGTTGTCATTGCACCACGCTCTTCCTATGTGATTGCCGTTACTGTTGGTGCATCACAATCTGGTACGCTCAACGGGGCAGTGGTTGTGAATACCAACAATGGCTCAGCAAGCATTCCAGTTATCGGTAGAGTGCTTGATGCGGTGACGCTTTCGATACCCGACGTGACAATGGCACCGGGCGAGACCATACAAGTACCCCTTGGTATTGGTGCAACGACGGCATCGCAACTTATCGTGGACATGGCCTTTGCAACCGACATGCTGGCAATCACTGGTGTACAGAGTATAGCTGGCGAGGTGCAACTTGATCCATCATCTACTGTACAGCGCAGTGCTGGACAAACCCGACTCACGCTTGTATGGCAGGGTGCGCCACCATCCACTGCTACGCAGATCAACCTTGTCGTTGAAGGATTGCGTGGTTCGGATGTCGTCACCGATATCAGAGCCAAGCGTGCCGGCAATGATCAAGCATGTGTACTTACCGACACGGGCACGGTGAGGGTAAACCCAGCTTGTGGACAAACCCGTTCGCTGGTAAAGGTCGGCAAGGGCGCCAATGTCCAAGTCGTACCATCGCCTGTGGTGAACGTCCTTCAAGTGAACGTTACTTCTACCACACCCGAACCTTTATGGCTTAGGGTCGTAGATGCACAAGGTCTGGAGATTGCAAATGTTCCGACGGCGAGCGGAGTACATGGCTTAAACATGACCACTGCTGCATCGGGCGCTTACTGTGTTCAGCTTTTCTCGGCACACGGACTGTTAGACCAGCAACTGTTCATTCTTCAGCATTAACGTTTTGGAGAAGGGTCGGCGGATACGTCCACTGATTCAACGCTTCGTCATCCCTTTCAATCTTGTCACCTTACACTACACGCACATGCTACGCAGGACGTTGACCTTGGCGATCCTTCTCATGGGATCAACTCTTTGGGCACAAGATGTACTCCGCATAGGCATAACGGGGTCGGGTGTCCTGAACATGCACAGTGGATCGCTGACAACTGCAGACGGGCTACTCGAGTGCGGTACGTTCACCGATGCCACGACCTTGGGGTGGATGGCAGGCAATGCTCTGTGGCTACCGATTACCGACAAGCTGGCATTTAGCGGACGCCTTCAGTACTGGGATGCCGATGGAACGTTCAGCGCACCAAACGATGTGCAACCCAACGTCTCGCTGCCCGATGGCTCTCTTGTTCGCATGCAGAGCGAGTATCAACTTCAAACAACGCTCGATTACATCAACCTGGATCTGCTGGCCCTGTGGTACTTCACACCAGAGTTGTTCGTTGGGCTGGGTCCGCAAATCGGCTTTAACACTCGCGCTTCGTTCGCTCAAACCGAAAAGATTCTTGAGCCATCGTATCTGGAGTTTACGCAGGGTGGACAAGAGCGGACGTTCCTATCATCAACATTCGCACAGAATGGTGTAAGCACCACCATTCGCATTGCCCTGCAAGCAATGGTTGGCTACGACATTCGCGTACATCCACAAGTCGTCGTTACACCAGAAGTTGGCTATGCACGAGCATTCACAAACGTTCTGTCTGGTTCCGACTGGCTAGCCCATGCCTTGCGCGCCGGAGTAACGGTAAGCTGGGCAATACAGCCAGACGCTGCGCCAGAACCACCAAAGAAGGAAGAACCCGTTATCGTGCGGCAGCCAGAACCTGTTGCAGCTCCGGTGCGGAGTATGAATCTTGAGGTGGAGAGCCGGTTTGCAGATGGAAAAACCTTTCCAGGGGCGGACATCGTGATTACGGAGACGCGCAATAGCGACGTTGTACCGCTATTACCATTCGTCTTCTTTGAAACCAACAGTGCAGCCATTCCCACACGCTATCATGCGTTTGCAGGCAAGTCGTTTGACGAAGCTACATTGCAAGATTCCGTGCTTGGCGTCTATCACAGCCTGCTTGACATCGTTGGCTCACGAATGATCAAGTATCCCGACAGTAAGCTCATGGTTACCGGCTATCGAGAACCCGCTGATGGTGAGAATTCTGCACAACTCTCAGCAAGCAGAGCACAAGCAATCAAGGATTACCTAAGCAGGAATTGGGGTATAGGCGAACAACGCATTCAAACGGCAGCCGGTGTTCTACCATCCATCGTCTCTACGCAGTCAACCCAAGATGGTCGAACTGAAAACCGTCGCGCAGAACTTGCCGCTTCCGATCCACGAATACTTGCACCGGTATCACTGAACAAGATTGAGCGTACGGCAGAGCCTGCATCCATTACGATCAAGCCAACCTTTGCAACGCCTGCCGACGTAACGAACATCAGCGCTGAGCTCGCCATTGGTAGCAATCGGGTGGCCGGACCACTCACTGCAAACGGTGCTTCCGGTATCACGTGGAACGTAGATGTCGCAGCCGTATCTCAAGCCATCCCCATGTACAATCGTGCTGCGGCAACTGGAGTTGTCCGCACTACAGCCACGTATGCAGATGGCACGAAGGACGAGAAGGGGGCTATGGTAAGCGCAAGACGATTCGTGCGGAGCACACGCTTCTCCAATGAGATTGTGAACGACAGTGTGGTTGAGCGTTTCAGACTCATCTTCTTCGACTTTGATAGTCCTACCGTGAGTGAGTTCAATCGTTCGATGATCGACCTAGTTCGCAGTCGGATTCGCACGAACAGTGCGTTGCGCATCACGGGACTAACCGACCGTATTGGTCCAGTTGAACATAACCAGACACTGTCCGCCAAGCGTGCCGCAGCAATCGAGACAAGCATCAAACAACGCGTGATTCCTGCTGTAAGTCAGTCTAGTGGTGCTGGACCAATGCTGATCTACAACAACAACCTGCCCGAAGGACGTTGGTACAACCGTACCGTACTCATCGAAGTTGCTACCCCTGTGGAGTCGGTACCATAATGAAAGCGCAATCCACAATGGCACGACCTTCCAGCATGCGATGCATGTGGGAACGTATGCTTCGAACGCTTCAAACGCAACGGTCAATACAGAGTGTATGCTGCGCTGCTCTGTGTTTAGTAGGTGTAGCAATTGCTATCACAGCAGTACCTGTGCAAGGGCAGACAGCACTTGATCTGGTTGATCAGATGCCACCGTATCTCCTGAGTGCGAAGATTCTTAACAACGGACACTTCTCGATCACTACGAACTACACGGGCACGAGCAAGACGCTCATCTATCGTGAGGATGGAACGGGGAACCGGCCAGTGAACTACACCTCGCATATTCATGTGAAGGTGGACGACGTTGTGTATCAGATGCCGTACGAGGTCGACCGGACAACGGATCTTCCTCCGCCGCCCAACCCGATGAAGGTCCTGTATCTCTTTAGGGACACCGTAGAACGTCGGCCACGAATCAATGCACAACTGTTGGCCATGGCAAGCAATGGAGATAGCATTCGGGTGACCTTTACCATGGAGCCCGTGGCACGTCCTAGCGGCGCCTTCATCCGAATGTCGGTGGCACTTGAGAATGCTGGTTTCACACAACACAATGTTGGCGTCTTGATGTTGGTCGATACCAAGATTGGTAATAACGACCGTGCACCAATTGGTACAGCCTTCGGATACTCAGGCATTGAAAGCGAATACAGAAAGTCAACAGCTCCAGGTCTGCCTGAGTTCTGGATTGCCATCGAAGGAACACCACTAGCTCCCGGGCTGACGGCAAGGGGCAATCTTCGTGCAAGCGACTTGATTGAACCCGACCGGTTCTTGTTTGGTAATTGGGTGGACGATAATGGTGCGGGCATTCCCGGATTGTACAAGGTGCTGTGGGACGAGAGAGTGCCTTCGGGTCTGAGCTTTACCGACAGTGCAATCTTGCTGCTATGGGAGCAAAAGCAACTAGGTGCGCGAGCCCGCCGACTTCATGCAGCAACAGAAATTGGTTTGGTTGATTCCCTCGTTGTTTCGTTCGGCTCAGGTAATGGAGGCGGCGGGGGAGGGGGCGGTGGTAGTCTTGGCGTTGCCGGACCTGGCTCGTGTTTACAAGTGGATACCTTGGTCGAAGACACCTGTGGCAAGCTTGGATACTCGCCATATTCACCTGATACCGTAGCAGGACTCTACCTTGTCACCAACACTGGCAAGACAACCATCAATGGATTGAATCTTGTACTCGGTACGTTGCCACCAGGACTCCAGGCCTTGATGCCATCGGTTGGTGTAGTGCCACCCACACTAGTTCCAGATCAGACCGGTGTGACGGTGTTGCCAATCGTTACCAGACCACGTCTGTTCGCAACCACGTATGACGTCCCCATTGCCTTCATCGACGCCATCCCGGACACCATACTACGAGACACAGTCTGCATCTCCGTCCCAGGGATACTGGCATCAATCAAGGCTGAAGATCTAACGGCGTTGCCAGTGTGTCCAGGCAATAAGGACACCGTTGCCTTGCCCGTTAAACTCAACGGCATACGATGTCTGCCCGTAGACAGGGCAGCCGTGTTATCGCCGCCCACGGCACCAGCGCGAATACTTAGCCCCCTTCCACTGCTGCCTGCAGAAGGATTTGGGAGCATCTTGGTAGAAGTAGCACCCACGGCAGAAGACACCACACAAGTGACCATAGAAGTGGTTGTGAGAGATTGGGAGTCGTTGGTTGACGGTGATACTACCTGGGTTGATGTGCTTGATACCATGGTGTTAACCGTGATAGGCAAGCATGCTGAAGTTCAAGCACTCGTTGCATCGGACACATTGATCATGCCAACGATCTGCATTAACGAGAATGCACTTGATAGCATGCAAATACAGAACGTTGGTGGCTGTGAAGCAGTGCTAAGTACCATAACACTATCGAATGATGCTGGTGGTGTGTTTTCGATTGACTCGCGGACGCCAGTACCACTTGCAATTGCGCGTGCAGCAAGAGGACAGCTCTTTGTTTCGGCAAGCAGTCCAGTTCCTGGCACGTTTGTTGGCGAGTTGGAGATTACCACCATTGCAAAGCCAGGCACAATCCATGTACCAGTGAAGGTTGTGGTTGAGAAGCCAGACTATGTGTTGCAGTCAGACACACTGTACCTTGACACCGTTTGCCCAGGAGTCGTAACAACTCGTGCCTTCCAGTTACTGAACGAAACAGCATGTGATGTTGCCATCGACTCCATCCGACAAATCAGTGTCGACTCCGTTGTGATAAGTCCACCTGACGGTTTTGTGATTGGTGCCAACTCCACAATCAGTCTGGGCGTATCGGTGACGCCTGGAATACTTGATGGCGCCTTTACGGCAACGTTCCGCGTCTACAGTGCCACAGCAGGCAATCGTGATGTTGTTGTTGTTGGTTATGCTGCCTTGCTTTCTGCAAGCGTAGCAGCAACGCGTGATATGGGGCGTGTGCGTGTGGGCACAGCCGTTAGTCTTGCCACGAGCAACCTCGACGTCGTCAACAATGGCACAAAGCCCATCACCATCCTAGGTGTTCGGTTTGTAGGACCGCATGCAAGCGAGTTTGTCGCAGCTCCAGTCTTCCCCGTAACGTTCCCGATTACCGTAATGCCAGGTAGCACAGCAACGGTCGACATTCTTTGTACGCCGACTGCTATCGGCTTCCGCAGGGCGACGGCAATCGTGGACTTTAAAGAAGTGTTGTGTGTTGCTCCAAGTACAACGCAGTATCAGGCCTATGGTGTACAACCACTGTTGGACATTGAGCGGCACGACGTACAACAAGGCACGGTATGTATTGGGTCGAATGCCGATACAACATGGATGCTTCGCAACCTTGGTAACGAGCCGTTGCACATCACCGCCATTACCTGCAGTGGATCATTACAACCAATATTGCCTGAGCCCCTTCCCGTAACACTGGATAGTGGAGCATCGGTAACGCTACCTGTGCAGCTTACTACCAACGTGATTGGTCAGCAGTCATGTGAGTGCATCGTGACTACTGATGCAGACTGGTTTACGCAGAAAGACACAACCGTTCGAATGGGGCTCACTGGTGTAGTGTGTGCAACCATGTGGGTTGATACCGTAAGCGGGTACATTGGTCTGAAGAATCCTGTTCGCATACACTTCGAACCAGACGAACGTACGCAACTCACCAGAGAACAACTCACGCAGCAACTGGCAACGTATGGTGCGACCACACAGCTTCGCTTGCAGGCGGACCAGTCAGTTGCACGATTCGACAGTGCCATGACGGGCATGATGGAAGGCGCACAGCTTGTCGTTTCGCCTACTGACCTTCGTATTCAGGCCGCGGGCTTGCCCAATGCAGCATCGCCAGTGTTTGCAGAAGCAACGATCGACGTCTTGTTAGGTAATTCAACTAGGACGGACGTTCGTTTGTTGGTTGACAGTCTTGCCAACGGTTTTTATGACCTGCGTATCCACAATGGATTACTTAGAGCAGAGTATTGTGCATTTGACAAGCGACAAGTGCAGGTAAGTCCTAAAACGATTATCGCTGTACGTCAAGCCAATGGTGCTGCGATCATAACAGCATTCCGCGACGTATCGGTATCGGTGCGATGGGTGAACCTGCGTGGTGATGTTGTTGCGGAATCGGTGAATCGGATAGGAACTGAAACGCCAACAATCATTCCTATGCCATTGTATGCCGAGCCAATGTTGTTTGCCATCGTGACGCCATTGGACGCGACTTCGGGAGAAACACAAACCGTAAGCGTGATCAGGTAAGAAATACAATGCAGGCCTGTTGACAAGCAACAGAGCACACAAGAATCAAAACGACAACGCTTAAATCAAGAAACCCTACGCACTACGTGGGGTTTTCTTTTTCTGGTTCTCGTGGAGCTCAAGGATTGGCGTACCACCATGTTCGACCACATCGCCGGTAATGATGCATTTGCGAACATTCTTCTGGTCGGGTAGGTGGTACATGATGGGATTCATGATTTCTTCCATCACGCCGCGCAGACCACGTGCGCCTGTTCTACGGGCCTTGGCGCGAGCCACGATGGCAGCAAGAGCTTCTTGTTGAAACTCCAATTCGATGCCCTCCAGCAGCATTAGCTTCTGGTATTGCTTGACCAGAGCATTGCGCGGACTCGTGAGAATATCCAGCATTGCAGCATCACTGAGAGGATTCAATGCCGTTACCACCGGAAGTCGACCAATGAACTCAGGGATAAAACCAAATCGCATTAAGTCTTCCGGCTCTACGTGACGCAAGAGCTCTGTGCTTTCCTCTACGCTGGGGTTCACGCCTGCCGTGAAGCCAATGGTAGACGGACGCATTCTGCGAGCGATGAGCTTCTCCAGACCTTCGAATGCACCACCGCAGATAAACAGAATGTTGCGGGTGTTCACGTAGATCAAAGATTGTTCTGGGTGCTTGCGACCACCCTTGGGTGGAATACCTGCAACGGTACCCTCCAGGATTTTAAGCAAGCCCTGTTGCACACCTTCGCCGGACACATCACGAGTTATTGAAGCAGAGTCACTTTTACGTGTGATCTTGTCGATCTCGTCGACGTACACAATCCCGCGTTCAGCGCGTTCAACGTTGTAGTCGGCATTCTGTAGCAGGTTGACGATGATGCTCTCCACATCGTCGCCAACATATCCTGCTTCCGTGAGTGTTGTAGCGTCGGCAATAGCAAATGGAACGTCAAGGATCCGTGCCAGCGTTTGTGCCAGAAGCGTCTTGCCTGTGCCGGTAGGACCAAGAAGCAGGATGTTGCTCTTTTCGATTTCTACATCGTCGAACGGACTTACAAGGTCTTCTGCCTGAATACGCTTGTAGTGGTTGTAAACGGCAACGGAAAGAACTTCCTTAGCCGTACCCTGACCGATGACGTAGGTGTCGAGTTGTTTCTTGATTTCGGACGGCTTAGGAAGCGACGTAGAGTCGGAGCGCAGTGAAGTTTGTGGTTGGTTCTTGCGCAGAATGTCTACAGAGTTCTGGACACAGATATCGCACATGTAAGCACCCTTACCAGCGATAAGACTCGTAACCTCTCTCGAGCTACGTCCGCAAAACGAGCAGTGTAGCTCTTCTGGATGTCCGCCTTCTGTTTCCGACATACGTATCCCCCTAACTCACAAAAAACGCTTAACATCAAGGCGTGGTGCCTTGACCTGCTGGTCTCTCCAGAATCTTGTCGATCAGCCCGTATTCGAGGGCTTCTTGCGACGTCATCCAGTTA
This sequence comes from Bradyrhizobiaceae bacterium, assembly GCA_024103135.1. Lineage (GTDB taxonomy): Bacteria > Bacteroidota > Ignavibacteria > Kapaibacteriales > Kapaibacteriaceae > OLB6. The sequence continues at coordinate 20,292 of JAGFIZ010000062.1, read as the reverse complement.
TCCCTGTCTGCATCCCGCTTGATGGTTTCGAAGTCCTTCCCCGAATGCTTTGAGATCAGAGTGTAGAGCATGTCGCGGGTACGAATCATTTCGCGGGTATAGATTTCGATGTCCGAAGCCTGGCCTTGCGATCCCCCATGTGGTTGGTGCATCATTACGCGAGAGTGAGGGAGCGAGAACCGCTTTCCTTCTGCTCCGGCGCAGAGAAGCACCTGTGCCATCGATGCAGCCATGCCAACGCAGATTGTCGAAACATCTGGCTTGACAAACTGCATGGTATCGTAGATAGCCATGCCGGCCGACACACTACCACCTGGCGAGTTGATGTAGAGCGAAATATCCTTTGTTGGGTCTTCGCTCTGCAAAAACAGCAGCTGAGCAATGGTCAGGCTGGCCACATAGTCATCAATCGGTGTGCCAATGAACACAATGCGTTCTTTAAGGAGGCGGGAGTAGATGTCATAGGCCCGTTCACCCCTGCTGGTTTGCTCTACGACCATTGGAACTAGTTGTGCGTGCATAGCTGTAAGTCCTTTGTTTTTAGTTGGTTGGCGCTGCAACGTCGTTAATGATTGCGTAATCGAGAAGCACCTTCATGGCCTTCTCGGACAGCAGGGTATCGTTTAGGTTTCGGTTTTGTTTCACTGCCATACGCATCTGGTCGGCGCCGATGCCGTAGCGAGCGGCAGCTTCTTCGACGTCGGCATCCTCGACCGTGAGGTTTTCTGCGCGAATGATTTCCTGACGGAGTAGTTCCCACTTTGCGATGCGTTCAGCGGCAGGACGGAACTCATGCTCAAGTTCATGAGCATTGAGCTTGTCGATTCCTGGTACACCTTCATTGCGCTTCTTAAAGTCGTCGAACAACTGATGTACCACGGCATGCACCAAGCTTTCTGGTACGGGGAAGTCATGACTCTGCACCAGTTGATTCACCACTTGATTTTCCATGCTCTCGCGTTGTGCACGTTCCATGTACGCCGTGAGCTGCTTGTGAATGTCTTCGCGTAGTTCCTCTGTGGTATTCATCTGGTCGTTCGTGATGCGTTGCACCAGAGCGTTGGTAAACTCGGCTGGAACCACCTTCTGGATTTCCGTTACGGTAACGCGATAGGAAGGGGGCTGAGCATTCGCATCTTCCGTTTCGGCGACGTAGGTGAAGGTAGCGCCTACCGTTGCGTCCGACAACGAGTTACGCAGGTGCATATCAACATCGTCATCGTCCAGGAACACCTTGTCTTCCTTCGCCTCGGCACCGATCATAGGCATGGACGTTTCCTTGTCCAGCTCATGCATCGTAAAGGCTACGATATACATGGTGTCGGTGACCTTCTCGGCAGGTTCGAACGTTGCCAGGCGCAGGCAGAGGCGGTCGATTTCTTGTTGTACATCCTCTTCGGTCACCTCGCGGATAGGTCGGTCCACCACCAAGCCACGGTAGTTACCAATCTCAACGCTTGGCATCACCTCATATTCGATCACGAAGGCAACGCCATCGCTAGACTTCTGCACATCGGTAAGGGCGGGATGTCCGACGACGTGAATGTCTTCTTGCGTAGCAAAGCTTCTAAACTCAGCATCGGCTATTGACTCTAAAGCCTCCTGTTCGATTTGCCTACCCATCCGTTGTTTAATAACGCTAATGGGTACCTTACCCTTACGAAATCCAGGCAGTGAAATTCCTGCTTGAGCCTGGCGGTACGCTTCTTCGTAATGTGGCTTGAGGTCGGCCTCTGTTAGCTGAATGCGGACTTCGCGCTTGCAGTCCTCATGTGTGGTGACGGTACGTTCCAAAAATGCTCCGTTTCTGTGTAGTCCATAGTTATGCGGAAAGCGGAGCGTCATTCATCGCCCCTTGCCCCAAGAACTGATGCTTTCGTCGCACTGAGATAGAAAATGTGGGGCTACGCCTACCGGCAATCGGAGGCGAACAACAAAATTACAATGAATCGAGTTCTGGGGAGGCGAGCTCTTTTGCGTCGTCCCCGCGAAAGCGGGGACCCAGGGGATGTTGTAGCACGTAGGATAGTGCCGTCATCCCGGCGAACGCCGGGCCCTGCTTACGCAGGGAAGACAGTAGAGCCCGTCATCCCCGCGGAAGCGTCGTCACCCCCGCGGAAGCGGGGACCCAGGGGATGTTGTAGCACGTAGGGTAGTGCCGTCATCCCGGTGAAAACCGGGACCTGCTTACGCAGGGAAGGCAGTAGAGCCCGTCACCCCCGCGCAAGTGTCGTCATCCTCGACATGATGGGGGCAGAACTCCTCCGTCTGTATAAGGTAGGTGTAACCTTTGGTTCGGAAATTGTCATTACGAATCCGGACCTGCCGAACGGTACCTATCTTGTGGAAGTTGGTGACGGCACGTCCGTCGGAACGGCCATCATCTCTGTGGTACGATAGGCGATATTTCTGCACATGTTCAATCCACGCATCATCCTGATCCTTCTGGTAGCCTTCGCTGCTCACGCGGCGAGGGCTGTCGGTGAGGATTCGGTGTATGTGGACTCCCTCTATCTCAAGGGAGCACGGGGAATGGTGCCCTGCAACGATGGGTCATTCGTCGGGGGATACATCAACTGTCCGACGTTTCCACCGGGGTACTATGAATCCGACCATTGTGATCGTCCTGTACTGACCCGGTCATGGGACGGAGGCAAGACATGGGTTGCTGAGGATGTCGGTGCTCCGAACTATGCATACTCCGGCATCGTTCGTCTGCGCGGAGGGATACTGCTCACTGCCCATAACAGTTGGCTCTATGGTTTCCTCACGAGTACGGACAATGGAAGATCATGGCAGGCGACCTTCGATACGACCAATGCGATTCCAGTATTGGGTGTCGGTGAAGTCATCGGAATGCTCTTTCGTGACCACAGGGGGCTCTTGTACTGGAAACTGGGAGGAGAACTCCATGTGAGCCTCGATAACGGCAAGACATTCGTCTGGCTACGATACTCCGACCTACGGGAGGGATACTACGTCCTGCCGCCGGATGGGCTTCTGGTGACGCATACTGTCGGGTCGGGAACTACCTTTGGATCGATCCAGATGAGCTTCAACCATGGACGGTCATGGTCAAAGACACTGAAGGGGTATGATAGGGGAACGTTCCCCAATGGAGACTCGACGAGTATCCTGACCGGATGCGTTGTCATTCGTGACACCATTGCTGTGTACGACTGGTTCGGCTACTATCCGGACGGTGGGCACAGTTACCAGCCAGTCCCAAGAACACTTCACTGGCAAACTACTAGTAGGACGTGGAGGGCAGGAAGATTTCTTCATGGCTTTGGACTCTATGGCGTCATGGACAGCACCGAATGCTGGCATGATGGGTATCGAGCACTTGCACTCAACGATACCATTCCGAGATCAGTATCGAGAGACATCCCTGCCGATTCGATTCCTCCTCCGGGAGACACCCTTGTGTATACGCGAGGACGGTTGTATGGGCTGTTCTACGACTTGGATGGCAATGTCCATCCACTTGGGACCGAGGTCTATATTCCTCGCCGTGCTCCACGACCAGTCTCACGCCTCGACCGACTCTACACCTGCACAGGCGTCGAATACGTCGTCGGTGGACACCACCTCGATACCGTGATAATGGACCCGACACGCTCCGTAAACGCGAAGCTCTCGTATACCATCACACCCAACAAACGTCTATCGACCATCGTCGTCGAAGCCATCGACACGACACGTCCCATGTACTTCACCATGGTGGTCGACGACAGCATCGTCGGACGTCAGTGGTTCTCTGACTCGGTGATGACGGCCACCAAACCGGTGGTTGCACTCGGGCGGTCCTATCTCGATACGGTCCTCAGATGTACGTATCCGGATGGACCGTTCATGTGGTACTACAACGATACCCTGATGCCCCACCGGATCGTGGGCATAAATGCCGACAGCGTGATCTTCAAGCCCAAGCCGGGGAGGTACAAGGTCGTGGCGAAGTCGCTCTTCGGATGCGACGTCTGGTCGAACGAAGTCGTCGTTACGACGACGGGCATCGAGGAGAGCGGTGGCAATGAGGACGGCAGGTACTCTTTCTATCCGGATAGCGATGGTAGCATCCACGTACGATGGACCGGGTTCGGGCCTTCTCCTTCGTCCGTCACGGCGTTCGACATCCTCGGAAGGCGATTGGAGGCTGATGTGAGGATTTCCGCAAACGAGGTGGTGGTGGACTTCGAAGATCATCAGAAGATGGTATTCATCATGATTTCTACGGGAAAAGCTGTACAGGTTCTGCGGGTGTTGCGGCCGGAATAGTAGGGCCGGGGTGTTATGATGACCTGCCCTGTTCGGAGACGCGATGGACGTCCAAGGGATACCCCACGGGTGTCTACATCGTTCGTCCCCGCATGGAAGGGCTGCTAAGAGCCACTGTAAGGTCAGCAGGGAGCTTCACTGTGGTGAAGTGACAGAAACCTCCCGATAACGATCAAGAAAACTCCGAGTGGTGTATTGCTATTTGGAGTTTTCTGTACTCATCCCCATTGGAAACTGCCTACCATGGATCAAACAAACGCCGTCACACCAGATTACATCGCAACTCCTTTGTTCGGAGTACTGCGGGCAATTGGCTTTGGCGAACACAACGATCTTGATTACTTCAAGAGTCACGCCCTCTTCTGGTCGATGGAGCGACTGTTAGGATGCTACGAGCGCGTCATGCCTGTCCTTGAATTGGAGCCAGACCAGCGTCCTTTCCTTGGTGCTGACAACGCCCGTCATCCCGGCGAACGCCGGGATCACTGCTTCCACGTCTGGGTCCCGGCGTTCGCGGGGATGACGAAGAAAGAGTACACACGTCTGTCTTCCCTGCGCAAGCAGGGATCCAGAATGCTTTTCCCTGGGTCCCCGCTTTCGCGGGGATGACGACACTTTCGCGGGGATGACGGGTAGAGATAAGACCCACAGCCCCGTACCTTATGCCTGTCAAAGAACCCGCCGACCACAAAACACAAAAGCCCCGTCTTTCGACGAGGCTTCGTGTTGTACACCGTACGGGTGTAGAACTTCTCGGTTGAAACCCGCATGGACACTGGGCTTGTCACTTTGCTGGTGGCACGGGTCGGGGCACTTGCTCCAAAATCTGGGTTTTGATGAGAGTAATGACGGTCATTCAAGGCCCTGTGGATAATAGCGTATCCGAGGTGGCCAACGTGGTACGCCTGTGCGAAGGTACGGATTCAAAACCCAAGGACGGTCCCAGAGGGAAGGATTGTGGAGTATTGGGAGATACCGGGGGAGCTGGGAGAACCGACGTCTTAACCGAAACGATTTTCGAATCCCTCGGAAGACGACGATGCAGAACGAGCAAGAACAGATATTCATCCAGATGACCAAGGACCAGTTGGTCGAGTTGATCAGGAGGGTTTCGGCTGAGGACAGGAAGGCCCTGATCCATGATCTGGAAATCAGGTTACGCCCGGACCCTCAGAAGCCTAAAGAGGAATCCAGCTACCTCACGGTTCGGGAACTTCAACAAGAATTGGGGTTCTCCGAGCCGATCATTCTCAAGCTGTGCAAGAACGACTCCTCATTCCCGGCAGTGAAGGTTGGCTCTGAGTGGCGGGTACGTCGGGTAGACCTTAACGAGTGGTGGGAAAGCAAGAAGGGTAAAAAGAAGGCCGGTGCGGAGTCCCCCTCCGATGAGTCCGTGGAAGTTGGTTCCGGGAGCCAGCAATGAGAAGACCCAACCGACGCTTTACCGTTCAGGCTCGCTCATTACTAGTGACTGAATCTATTTTACAATCATCCACAATCTCTGAAGGAATACCCTTCCTTCGAGTTGAGGACATTGAATGTGTAGGACTGGATGGGGCGGTATTCTACACATACTGTTGGCCCAAAGAGCTACCTGATCTGTTGACGAATGCCGTGTCCATGGGGACAACGTACTGGGACCCAGAGCTGCGATGTCAACGACCAATCCATCCGAACTCTCCTCAAGGAAGGTGCTTTCCCCGGATAGTGGGAGACCTTGGACCTTTTCGGGTTATCATCTACCATGACGATAGAGTGTCGTTCTCTGGGTCCTTGTCACGACTGCTGTATCCGAACAATCTAAAACTCCTCGGTCCTGAGGACATTGACCTTGCCTTAACCCTGTTTGCAGAACAATACGGCTTCGACCTTCGGCATTGGATTCCTACTGCTGTGGAGTTTTCATTCCAGTTTCTCTCATCCCTGAAGAACTCAGAGATGGCAAGGGTGTGGGGACCATATCGAGGATGTGCATTCCCAATGGTGTACGGGGGAGAGCAGAATGTGGAGTGTACCCAGTACTACCAAACCATGGATGAAAGTACAGGAGCACTCTCTGACCTAACCGATCCATTGAAGAGATACTCGAAGCTGATGCAACTCCACGAAGTACATGGTCTTGAGCTGGTCCTTCCTGATGGATTCAAGGACCTTATCCGTTTGGAAAGGACCATGAAGTTTGATCGGCTTGCAGTCCTTGACAACGAAGGAAAGCCTGTCCAGAAGGGTAAGGGGAAGAAGGGTTCCAGACAGAATAGGATAGCTCTTGGAGACCTAGCAAACCCTGTGGTCTATCAGAGCTTCATTGCACGACTGGTCTCGACCTATATGGACATCGACAAGTATGGGATCACTCCGAAACCTCTGAACAGGATCAAAGGTGAACCACGTGTCAACCACGAGCGTCGACCTCTTGCTCTGGCTGCGCTGGAGAACATCAATGAAGCACGGAAGGAACCCGAGTCTCGTGCGAGTGACAGAACCTTCCTTCTCCATCTTCAGCGGAGGCATGGTGACATCCTCGATCCTACGTCCTTCTGGGGAAGGACGACAGCCCTCTTGAAGAAACTCACGGAAGGAAATGCACAGGAGGAGTGGAGGCGATTCGACCGGCAGTGGGAGTGATGGCTGGTAAGAAATTTCTGTCTGGCATTTCGTGTACCTATAACTGTAGTGAGTACTGGATGTCGGAGGATACACGAAAGCGTTGGATCGGACGTAGGATTGAACATTCGGATTCCGGAGAGCTATGAAGAAAGTCGGACTGTCATCACTCCGCGGTCTCCAGGCGAAGGATTCCGGTGATGTACTCCACGGTAGCGATCAAACGTTCTGTGTTCAGAACTTCGCATTCCCAGACCGTGATGACCCGCCAACCGAGTTCACGTAGTTGAGCCTCTTTCCGTTCGTCACGAGCACGGTTGGCCTCGAACTTCGCATTCCAGAACTCCTGCCGTGTCTTGGGTGTCGTCGTCTTCGAACATCCATGGCGATGCCAGAAGCAGCCGTGGACGAATACTACAGTCTTGTACTTGGGTAGGACGATGTCGGGACTACCGGGAAGGTTCTTAACGTTGAGACGAAACCTCAGTCCTAGCCTATGAAGGGCTGATCGAAGACGAAGTTCTGGAGCGGTATTCTTACGGCCGACAGCGGCCATGATTCGGGAACGTGTTTTCTGGTTGACAAGGTCCATCCGTCAGGTGCTGATCTGATCGATCAAGGTGTATAGTTTTCTTGCGCGATCATCTGCTTCGAGATATTCGGAGTACGACTTCATTGCACCGCGAATGAGGCCATCGTAGTGGACAATCCTGCTACCCGGAGCGATACTCGTCATTGCGCTCTTGACACCCTCTGGATCACTGATCTCTTCATCTATCTGGCGGCCAATGACAAATATTACTTCGACATTTGGACTTTCGATGTCCATGGCCCGAAGTATCTTCCTGAGAGTTGTAGAGTACAGGCGTCCTTGCTCGAATAGCTTGTTAAGGGTAGGCTTTACTCCTGCCCTCTTCAGTTCGAGGATGATGTGCTTGCCCGCATATGTCCTGTACCGTAAGTCAACTCGTCCTAACTTTTCTTTTTCCGTCAGAGTATCGACGATGACCCCTTCCTCTCGCAAGCGGGTCTCCACTTCAGCACTGCCATCAGCCCGCTCCCATGATGGATCAAGTAGCCATAGGTGCTCGAAGAGGTAGTCACGGAGTACGCTCTCTTGCACATCCTCGTCCACGAGACCTTTCAACCTTTCAATGACGGACATCCGAGAGCTGACAATATCCCTGTACAATGCAGCTTCGAAAGAATCTCTACTTGAGAACAGTCGTAGCAACTCTTCCGGATTGTCTGCGTTCGCGGCGAAATCCGATTCCGATCCTCGAAGAGCCATGCGTTCAAATGCCAGCACGCCGTACTTGATGAGTTCTTTCTTGTCCTCTTCCTCGTCAAGCTTTACGGCCCCGAGTCCACTCAACATCCTTCTTGCGCTTTCTCTATGACCTGGTTTGAGCCCGTCCAACCAGATCGTGACAGCCGGAATTGTAGCGGTAATCTCTTCGAGAGTGTGCTTGCGCCTCCATTCATTCCATTGACCATCAACTCTTCCGAGGATTTCTTTCAGGAATGCGACAAGAGCTTCATACCTGGGATCGCTTTCCTGAATCCTTTGCCTATCACTGGTGGCGATGTCTTCATCATCGTCTTTGTCCATGAAATCGACATCTATCTGACCGGTGAGATACTTCGTGAAGAGCCTCCCATCATTCAGCTTGTCGAGTATGTTCTCATGGAAAAGACGGCCCCGAGAGAATACGACGATACCATTCAGGTTGCCGGAGTCGATGTTATCGAGTTCCTTCGGTTTTCTCACGGTTGCGAGCCAGCCTTGAATTCTCCAGTCCGAGGGCCAATCATCCTTTCGGTTCGACAGGATTGCCCGCTCTTGGATTCTGGGAATCGAAGTTGGATCAATGTCAGTGCCGTCGAAATTCCATAGGAACTGTGCTCCTGCAAGATCATCTCTATCGGCAGGTGTAATTGGAGTACCGTTTATATACACCATGAATTCCTGGTCGGCACCCATGATGGAAAACCGGCGAGCCAAACGTTTGCGTAGGGCATTCACGCCTCCAGACAGACGTTTCCGGCGAATTTGTTTCAAGGTGATGGTCGTGCCTTGGCTAACCGTCAGCTCACTTTCTTCAAGAGGTTCGGGGTGGTATTCTGTCTTTTCCTTGGCAGCTATCCGAATACCCTCCACCGTCATTCGAAGACCATGAGGTACGACTCCTGTCTTCGAGGACTCGACTTCAATGATTTCAGCGATCGAGAACAACGACAACTTTCCGAGCCCCTTTCTTCCCATGACTCGCCTGTTTCTCGCAGTCACTCTTCCTGTATCCGTGTCTTCTTCTCGTCTGCGGTACCCAACATTCAGATACTTGTCATTCATATCTTCAACAGACATCCCAATTCCATTGTCTTCGATGACAATTTTTTGCTCTTCAGTACCTGGATTCAAGGCATCTATCCGAACCTCCGTAGCGTCCGCATCCCACGCGTTCGCAACCGCCTCCGTCATTACGGCCGCGATATTGCTGTACAAATTGATGCCCAAATGATCCAAGACATTCAGGTTGACGGTCATCCTGTACATATAGGCTCTCCGTTACGATGACTGTATCTGCTGCAGGTGACCAAGAATACTTTTCCCAATAACTTCACCGAGCTTCACCGGTACGGCATTGCCGATGAGCCTGCCGATCGCGGTCTTGTTGAGCACCGCTCCTTTTCGTACGAACTTGTAGTCCTTCGGAAAGCTCTGGAGGATCGCACCTTCACGGAAGGATAGAGCTCGATCTTGCTCCGGATGACCGAACCTCCCGTTCCCGAAACCGAAGAACTGTGTCGTGATGGTCGGTGAAGGTTCCTCCCATCTCATTCGACCGTACACGCTCGCGTAATTCTTTCCGCTTTCCTTCTTGTGGCAATTGGTACGCAAGTCTTCCGACCAGTCGCGCCACGATCCCCCTGGCTTGGAATTTTTGATCCGGTCCATGTTCGTAGGTGAAAGAGAGCACGATTGATGTAGGATGTCCTTTGGGTCGATTTGTCCTGCCACCAGGCGCGGAAGGTCGCCGATGACATCCATCACCGTTTTCTGTTTGGTCGATTTCGGGGGGAGGAGTTCCAGCTTCCCGAATTTGGAAGCCAGGAGCACCAGTCTCCGACGTTTTTGGGGTATGCCGTACTCCGCACAATTCACGACCCGAGTCGTTACTTCTTCGAATCCGGATGCTCGCAACGACGCTTTGAACTTCTCGAAGACGTCCTGTTCCTCCAACCTCGGTACGTTCTCCATGGTGACGATATGAGGATCGCAGTCCCGTACCAACCGCGCGAATTCGTCCAACAGATTCCATCGGGCATCGGACGAGTCGACCTTCCCCTGCATGTAGGTGGAGAAGGGCTGGCACGGAGCGCATCCAGCAAGTACCCGGTACTTGGCTTTACCCCATGCTGCCCTGATCTCGTCCGCAGTAACATCCACGACGGATTTTTCCCAAAAGTCCGCCTTGTTGTTCTCCTCGTACGGATACCTGCATGCCGGATCGAGGTCCACCCCGGCCCGGACCGAAATCCCGGCACGTTCCAGACCGTGGGTCAGTCCACCCGCACCGCAGAAGAGGTCAACGGCGGCAACCGATGTTGTCGATATGTTGGTAGAATGGCTCAAGTTCAATGTCGCTACTGTTGGTACAAAGGTATGGACTATACCGTGTGCTCCATTGGTTCGATCGTGACTTTCCGGTTTCTACCGGCAGTCGTAGCTTCGTTCGTATCCGCTTGATACCCAATGCGTTGCTTCTATCCAGGCTCTGCGATTCTCATATCTACACACGACACGTATCCAGTAAAAAATGTACGATTTCGATGTCGGCTACAACTACTCCCGGAAGGACGTGATCCGTATCGTCGGTTTGCCTGTTGATACGGCTCAAGGTGGCGATTGGACTACGGGCTATGCCTCTCATGGCGACGATCATTTCCTGTTCTGCAATGTGGGAACTCCGGGAAGAACCGGACACGACTATGGAAACCGGTTCGAAGGCGATCGACTCGTCTGGTATGCGAAAAACGGTCGGAAACTGTCGAGTTCATCGGTTCAGAGGTTGGTCCATCCGCAGGGGCATATCCACATCTTCATTCGAGAGGATACCCGTACCCCATTCACGTTCGCCGGATACGGGATTTGCGAAGAGGCCAGGGATACAATGCCCGTCGAAGTGACTTGGTCGCTTCATGGTCCTGGAAGTGTGGAAATCTCGACATCGCACATCAATGGCGAAGCGCGTCTGGTAACGGAAGGCTTGAAAACGACTGTAGTCGTGAACAGGTACGAGAGAAGCCGTTGGGCACGGAAAAGGTGTATTCAGAGGTGGGGTACAGCATGCTCGGTATGTGCGTTCGATTTCGTCCGCACCTATGGCAACCTCGGCACCGACTTCATCCATGTGCATCACCTGGTTGAAGTAGCCAGCATCGGAAAGGAGTACCATCTCCACCCCGAGAACGATCTCCGACCCGTATGTCCCAACTGCCACGCTATGTTGCATCGGCGCGAACCGGCGATCACCATAGAGGAGCTCAAGGCCATCCTCGACGGCCACTCCTGAGCAACATATCCCAGTGATATTAGGAATCTGGGGGAAAGAATTGGTGGTCAAGTCCTTGGGGGACAACGGAATGTGCGTTTCCGAATTCTTCTGCGGAAAGCTGCGATCGTTCAATGCTAGGATACGCTCGACGGTCGATCGTACTCACCTGGTTGCGTCGATTTGACTTCTGATCTTCAGGGCCTCTGCCCTACTGCGGACCCCAAGTTTGTCGTAGAGACGCTGTTCCTTGCCTTGCAGATTTCCATAATTCGATTATTTTCGAATCATGGAATCAAAAGCCGTTGTCACCGCCCTCACAGCTCTCGCCCACGAAACCCGACTCTCCGTATTCCGGATGCTTGTACAGGCCGGTCAGGAAGGGCTTGCCGTGGGTACCATCTGTGACTCCATCGGTATTCCTCCCGCATCCCTGTCCTTCCACCTGAAGGAATTGTCCATTGCAGGACTCGTGAACGTCCGCCGTTCCGGCAGGTATCTCTACTACTCGGCTGAGTACAATGCCATGAACAGTCTGATCTCCTACCTGACGGAGAACTGCTGTGTGAACGGCACCTGCGATCCATCCTGTACTACCGTTTCCATCGCACTGCCGACGTCCGAAAAGCTGAAGTCAGCAAGCAAGAAGTCCACAAGCACAGCCACCAAAAAGACAGTGAGGAAATCATGAAGAGGCTCCACGTTCACGTCTCCGTCGTCGATCTGGACGACAGCATCCGGTTCTATTCCACGATGTTCGCGGCACAACCGACCGTGGTCAAATCCGACTACGCCAAGTGGATGTTGGATGACCCCCGAGTGAACTTTGCCATCTCCCAACGCGGTGCGAAGCCCGGACTGAACCACTTGGGTGTACAGGTGGAATCTACCGTAGAACTCAAGGGCATGCACGAGAGGCTGGAGAAGCTGGAACGGGAGATCGTTACCGAGGAAGGGGCTGCCTGCTGCTACGCGAAGTCCGACAAGTATTGGGCAGAAGACCCACAGGGGATCGCATGGGAGACCTTCCACACGCTGGATACCATTCCCGTCTTCGGAAAGGACACTGCGACGATGGGAGAGGAAGTTTGTGGGTGTACTCCGAAGGAGCGTACAACGGTATCTGTACCATCCACGGAAGCATGCTGTGGACCTACCGCCAAGGAAGGATCGTGCTGCTGACCCTGATGCCCAACTACAACGTTCTCATCCTGTGTACCGGTAACTCCGCACGGAGCATCCTTACCGAAGCGGTATTCAACACGGTCGGTAAGGATAGGTTCACTGCCTACAGTGCAGGAAGCCATCCTACGGGTGTCGTGCATCCCTTGGCCATCGAAGTATGCCAAGCGTTGGAATACCCTGCGGAAAAGCTGAGGAGCAAGGCATGGGATGAATTCGCCCTTCCGGATGCTCCCGCCATGGACTTCGTCATCACGGTCTGCGACAACGCCCGGGGCGAAGCCTGTCCTGTATGGCCGGGAGTTCCCAAAACACTTCACTGGGGATTCGAAGACCCTGCTGCCGTTCAAGGCACAGATGCGGAGAAGAGAGCATCTTTCGATAGCGTCTTCAACCAGATCATGGGTCGGGTGCGACTCTTCATGAGTCTACCCTTGGAATCCTTGGATGAACTCTCGATCCGCAAGGCGACCGAGAATCCGGAACAGAACGATGGCTGAACGTACAGTGTCCGCGATGGGCTTCTTCGAACGATACCTGACCCTATGGGTCCTGTTGTGTATCGGAGTGGGCATAGGTCTCGGGAAGTTCTTTCCGAGTGCCTTCGAAGCCTTGGGCTCGATGGAAGTCGCCAAGGTCAATATCCCGGTAGGTCTTCTCATCTGGGTGATGATTGTTCCCATGCTCATGCGTGTGGATTTCGGAGCCCTTCACGAGGTCCGTCGTCACTGGAAGGGGATCGGCATCACCCTGTTCGTGAACTGGGCCGTAAAGCCCTTCTCCATGGCTCTACTTGGGTGGTTCTTCATCCGGATAGTCTTTGCGGACTCTCTTCCTGCCGCTGAACACGACAGCTACATCGCCGGACTCATCCTGCTTGCCGCTGCACCTTGCACGGCCATGGTCTTCGTGTGGAGCAAGCTGGTGAATGGCGACCCTCTGTTCACTCTCTCGCAGGTCGCCTTGAACGACGCCATCATGGTTGTGGCGTTCGCACCGATCGTCGGTTTGCTTCTCGATGTGTCCTCCATCGTCATTCCATGGGACACGCTGCTTCTCTCCGTAGGACTCTACATTGTGGTCCCTGTAGTCATCGCCCAGATATGGAGGAGGAGACTTCTAAAGTCTGGCAGTGGAGCGTTGGAGAATGTCCTCGCACGAACGGGGCCATGGTCGACTATCGCCCTGCTCGCAACCCTTGTCCTGCTCTTTGCCTTTCAGGGAACGACATTCCTAGCACAGCCCCTCACGATTGGAATGCTGGCCGTACCCATCGTCATACAGGTGGTGTTCGTCTCCGGTCTGACCTACATCCTCAATCGCCTTGCTGGAGAGTCGCACGACGTGGCAGGACCTTCGTGTCTCATCGGAACTTCGAACTTCTTCGAACTGGCTGTTGCAGCCGCGATCAGCATGTTCGGGATCACCTCGGGTGCTGCACTGGCGACCGTGGTGGGAGTGCTTGTGGAAGTACCTATCATGCTGCTCGTGGTAGCCGTTGTGAACCGAACGAGGGGTTGGTTCAACCAACCTCATCTGAACTAATGCCTGATAACCCTATGTACTCTCTATCGATCCCATACTTCATCCTAGCAGGTCTCTGCGAGATCGGTGGAGGATACCTCATGTGGCTGTGGCTCAAGGAAGGGAGGTCACCGTGGATTGGCCTGCTTGGAGCCGTAATCCTTGCCTGCTATGGTGTGGTAGCGACGTGGCAACCCGCTGGTTTCGGCCGTACCTATGCAACGTACGGAGGGGTCTTCGTCGTCCTGTCGCTTCTTTGGGGATGGTGGATTGATGGGCTCCGGCCCGATGTATACGACGTGGTTGGAAGCGCGATCGTCCTCGTAGGTGTTGCCGTCATTTTCTTTGCTCCGAGGACATCGTAGAATGAAGAACATACTTCTCATCCTTACAACTATGCTGGCTGCTTGTACGAGCCAAGAAGGTACCGATATGTCCAACTCTCGTACTACCGACACTATCGCAGTGAAGGATGTGGATTCTACCCTTGCCTGCACACTGACATCACCGGAACTCCAGCAGAGAAAGGAAACCACCCTTGCGGAGCTGAAGAAGTCGGTGCTCGAACGGAAAGAGCTTCCGGACGGATTTTCGTTCAGATTCGATGGTGCGGATTCTGTTCTCGATCAACTTGTGGAATTCGTAAAGTCCGAACGGTCCTGTTGTAGTTTCTTCCAGTTCCGTCTGACAATCGATGGAAACGGAAAGGGTACGTGGCTGGACATCACCGGACCGGAAGGAGCGAAAGAATTCGTTATCGACGAACTGGGGCTGTAAGAGATGATAGAGTCCTCTACTGAAACTGAAGAACTTGGATGAATTCAATGAACCACACATGGAGAACGACGATGTTCCACCGTATTCGATTTCTGACCTGTCTGCTGCTGATTCCCGTAGCCCTGATCGCTGCCGAACAAACGGCTACCCTGAAGGTCGCCGGTAAATGCGGCTCCTGCAAGAAGCGTATCGAGAAAGCTGCGCAAGGTGTTCAGGGTGTGAAGACAGCCACATGGGACAAGAAGAAGAAAGAACTGACAGCCGTGTACGAAGACTCCGAGACCAACGCGACCACCATCACTTCCGCTATCCTCCGGGTAGGCTATGACGTCGATACCCTGAAAGGGTCGCAGGAAGCATACGATGAATTGCCCGGCTGCTGTCAGTATCGCGACGAATGACCTACCGGAAAGCCTGATATGATAACGATCACAACGCCCGTCGTAGCCAACAGTGAACGAACGCTCGGACTCTATCGTACCGCTCGTTGGTTGGCACTCTTCACCATCGTCTACAACATCGGCGAAGGGTTGGTCTCGACCATCCTCGGCTTTCAGGATGAAACCCTTGCCCTCTTCGGATTCGGGTTGGACAGCTTCATCGAAACGATCTCCGGTGTCGGTGTCCTCGTAATGCTCCGCAGACTCGAACGCACCGCCAATACCTCGACGAAGAGTGATCGTACGGAATTTGAAAGGACGGCTCTACGCATCACCGGTTGGTCCTTCTATGGACTGAGCGTGATGCTCGCGGTAACTACCGTCGTCAACATTGTCGCGGGAGAGGTTCCGGAGTCCACCTTCTGGGGCATCGTGGTTGCCTGTGTTTCGATCGTGGTCATGACCGTGCTCGTCATAGCGAAGAAGAAGGTAGGCAGGACTCTTGGTAGCATTCCGATCATCGCTGATGCGAACTGTACGCTCGTGTGCGTGTACATGAGTGTAGTCGTCCTCATATCCGCTCTACTGTACGAGTCTACCCACTTCGCCTATGCCGATGCCATCGGAGCCTTGGGTGTCCTCTGGTTCAGCGTCAAGGAAGGCCGGGAGTGCTTCCAGAAGGTCAAGGGCCATGAGTGTGGATGTGAGGATGCCTGTAGCTAAGGTTCTCACCCTCTGATCTTCAATGCCTCTGCTCTGCTGTGCACACCAAGCTTGTCGTAAATGACACTCACGTAGTTCTTCACGGTACCGACAGTCAGTCTCAGATCGGTAGCGATTTCTTTGTTTGTAAGATCAAGAAGCTGGAGAACACGGCGTTCCTGATCGGTGAACTGAAGGGTGTGTGCAGTGATGCGTCTTCTGAGGTACCGGTCCGCAACTGTCGGACTGATCCAGAAGCCGTAACATCCATTGCGAACCCAAGTGCACAAGTCCAGTAGAGCCTGAGGATGATCGTCCTTGGAAATCGCACCATGGGCGATGGATTCGAGTACCTCGCCGAGGAAAATCGTCTCGTCCCCTACGAGAACCACGATGGTCACCCTCGGGAAGTTTGTGCGGAGTGCGATAATATCCTGTACACCCTGCTTACCCGGACGAAGGGCGTGAGTATCTATCAACATCATGTCTACACGATGTCCAGCAAGCACTCCTGCTCCTTCCTCCAGGTTGCTACGACCTCGGCCACACCGATCCCATGGCCCGTTAAGGTTGCACGGAGAGCATACCGTAGGATGGATTGGGGGCAAACGACGAGGACGAGGGTGTCAGAATCCATTGGCGGTCAGTGGTCAAGAGGAAGAGGTTTCTCTGCTTCGCGGATAGCTCGTGCAACGGCGAGCATGACGGTTGTAGTCCTGTGGACTTTGATGGCCTGGAACACGCTTCGTCTCCTTCCGGGATAACCGAGGTCGGTACCGACACGCGTGAGGATTCCCCTGTATGGATGCAAACGGAAAGGTGTCCTATCCATGAGATTGCACAGAGCCTGAAAGTCGAACATTTGCGTATCCACAGATTTCATAGTCACTGGTAGCTCAGTACCCTCCCGATGACCTCGTGGACGTACGCTAGTCCACCTACGAACTCCTCGGATTCAGGAGCAAGGGTTGACGTATGATCGATCGCCCTCTTGGCTTCCTGACGCAGATGACTGCGGATGTATAGATCGAGAATCAACGGGAGACCTTTCTCCGTGAGGACGAAGGACCGTTGAATACGGTCGTATTCGATCGGAGCACCGAGGACATGTACGAGGTAATCGAGATCACGTGCCACCGTGCGCGAAGAGAATTGAAGGTCTTCGGCCACTGTTGCCACCGTCACTTTCTTACCAAGTTTGAGAAGCTCGACGATCCTTCCCATTCGGTAGAGGGTTGGTCTGTTCGCTATGGTACTCTTGATCCTCACCAGTATCCGAAGAGCCTCGTAATGAGCCGCCGTCCTCCGGGGAAGAAGAGCGGAAGCACGAAACAGGCTACCATAAGTCCCGCCCACCATCCAATGAGGAGGAAATACAACGGATGGAACTTTTGTATCTGGGCGTACCCGACGACGTCGTAGATGGGACGGAGAGCCATGTCTACTTCCTTGAATCTTGAGCCAGAATTCGTTGTGCTGGTTTCTTGGCCATCGTAAGGAAGAACGCCATGGAGGAGAGCATGTCACGGTCTCCACGAAGGACGTTGTCGATTTCCTGACCATCGAGGTTCACCAACTTCAGGGCGGACTTGGACAGGTCTTCGAGATCGGAAGCCCGAGCATCCGTACAAGGGCCGAAGACCTTCGAATTGAGGTACATCAGGTACAGTCCTCGTGCCTCATCGTAGTACGGTCTCTTCCGCTCATCCATGAACTTCCGGAAGGTCGTTGTGGCCAGCAGAAACATCTCCGCCGATCGAGCCAACCGCTTACAGGAAGAGGTAACGGTAGGGAGGAAGGTCAACCATGTCGAAGACTTCGATCCCGTAGGAGTGTACTTCAATTCCACGGATGACCCTGTGTCCGGAAGGACGAAGGACATTCGGGTAACGACCGAGTCCTTCGGAGCGATACTGGCCTTCTCGACCTGTGGAGTTCCGGGCTGCATGGAGGTGAAGAACAAAGCACGATCGTTCTTGCCCAGACGGACAGCGAAGCTTCCGGGACTGGTCTCCACAGGAGCCTTGCCTGAGTTCCTCACGACAACTTCGATGTCCAACCGTGACCTACCCTTGGAGAAGTCTGTGGTGTCGAACACCCAGGTCACTGTCCTGACCTTCAACCACGCACCCTTCCCGGGCGCAGAAGCGAGGTTGAGGGTGTCGGAGAAATCCGCACGGACGGTTGCCGTAAGTATCAGGAAGGTCAGGAGGTAAGGTCCTACAGAGAATTTCATAATAGCAAGTCGTGAATTCATGAAACTTGTCCGATCGGACAAATGGCTGAGTGGCAAAGATAGCGACCATTGCCGCAATGCCAAACATCCATGAACTACTCGCTATCAACCTCCGTAAATACCGCCAGGAGAAAGGACTTACGCAGGAGGAGCTTGCTGCCGAATCAGGGGTAGCATCCGAATACATTTCTCGACTGGAAGCAGGAAAAAGGAACCCGACTGTGGCTATCGTAGAGAAGTTGGCGAAAGCAATGAAGCTGCCGGTGCGCATGCTGTTTGCTGAGGAATAGATAGTCATTCCATTGGTTGAACTCAAGTACCGATTACATAAGCTCTATTGGTTTTACATCAACGGGAGGGTTGAATGAAGCTCGTATCCGTCGCGATCAAGAATTTTCGATGCTACCGCGAGGAAGTGCATGTAGCTATCGACAATCTGACGACATTCGTTGGTAAGAATGACATTGGAAAGTCCTCCATTCTGGAGGCACTTGAAATCTTCTTCAATAATGAAACTGTCAAGATCGAACAGGGGGACGCAAACATTTACAATGATGACAAAGAAATTTCCATTACGTGTGAGTTCGATGACCTACCTCAGACACTATCTCTCGATGCGGGGGCAGGAACGACTCTTGCGGACGAATACCTATTGACTACCTCTGGTACATTGAAGATTCGAAAAGTATACGACTGCAAGCCGAAGAGTCCTGGTACTGAAGTGTACATTATCGCTCGACATCCCACTGCGAAAGGTGTTGACAGTCTGCTTGAAATGAAGGAGAAAGACCTTCAGAAACTGGTCAGTGATGGAAAACTGGACGTACCCCAAAAAGGTAATCCTGGCATGAGGAAAGCCTTGTGGGCGGCATGCGGTGATCTGGAACTACGGGACGACGTAACTATACCCGTAGGGAAGAAAGAGGATGGTAAACGTATCTGGGAACAGCTTGCAAACCATCTGCCAATGTTCGCACTGTTCCAGAGTGATCGAAACAGTCGTGATAGCGATGGTGAAGTACAAAATCCGATGAAGGCAGCAGTAGCTACCGCCATAGCTGAAGTACAGAGTGAAATTTCTGTGATACAAGAGAAAGTGAAAGAACGGGCTGAGGAAATAGCAAGGCTTACCTATGAGGCGTTGAAGTCCATCGACCCCACTCTAGCGAAGGAGCTGACCCCGCAGTTCGCAAATCCTACTCCATCCAAATGGACAGGACTCTTTTCGGTGAACATGGACACTGACGACGGCATCCCACTGAATAAGCGAGGAAGTGGTGTTCGGAGGCTTGTGTTGGTGAGTTTTTTCAAAGCGGCTGCCGAGCGAAAACTCGCTGGGAGTAGGCGAGGTATCATATACGCCATTGAAGAACCGGAAACTGCACAACACCCAAACAATCAACAGATATTACAAGCTTCGTTCAAGTCCCTAGCCTCGGAAGAGGGATACCAAGTAATCCTAACGACACATAGCCCGGGATTTGCCTCCGAACTTCCAGTAGACAGTATCCGATTTGTAACGAGGGATGTGGACGATATACCTAGGATTGAGGCCGGTGCGGATGTATTCGGACCTGTTGCAAAGACATTGGGTCTAGTTCCTGATAGTCGTGTAAAGGTTCTGGTGTGTGTGGAAGGCCCAACGGATGTTGCGGCGATGAAGTGTCTGAGTAGAGTTTTGCACATACATGATTCAACTCTACCAGATTTGAGTGGGGACGAACGCGTCGCATTCATTCCTCTTGGAGGTTCATCGTTAAAGCATTGGGTTTCTGAACAGTACTTGAAGGGACTCGGAAAACCAGAAGTTCACATATATGATAATGACGTTCCTGCGTACGAAGAGTCCGTTCGACGCGTAAATGAACGGGGTGACGGATCATGGGCTCAACTAATGATTAAACATGAAATGGAGAGCTATTTGCATGGGGATACTTCCAAATGTTGTGGATGAGGACACCTGTGGTTGGCTGAATTATGCGACCATTTTGGGTTCTCCGTCAGTGTACACAATGCCGTCAAGCACGTTGGCAATGTGATTGAATCCGTCGAT
>JAGFIZ010000056.1 GCA_024103135.1 Bradyrhizobiaceae bacterium | reverse complement strand
TCGACGGATTCAATCACATTGCCAACGTGCTTGACGGCATTGTGTACACTGACGGAGAACCCAAAATGGTCGCATAATTCAGCCAACCACAGGTGTCCTCATCCACAACATTTGGAAGTATCCCTATCTCCAGGCGGACGGTTCCGTGCGAAGCGATAATTTGCACGCACAAACTACTACAATCATGATGCAATGATTATGCATACTTCAAAGTTCACGACCGACTATCGATTGGCGACGATAACGGGTTTTGTCGTCCTGTTGCTATCCACCCTTCTGGTCAATGCTCGTCCCATTGGCGTAAAGATTCACTACCACGTTGGTGGACGTCCCTTTGTCCCTGGTGAGTATGCCACCATCGGCGATGGATCTCAACAGATCAACGTTACCCGCCTTCAGTTCTACTTGACTGCTATGCGGGTCGTGCCGCCAGTGGGCGACCCAGTGCTTGTCAAAGAATCAGTCGTACTCGGCAATGTTTTTGAAGACACGACCTACATGATCGGCTATGCAGAGGTCGACAGTGCTGCCTCGGTAATCTTTGGCATTGGTGTTCCTCCTATCTACAACCACCTTGATCCCAGTACCTACCCTGCAGGTCACCCACTAGGCAATCAAGACCCGTCCATGCATTGGGGTTGGACAGCGGGCTATCGATTTGTGGTCATCGAAGGTCAGGCACGAAGCAATGCATCTGCGCCAGAAAACCTGTTTGAAATTCATACGGTGGACGATTCGCTGTACCGTCAGGCACAAACAATCGTCGGGCAGACGTGGACCAACGACACCTTGGTACTAAACATTAACATGGACATTGGCGCGATGCTCGATGATATTCGCGTAGACCTGGGTTTGATCAATCACAGCGCCGAAGGCGAGGCAATCACGGTCATGGACAACATGAGCACGAAGGTCTTCAGCGGCACGGCTACAAGCGTCAACAATGTCCATGACTTCACGTCCGCAGTGTTTCCCACCCCTGCCAATACGGTGCTGTCCGTCTCGGCCATGCAACCGTGCACAGTTCAATTGGTGAATTCGCTAGGTGCCGTTGTTTTCAACTTGGAGTTGGATTCCGGCGAGTCACGCATTGATGTTTCGTCTATCCCAACCGGCGCATATCAACTGATTCAGACATCGGTCGGACGTAAGCCGCAATCGTCAGTCGTCATCATTCAACGTTAATGGCATGTCGGCTACGCGCACGATCATCACCGTAGTCAGCGCACTTGGCTGCCTGTTGTGTTCATGCGACACAACCGTCGTTGATGATGGATGGTGGCCTAGCAGCCACTATGCGATACCTGCCGTACCATTCCCGGAAGACAATTTGTCAACACCGGAGCGTGTTGCACTAGGCAGGGCTTTGTTTCACGACGTGCGCCTTTCTGCCGATGCATCCACATCCTGTGCATCATGTCACCAAGAATCGTCAGCCTTCGCCAGCACTACAGTAATGAATGCAGGGGCGTTCGGCAGACCTGGTAAGGCCAACGTCCCAAGCATCACCTATGCCGCTTTCGAACCACGTCTCCTGCGTGGCAACACCGTACCGACACTTGAAATGCAGGTGCTCGTTCCGATCCAGGAGCAGCATGAGTTTGCCGAGAACATTCTTGCCGTGGTACGAAAACTCAGTACTGACACAACCTACCAAGCGATGAGTCGGAGGGCGTATGGACGAGATCTGGACCCGTGGGTTCTAACCCGTGCCATCAGCGCATTCGAGCGCACGCTACCACGATTCAGTTCCGTGTTCGACAGCGTGACGGTCTATGCAAAACCACAAAGGCTTACTGAGTCGCAAAAACGTGGCTGGACGGTTTTTGAAGGAAGGGGGCAATGTACGTCATGTCACTCTGGTGTATTGCTCACCAATCACGAGCTCATCAAGGTTGGCAATAGCGGACGCTTCCTGGATGAACATGGCATGGAGCAACTTGACTCCATTCGAGTACCATCACTGCGCAATGTTGCTCTTACCTATCCCTACATGCACGATGGCTCGGTATCGACGTTGATCGACGTGCTAAAAGGCTACCAACATCATCAACATCCGCACATTGTGGCTGAAGAGCGCTTCGAATCTGTAGTGCTAACAGATCACGACGTTGCTGACCTCCTGCAGTTTCTCTCGCTGCTTACCGATGCACACTAGGCATTGCACAACGCACATCGATGGACCGTAGAGTGCGGCAAGCACTCCGCCCCTTCATTTACTTCAACAGCCGAATCAACACCTCGCGTGCAATCGGAGCAGCATCGGTGCCGCCGTTTGTGCCATCGAGGACGGAAACCACGACGATGTAGCGTGGACGATCCACAGGTGCATAGCCAACGAACCACGATGATGTCCGCTCCCCTGCTCCTCCCTTCACTCCTACTCCTGTGCCAGTCTTTCCAGCAATCGTCACCCTATCGTTCCGTGCTAACGGAGCCGTGCCTTCAGCCCCCTCCACAACCAATCGCATACCATCAAGAATCTCCTCGCGGAGCGTAGCATTCACCGTACTGCTCTCGGAAAACAGACTGTCGATCAGTCGTGCATAGGCGCTGACAAGTTGTGCCGGTTCCAGGTAGCATGGATGGTGTCCCGTTCCATACGACCAAGCTGCCTGCAAGGTGTTTGGAAGTGCCGTATCCAACCTTGGAAAGCCGAAGTTCACAAACCCTTGTACTACATTGTCAGCACCGAGACGTCCAGCCAATTCAAAGGCAAACGCATTACACGATGTGGCTAGTGCCTTACGCAGATCAACACGTCCGTGGTTGGCAAAGCATCGTGGTTCGCCAGTGGTACCCGTGCAGACAATGCTTTCGCCAGCCGAGAGGACGTCTTTGGACGCCGCAAGCCAGGCCAGTATCGGCTTTACGCTTGAACCAGGTTCGGAGAATTTCTCTGTCGGACGGACGTTACGCGATGCAACGACCGGACGTGATCCATCAAGTTTAAGGACGGCAATCGAAGTCGGACGAGAGCACGTGTCGATCACTGCATTGACGATGCTCTGCACGTTTGGATCAGATGACTGTGCATGGAGAAGACCGACAGAACAGCATAACAATGCCAGCAAGGTCACCACACCCGAACGCATCCGTAGAATTCTTGAGGTCAACAAGTTATAAGGCACACCATGTATTGTCTTGGCACCTTGTACCTGTCCTGCCGACGTCTCGTTCATGGTCACCGTGCCGTTATGCTTGCGGTGCCTTCCACCAGGTAAGATCGACGGAGTCTTCGCCACCATCTACTCCGATTACTTCGCCGTTGATCCACTGGGCTTCTGGTCGTACAAGTAGCGAAAGCACATTGGCTACGTCTTCCGGTGTGGTAAGACGATGGTGCGGATTACGCATGAAGGCATTGGCCATAATCACATCGTTGCCAGGGATTTTCGCTAGTGCCGGTGTATGGGTAACGCCGGCGCGAATGGTGTTCGAGGTGATGCCGTATGGCGTGAGTTCAAGGGCAAGCTGACGTCCATAACTTTCCAAGGCGGCCTTTGCTGCGCTTACAGCACCGTAGGTTGGCAGCACACGCGTACTACCCGCACTGGTAAGACCAACTACCCTGCCCCCTTGCCCCATAATGCCAGCGCGGACAACATCCTGCACCCAGTAGATCAGCGAATTGGCCATGACGTCCAAGGTCATCTCCAGACTCTTCTGCGATACGGTATCACCGCCATCGACGTCCACAAAGGGCTTGAGGGTTCCAAAGGCAAGTGAGTGCAAGAGTAGGCGAACTTCAGAACCAGGGTTGTTCTTGAACTGCTCTGAAATCTCTGCAACAATGGCACTGCGCTGTGCAGCATCAACGGCATTGACGTTCCAGAACTTGAACGGTACACCAAGAGCAGTGAGTTCCGCCTGGAGCTCCTCTACTTGCTTCATTCCAGCAGCACGATCAAGGTGGACGCCAAAGACGCCGAACCCTTCGCGTGCAAGTTTCAGTGCAGCTGCACGGCCAAACCCGCTGGATGCACCAAGAATGAGAACGTAGGAATTTGTCATGTTCGTACCGTAGGTGAGTCTAAAAGTTTGGCAAAGTTAGGCAAACCACACCATAGCATGACTCAGTACGGAGTGGCTCATGGGGTCGATCGCATAAACAAAAGCGGAGTCTGCCTTATGCCATCAGCCAACAACCGATCCGATGTGTAATTCCGCAGCCAGTACTTGATGCCAAAGCTCCGAATGTCTACTTCCGTCGTGGAATATGCTCCCCCAGCCGTTGCTGCACAGGCATACCCATGAGTGCCTCCACCAAAGCCCTTACCACTAAACTGGAGGTACCATTCGCATCCGAATCGACGTTTGAGTTTCTGTCCGCTCTCTGCTTGGTCGTACTGAATCACTTCGATCATGCCATCTTCGACGCGATGGACCTGGAGGACAAGAGTTTGGAAGGGGGCTGTGGTGTCGGGGTCCGCATACAACGTAAAGGTGAACCACAGTCCATCCATACCTTCCTGTGAAAACTCGCGGATAGCAAGCTTGGCATAGCGAGCCGTGCTATCGTGCCTAATCTGCTCCTTCGTATCAAAATCCCCTTGCAACCATGCACGCAAGGAATCCATGTCGGGATCGGGCTTCTGCTGCTCATGCATGGTCGCTGCATTGCTACTCAGCAGTACTTCGGTGCGAGGTGTAGCCGCAGTGGTGCTCAATGGCAAGAACAACGCCATGCAGAGGGCTGCAATCACACAGTTCGGCGAATACATTGGAGTTGGCTTCTTGGCGTAGACTGTCATGTTAATCTTGATGAGAGTTCGTCGAACGGAAGCAGAAAGAATGTGGGTTTCCCCTCTGGCGTCAAATGTGGCAAAGCACATTTGAGGAGGTTCTCCACCAAGGTCTGCATCTCCTCGGTCCCGAGACGATCACCACGCCGAATTGCTTGTTTTGCAGCAAACATGGTAGCGATGTGATCGAAGCGTCGTTCCTTCGGAATCGTTCCTCCGTGTTGCAGACTGTCAATCAACTTACCGAGCACCTGTTCTTCGTTACCTGGTTGAACGTCGGTCGGCACACTATGGATTTCAATCGTTGTTGAATCCAAAATGTCCAACCGAAACCCAAGCTTCTGAAACTCAGCGAGGTATTCGCGAACAATGACGATTTCACTGGGCGATCGTGTAATCTTCACCGAAAACAACAAGGCCTGCTCGGCATGAGCTGGTGTGGCATGCTTGTTCATCACACGCTCGTAGATCACTCGCTCATGTGCAGCATGCTGATCGATCACCATCACACCATCGGCTGTTGGTGTGAGTATGTATTGTGATCCAGCTTGGAACACTGGTGCTTGTTCTGTTTTGGGAGGTGGTGTGAACAAGGCAGCAGCCACCGCACCACCATGAGCTGACCGTACTGGCGGGAACGTAGGCGGAGGTGACGAAGAGGTTTGACTGTGGACGATTTCTCCCGTAAGTCTGTTCACATAGGTAATCCCGCCAGCCGCGGGCGTCGCTAGACCTTGTAATGGCTTGCTGGCCAACGGTAGATCGCCAAGAAAGGCAGGAAGTACATCGGCTTCACGCAATGCCTTGGTGACGGCTACCTGAATGAGGAGGTAGGCAGCACGCTCGTTGTCGAACTTGACTTCGTGCTTCTGTGGGTGGACGTTGACGTCGACCTTGTTGGGATCAATCTCGATGTTCACAACGAACACTGGGTGGGAGCCAGTACTCAACAACTGTTCGTACGCAGTGAGAATGGCATGAGCCAGTGGTCTGCTTGTAATGGGACGACCATTGAGGAAGAGAAACTGTCCACTCCTGCTCTGTCTAGCAATCTCCGGAAGCCCTACGTACCCGCTTACGGAAATGCCGTCCTCTACCATGCTAACTGGGACGAGTGCTCGATCGGCGTTGATGCCCAGCACGTCTCGAATGCGTTGAAGCAACGAGGATGGACGAACATCGAAAACCAGTACATCGCCATCGTGGAAGGTGAATCGAACATCGGTACGAGAGAGAGCCATGCGCTGCATGGTTTCGCTTACGTGCCTGAACTCCGTAAGATCACTCTTCAGAAACTTTCGTCGTGCAGGGACATTGTAGAACAGATTGCGTACAAGAATCTGTGTCCCCACTGAAGTAGCAATGGGACGAATGTCAGGGGACTCACCAGGTCTGGATGCTAGTACCCACCCTGTAGAGCTGACACCATCATCCTCGGCTGACGGTTGAAGCTTCGTACGGATTTCAACATCGGCAACGGCTGCGATGGAGGCCAAGGCCTCGCCTCTGAAGCCCAACGTTCTAATTGCATGAAGGTCGTGCTCAGTCTTGATCTTGCTCGTAGCATGGCGCACTACGCTCATGGCAAGGTCGTCTTTGGACATTCCCCCGCCATTGTCAATCACATGAATCAACTGTTTACCTGCATCACGAACAACCACGCTGATGGCCGTTGCTCCAGCGTCCACGGCATTCTCCACGAGTTCCTTGACGACGCTTTCTGGTCGTTGAACTACTTCTCCAGCAGCAATCTGGTTGGCTAGGTATTCAGGAAGGATGTGGATGTTTGCCATGCAGTACGAAGATATTAACCAGACATCCGTAGGTTCACATCGGACGTCATTTTTCTCGGTACTATGAGTCAGCCCACTACCACAGAACAGATCATCGACCTGTTCTTGCTTCGCGTTACTCCACCGGATCGTGCTGCGGACCTTCCGTATTACACCACGGGATCCATCATGGCTGCTGCCGTGATGCGACTAACCATCATCGGTGCTGCTGCCTGGGGCTTTAGTAGTGCATATAGTTCCAGCGGCTGGTGGTGGACAACCGTGATGTTTGTTGCCTGGGGCGTGGGCGTCTACCCTGCCTACCTGCAATACCGTCGGTTCAACGAGAGTGTCGAACAACTGCAGGATGGGACGTTATGCGGGACGTGCCGACATTTTAACCCGACCAATCAACTCTGTACCATCCTGGACGAGCATGTAACGTCAGCCGAGCCGCCATGCGAGGGCGAGGCTTGGGAGCCACGATAGCCGTCGTGCCGCGCCACTAGCATGTGTTATCGGCGTGCACCGACATAGCCCCCTACCAAGGTTCCCTACTTCAAATCTTCCATGCTCTTGAGTTTGTAGAGTCCTCTTTCATCCATCGAAAAGAAGAATTTCTTCTTCACGGCATTCGTGTAAGCCCAAATCTCTTGCGGAGCATTTTCAGGAGAGAGATTCTTGTCGGTAGTCGACGGTGGACCAAAGAGAATGTAAATCTTGCCGCGTTCGGAGTTTGCTCCGTCTGGTTCCTGGATGGTGCTAAAGGTAGTAAAGGCCTCGTCGACCCGCTTGTAGTACTCTACCATCCGCTCATTGTACGTCGTTGTGGGAGTTGGGTCTTGCCTACGCCACCAGTCCATCAGATGCTCACGTCGCTCGACATCGTTCCCGCTGTTCAGTGAGTCAAGCTGTTCCTGCTTGACGATGTATTTGAGGATGCTCATCGCATAGTCAAGATTGCGAAGCGAGCGCGGCATCTCTTCCCACTCCACTCTAAACGGGATGGCGATGGTATCGCGACTTCCATTTGCTACGAGCTGCAGCTCGTAGTTGCCAGGCACCATGGTCGTTAACGGAATGTTGATCTCTGCAAGGGCAACGGCATTGCCGGTAGGAGCATGGTCAACCACTTCGAGGTATGGATCACGAGAATTGGCAAAGTCGCTGATGCGCAGTTGTCTGGATGTGCTGCTTGTTACCTGACCTTGTACGTCAGACACTTGCCACCACCGTATGTCGCGTGCACGATAGGGCTTCTGCACGATGGCGTAGTCGTACTCGACTGGTTTTGTATCGGAAAGAACTATCAAGGCGATTCCATCCGACGATCCAAAACGGAGGTTACCTGAGAATACATATGGACGTAGGAGGAACTTCTCCTTTGATGGTAAGGGCTGAGCAAACAACGGCGCACTCAGCAGACGGCTTTGTACTGGATCGTTCGACTTGATGTCCTTAAGTACGATCTCATTCCCCTGCGTGGTCCGGTTGGACAGTATCTCCACCGTAATCGTGTACACACCATGCGGCACTGGTATGGTCTGCCAGCCGCAGTGAAAGGTCGTCGCACTATTGGTTTCGTCGAACGTGTTGGTGTATAACGTATCGGCCCAGCGATGCCGTTGTCTTATGACGCCCATTGAGTCCTGCACTTCGATGCTCACCGCTACTGGGGCCATGTACGATCCACGTACTGACGCACGCTGAGAGGCCTTGGTGAAGGTCAGAAAGTCATTGGCAAAACGAAACATGACTACGATTGATGCACTGTCCGGCGTATTCCCGGGAATTACATAGGCATCACCAAAGAACCGCTCTCCTGTAGTCTGCAGTGTTTTTGCCACCATGGCTCGTGGCTGAGCAATGGTCGTGTTCACACCCATGGCAACAGCAAGCAGTCCGCACAATACTCCTACGCAGACTCTCCGAATTGTTGTGTGGTCCTGTCCAGCTAGATAGTCGCTACTCATCGATGTTCTTCAAGAAAGTCTGAGAGAATGACGGCTGCAGCAACGGCATCCTTGGTTCCCTTGGTAGAGCGACGTTTATGTTTCATCCCGCTGCCAAGCATAATCTCGCGTGCTCTGCTCGTGGAGAAACTCTCGTCGACCTCGACCACAGGTATCTGAATCCTCGTGCGCAACTCTGCAATAAACGTTTGGATGGCCTCGATAATTGGCGATGACGTGCCATCCAGCTTAAAAGGCACACCAACGAGGACAAGGTCGATCCGGTCACGTCGCAGTTGATCAAGGAGTATCTCCCACATCTGCTCGTTGTTCGGTATCACTGGCCTGGTATTCACGCTAATGTGGAACTCGTCACACACGGCCATACCGATGCGTGCTAGTCCATAGTCCAGTGCTGCTATGCGTTTCTTCTCTATCTCCATGCGTAGATGACTATGGTGAAGGCGTTACCGTACCGATTGGAATGCGGAAATCTACTTGCGTTCCCACACCTGGTTCGCTCGTTACGCGCAACGAACCGCCATGCATGTGGGTTACATGTTGCATGATCATCGTTCCAATGCCAGTACCTGTGCCATCCTTGGCGGAAGTAAAGTATGGTTTCATCATGTTCTCAAGCGTGAGCGTATCCATCCCGATCCCAGTGTCGGAAATGCGGATGTGAACATGTGTGCGATCAAACCACGTGGCGATCTCTACCGTTCCGGGGTTGCCCCGCAGACTCTTGATGGCATTCTCGACGGCATTGCGAACGGCACGAGAGAGCTTGAGCTTGTCCACCATCATCGTTGTTCCACGCAGCTTCATGACAAACGTCACGTGAGGGAACATGAGCGGATCGAATTCATGACGGAGTTGGGTGCAGAACTCGGCACTGTGGACGGCAGACTTCTGTAGCTCTTCACTCCTACCAACACTCACGAGGTCACGAACGCGTTGGATGAGAACGTCAGTCTGAAAAAGAATTCGTCGTACGCGTTCGGAATCCTTTGCTTCGAGGTTCAGGCCAATCTGTTCGGCATTGAGTCGAATCGTGCTGAGGTTCGTTTGCATGTCGTGTGCAAGCTGTGCCCAGTTGACGAGTCGACGTCGCTCCAACGCTTCGGTAATGTCGATTCCTGTTACGACCGTGGCTCGACGCTTGCCCAAGGTGCCCCAGAGCAACTGCGAGGTAAACATGTACTCGCGTTGATCATCGTCGTCGTCAACGCTTACTTTGTCGGTAATCGGACGTCGGGCGACCATGGCTTGCTCGACGAAATGGAGGACGCCTTCGACGCCGCGGTGACGCATGTAGGCACGAAAGAGTCTGTGCATCGGCACCTTTGGCGTGA
Source organism: Bradyrhizobiaceae bacterium (assembly GCA_024103135.1). Classification (GTDB taxonomy): domain Bacteria; phylum Bacteroidota; class Ignavibacteria; order Kapaibacteriales; family Kapaibacteriaceae; genus OLB6. The sequence continues at coordinate 25,371 of JAGFIZ010000056.1, read as the reverse complement.
TACGAAGCAACCGCATCGCTCGCTCATTGGCCTGCGTGAGCTTGCCAGCACCATCAATCACGAATACCAGGCCCGCTCCTGGTACTTCCAACATGGCGGAGAGGTAGCGCTTTTGCCGTCGCAACTGCGTGACGAGCAGGACGATAATGAGCAGTAACAACAGTGGAATAACAAATGGTGCAACGTTCATTGCAAGCCACCAGATCCACCACCATGGTTGAAACATTCTAGTGATGACCAACGTGCCTGACGGTCCATAGACTAGTAGACCACGTCCTGACGGCACCGGCACCTCGTATCCAGCCAGATTTCTATGCAAGACATCCGCTGCAATGATGCTTCCACCAACAACAGATACTATGCCGCCACTACACCATACGCCAACAGTGTCGGCACTTGCCCACACGCGCTGCGGCATTCCCACCTCCGGTGGTAGTGCAATTCCCGTGGACATGGCGCTATGAATGTTATCGGCCGATGCTACGGCCAGGGTCTGCATGCCTTTCTGTGTGCTCACGACGGCAAGAGCCAGTTTCCCTTTTTGCTCTACCCATCCGATGTTGTTCTCCGATACCGGCAAGGTTAACGTCTGCACCACACTACTCCGTGAGTCGATCACACTGACCTGGGAGGCATAGGAGCCTTCTACGGCAGAGATCACGACAACGTCATCATTCACTTGTCCGATTCGTGCATGACTGGCCAACGGTACAGAAGGTGCAACACGCCGACGCATCAGCGTGTCGACCAAGCTGGCATAGGCAATGCCACCCACATCGTGGACGAAGATGGCTGACCATTCCCCCCGTCCAACGGCAGCACCAAACACGCGCTGCTCAAGTACGGTAATGTTCAACGGACGCTGTACTGGATTACAAGCCAGCAAGAAGCCGTTGCAGAGAATCAGGATGTGTGACCGTTCGTCACGACTCATGACCTGCACATCGGGTGTCTGACTCAGACCGACCAACTCCGGTAGTCGCACCGTGCCGAGCGTGTGCAAGCGGTCATTGAGGACAACTAACTCCACAGCATTAGCCGACAGACGAACGGCAATAATCAGTGATCGCCACACGGCAACGGCACGTACATCCTGTCCGTCCAGTGCCCTACGAATGATCTTACCGTTGTTGTCCACAACAGCTAGTACGGGGTCGGAACTCTGCCATGCAGGGAGTTTTCGGTGAAGGACCCACGAATCGCCAAGAGGCATGGCATACGACGTCCACTCACGCGTTACATGCCACGACGTAGGATGCTGGTTGTCGGCCACTGCCGCAGCACAACACCACCACAACAACACTGCTGCGAGCAGCCATCTCATGCTGGTTGAACCTCGCAGACAACCCACGCATGGACACCCTCGCTCCGGCCAACATAGCCAAGGTGTTCGCTGGTTGTGGCTTTCACACTTACACGATTCAGAGGCAAACCACATAAGCGTGCAATGTTCTCACGCATCTGTTGCTTGTACGGGAGAATCTTTGGCGCCTGGAGAACGAGTGTGCAGTCAACGTTAACGATCGAGCATCCTTCGGCACGCACAAGATCAACCGCATGCGCCACAAACACGTCACTCGAAGCCCCCTTCCACCGCACGTCGGAGTCGGGAAAATGCTCGCCAATATCACCCAACGCTAATGCTCCAAGCAAGGCGTCGACCAAGGCATGGAAGACCACATCACCATCGCTATGTGCAATCGTGCCCAACTCCGATGGGATGGTAACCCCACCAAGGACAAGGGTTTGGGAGGGGGCTAGAGCATGTACGTCGAAACCAAAACCAATCATGGATGATGTCTGACAAGTTTGAAGGGTATGTTTGAAGATGAATTTACGCGAAAGCCAGCCCACTGGCACAATGTCGGTGGCTGAACTGACCTTTGCGATCAAGTCGGTTCTGGAGACAGACTTCGACGAGGTGCTCGTTAAAGGTGAGGTCAGCAACTTCAAGCAACATACAAGCGGACATCGATACTTCACGCTCAAGGATGATGGTGCACAGATCTCCTGTGTGATGTGGCGCTCACGGACCTTGCCGTTTGATCCGACCGATGGCATGAGCGTGGTTGTTGGTGGGAGTGTCACGGTCTACCCCGCCAGAGGAAACTATCAGATCGACTGCGTCTTCATGCGCCCAGATGGTGTGGGAGCGTTATACAAGGCCTACGAAAAACTCAAGGCAGAACTGGGGGCAAGGGGCTGGTTCGATGATTCTCGTAAACGTCCACTCCCACGATTCCCACAACGAGTGGGTATTGCAACGAGTGCCACGGGTGCTGCCTTGCACGATATGCTCACCACCATTCAACGTCGGTACATGCCGCTTGAAGTTGTCCTTCGACCGACCTTGGTCCAGGGTGATGGTAGCGCTGCAGACATTGCACGGGCAATCCGACAACTCGATGACAGTGAAGTCGATGTGATCATCATTGGTCGTGGTGGTGGTAGCATAGAAGACCTGTGGAGCTTCAACACTGAAGAAGTCGCTCGTGCCATAGTCGAGTGCAACACGCCGATCATCTCGGCGGTAGGACATGAAACCGATTATACTATCGCCGACTTTGTTGCCGACAGACGAGCGCCGACACCCACTGCTGCTGCAGAGTTCGTTACTCCCTTCACGAGTAATGAATTGTTGCAAATGGTCGACGAGTTGGAAGATGAGATGAAGAGAGTGGTGCTAACGCGGACAACTGACCTGCTAGACCTTGTGGCAGACTTTACTCAAGGAACAGCTCTACTTCGCATTGGCGATAGACTTGCATCTATCTCGGAACGGGTTCACGCACAATCGCTCCGGCAGCACAATGCCATGTCGCGTCTTGCTGAGCTACTTCGTGATCGGTTATCCCGCACCGTGCAACTGATTCAGTCAGCAACCATGCGCAACCTGCAAGCGATGACTACGTTGGTAGGTCAGCTTGACAAGCGCCTAGCAGCACTTCACCCTAATCGTCCGCTTAAGCTTGGCTATGCCATCATTGAACGAAACCATAGCCCCCTACCAGTTTCACAGCCTCTCACGCTGGGCGATGTGCTAACGATACGACGTTGGCACGACGCTGCAACGGTACTGGTACAGCACATTGATCACCATCAACCAAATCAGGACGCTCACGGAGAACACCATGGCTAAGAAGACAACGGAACAACGCTCAATCGAAGAACAACTGAAGCGCTTGGAAGAGATTGGCGATCTGCTTGATAGAGGGACGCTTCCGCTCGAGGAGCAACTAGCGATCTACGAAGAGGGTGTGGTGCTGGCACGGCAATGCAGAGAGTACATCGAAGGTGCTCAGGCCAGGATCATTACGCTAAGTCAGGATCTTCGTGCGTCAGAGGACGCATCATCAACTCGCGAATAGACTCCAGCGGGTTAGCCCCATGGAATAGGACCTTGCCTACTTGCTCGATGATGGGTAACTCCACGTTATGTGCTGCGGCAAGCTCCAATGCCGCAGTCGTCGTCGTCACTCCTTCGGCAACTGAGGTCATCGATGCCAGGACATCATCTAGTCGACGTCCCTTACCAACTTGCTCACCGACATAGCGATTCCGACTATGTTTTGAGCCAGCCGTGACGATGAGGTCACCCATGCCGGCCAGTCCGTAGAAGGTCTGGCGCTCGGCGTTCAAGGCTGCACCAAGACGAGCTATCTCGGCCAACCCTCGGGTCATCAACGCTGCCTTGGTATTATCGCCCATTCCTGCCCCATCCACGATCCCGGCAGCAATGGCAATGACGTTTTTCAATGCGCCACAGATCTCCACGCCTGTCACATCGGTCGACGTATACACGCGGAAGAACTCCGTATGGAGCAGTGACTGAACCTTGGTTGCAGCTTCGAGGTTCAAGCTTGCACAGACCACGGTCGTTGGCATTCTGCGCACGACCTCTTCCGCATGGCTGGGTCCACTTAACACCACAAACTCCCCTACTCCAGGTGCAACCTCAGCAACGATTTCATGGAGCAGCTTGTGGGTAACGAGTTCGACGCCTTTTGCAGCCGTCACAAGCGTTGCATTCGCAAGAACACCGGCCGCCTGTGCATCCGTTAGCACACGTCGTGCAAACTGTGTAGGCGTTGCATGGATGATGACTTCGCAGTTAGCAAGATCATGCAAATCATTGGTCACCCCCAAGGAAGGGGGCAATGGCACGTCGGCCAGGTAGACGGTGTTGACGTGCGTATGCCGAACCGACTCCACCACCTCTGCTTCACGTGCCCACATGAGCACCTCGTGGTTACCTTCGACGGCAACGGTTGCCAATGCTGTTCCCCAGGCACCTGCACCAATAACGCCAATGCGCATTCCAAAGCCCCCTGACAGACGTGGGTATTAGGCCTTCCGGCGGAACAACTGTAGCTTGGTAAAGCGGTTCTCCGTACCGCTCATCAGTCGATGGATATTCTTACGATGAGCCCAGATCACGATGAAGGCCAGGAGCAAGCAGGCGTGGACAACGATCTGGTATCCCTCGATCTGCACGCCTAGGATGTTGTGACGTATGGCCATCGTGCTTGGCACGCTGACGGCGGCGATGATCGAACCTAGACTTACGTAGCCAGACGCAAAGAGCAGGAGCAGAAAGATGCCAAGGGCAACAGCTACTTCGACCGGTGCAATGGCAATGAGCATCCCCAACGATGTGTTAATACCTTTCCCGCCACGGAAGCCGGCGAAGACGGAAAACATATGCCCAAGCACAGCAGCAAGACCGGCAATCAACTGGACAACCGTTGCATCCTCGAACGGTGTACGGTTGGCAAAGGGCATTTGTGTTTCGAAGAAGAGCGCTACGAGGAGGACCGCTGTTAGTCCTTTCAAAATGTCGGCTGCCTGGACAATGATGCCCCACTTCCACCCCAACACCCGAAAGACGTTGGTGCTACCCATGTTTCCGGAACCATGATCCCGGATGTCCATTCCGAAGAATGTCTTTGAGATGATGAGTGCCGTCGGGATAGAGCCAATGAGGTAGCTCTGGACGATGATGATGACAAGTCGAAGGAGTGGATCCATAGAGATACAAAAATACACAACAGCGATTCTACCACTGTGCAAATCAACCAAGCATAAGAATACCCCATATTCGTCTTTAGAGTCATGAACACGAATTGCACGATTGTGTAAGGATTCATTGATGGACAGTACAGCAACACGTAAACGACTAGAAGAAATCGAAAAGGAGCTGGCACAACTCACCGTAGAGCGAGAAGACTTACGGTCGCGTTGGGAGACGGAGAAGCTCCACATTCAAACCATACGCGGACTCAAGAGCGACATCGAGCAACTCAAGCTCGAAGCCGCCGAGGTCGAGCGTGAGGGTGACTACGCTCGTGTGGCCGAGATTCGCTACGGCAAACTCCCAGACCTGCAGCACCGGTTGGACGAAGCCAACTCTCAACTCGTCGAGCTGCAGAAGGGCTCTGCCCTCCTCAAGGAAGAGATCGGCACGGAAGACATTGCCGAGGTCGTAGAAAAGTGGACGGGGATACCTGTCCAACGAATGTTGGAAACCGAACGTACCAAGCTCCTTCGTATGGAAGACCGCTTGCATGAACGTGTGGTAGGTCAGGACGAGGCAATTACCGCCGTGTCGAATGCCATCCGTCGTAGTCGTGCCGGACTGCAGGACACCAAACGTCCAGTAGGTTCCTTCATCTTCCTTGGCTCTACGGGCGTTGGAAAGACGGAGATGGCACGTGCTCTGGCCGAGTTCTTGTTTGACGACGAGAATGCACTCGTGCGCATTGACATGAGCGAGTACATGGAGAAGCATGCCGTCTCTCGGCTCATTGGTGCTCCTCCTGGTTATGTTGGTTATGAAGAAGGTGGACAGCTTACCGAGGCCGTACGACGCAGGCCCTACAGCGTGGTACTGCTTGACGAAATCGAGAAGGCACATCCTGACGTCTTCAACGTCCTGCTCCAAGTCCTGGATGACGGACGCCTTACCGACAGTCAAGGACGTGTTGTCGACTTCAGGAATGCCATCATCATCATGACCTCGAACCTAGGCACCGACGTGATGCAGGAGAAGCTCCTCGAAATCACCGAGGAGAACCGTCATGAGGTGATGAGTCAGCTCCGCACCTCCATCGTCGCCCTGCTAAAGAAGCAGCTACGACCAGAGTTCTTGAACAGGATTGACGAAGTCATCCTCTTCCAGCCATTGGTTCCGTCGGAAGTTGCTCGCATTGCACAACTGCAGATTGCTGCTGTCGCACAGCGCCTGAAGGAGAACAATATCGAACTGATCGTGAGTGACGACTGTGTGGATTGGCTTGCCCGCAGAGGGTACGATGTGCAGTTTGGTGCACGTCCGCTAAAGCGGGTTATTCAGAGATATCTTGCCGATCCGCTTGCATTAAAGGTGCTTGGTGCAGAAGTTTCGGCAGGAGACACCGTCGATGTTGGTTGTACCGACAGCGGACAGGTGACCTTTACCGTTCGAACGCCAGCACCAATACAACACTAGCATGGTCCTAACTCGACTACCTGCAACCATTCTCGCCACCGTCATCCTTGTCAGCAGTTTAGCTGCGCAAGACCAAGTAAGCACGGGACCAGATCTGCCTGGTTCCAGCACTACCACTAGCTCCTACATGCGCGGCATCGGGAGTTCGGCAGCAGCGCCATCGGCAGTACATATTGTCGCTATCCAACGCAAGGGCAACGATGTCACGGTTCAAGCGGTACTCATCGACGAGTATGGGAATGCCATGGGAGCACTGGTCGACCGTGGAGCTTGGCAAACACAGGTTGGTTGTGTTGATGCGGCATTGTCCACCTACACGCCACATACCGTAAGTGAACATGCCTGGCAGGCTGGTGATGCGCCGTCGAAGGTCGCCGTATTGATCGACAATAGCGTTGTGTCACAGAATACTGCTCGAGACGTTGTTAGAAGCATCCAGGATGTTCTTCCGACCATGAGCGGTAGTGACCTTGTAAGTATCTCGACGTTCGACCACCACATACATCCCCTCTGCACCAACGTAAGTCTGCTTGAAGCCAGCGAACTCGTAGTCGCCGATAGTGTTTCTGACCCAGAGGGCATCCCAGCCGTATACAGCGCAATGATGCACACGATGGAGGAATGGGGACGTGACAAATCAAACAACATCTTGATCCTTGTTACGGCAAGCAATGACCTTGCTTCGCTTGCCTACTCAACGCAGGACATTGTGAAGCAGGCCCGTGGTACCGGAACAAGAATCTACGTCGTAAGAATCGGGATGAGTCCGTACGGACATGTCTACCGCTACCTAAGTACGGGTACTGGTGGACGTCTGTACACGATCACACCAGAAAGTGTTAGCGTAGCTGGTCAAATCATTCGCGAGATTCTCTATAGTGCAAAGCACCACGTCACGATCACGTCAACAAGCCCCCTACCTGCATCATGCGACGAAGCCGTAGTTCGACTTTCATGGACAGAAGAAGGTGGCAGTTCGCTGACCGACACGATGGTCGTTGACCTACGCGATCACGAATACAGAACAACTACAGCCGTCATCGCTGCTTTCTCCGATAACACGGATCGTGGTCTGCGTAGCTACAACGTCATTCTCGAAGACGTTGCAGCCGACCTAGTTGCAAACCCTAACAAACGCATTCGAATAACCGGACACGTTGCACAGGACATTACCACGAACGCTGTACTTCGCGGTCGAGATAGAGCAGAGAACGTTGCCGGTTTCCTGACCGCTCTTGGTGTAGCAACACATCAATTGGAAATCGAATCGGCTGGGAACTCCAAGCCCATGTACTTCCTGCAAATGGACGGGTCACAACGCCTGCTCAACAATCGCGTCGAGGCCATGTACCTGAATCCGACGGATCTCCCTTACACGATTGCCGTCGAACATGTGCCGAGTGAAGAAAAGGCCGCAAGTCGCGTACAGTGGTGGACAAAGAAGGGCTACAAAGCATACTTTGAGCCAGTTGTTATTGAAGGCATGCCGCAGTGCAACGTTGTCCTCTGGGGCTATGCAACACGCACAGATGCAGAGAAGGCCGGTAAGGGGCTAAAGCAGCATGGTGTAAAGGAGTACACCATCCGTTGATTACATGCTTAGGCCGTGGAGGCGTCCCCCACAGCCTTGCGTGAGATACTTTCTTAGTGACCTAACCAGCGTTCTGCGTCGATGGCTGCCATACATCCCGATCCGGCAGCAGTAATTGCCTGACGGTAGACACTGTCCTGGGCGTCACCACAAGCGAACACACCAGGGATGTTGGTCTGACTACTCTTTCCCTTCGTCTGGATGTAGCCAACGTCGTCCATATCAAGAATGCCAGAAAACAACTGCGTGTTCGGCTGATGTCCAATGGCTACGAACACACCGCTAGCTGGGACATCCTGCACATCGTTCGTGACGGTATTGCGAATGCGAAGATGAGTGAGTTGCTTAAGGTGTCCGTTCGTAGCACCAAGGTATTCCTCGACTACACTGTCAAGCATGAAGTCGATCTTCGGATTACTCTGTGCTCTCTCCAGCATGATACGCGAGGCACGGAAGTCTCGTCTGCGGTGTACGATGGTAACCTTCGAAGCAAACTTGGTCAGGTAGATCGCTTCTTCCATGGCCGTATCGCCACCACCGATGATGAACACCGGTTGCTCGCGGAAGAAGAAGCCATCGCAGGTTGCGCAGGCACTCACGCCATAGCCCATGTACTCGGACTCTCCAGGTACGCCAAGAAGCTTGGCACTTGCACCAGTGGCAATGATGACGGCCTTGGCTCGCGTCTGGTCACCACGCTCATTCCACAACGTAAAGGGTCGTTGAGAAAAGTCTACGCGTGCAATGGTCTCGTACCGTGATGTTGCACCGAACCGATGGGCTTGCTTGCGCATCACGTCCATCAACTCTGGTCCAAGTATCCCATGTTCAAAGCCAGGATAGTTCTCTACATCCGTGGTAATCGTAAGCTGTCCACCTGGCTGCACGCCCTCGAAAACCACGACGCTCAGATTTGAGCGGCTGGCGTACAAGGCAGCGGTAAAGCCTGCAGGACCCGATCCGATAATGGCAATGTCTGTGTCAGTCGTGTTCATAGTCTCCGTAATCCTTCGCCCCCTCCCCCATCAATGTGCGGGCATTGCGCTGTAGGCCTGCAAGCTTGGGGCGCTTGAGTGGACTCTTGCGAAAGCGCTCAACAAAATCGGCCTGCTGCAAATCTACAAGGGAGGCTGGCGAGATTGATAGTACGTTAAATCTGGGTTGAAAACTTGGTTCTGTTGTTGGTTGTTGAAAGCGATTCCATGGACATACTTCCTGACAGATATCGCAGCCGAACAACCAATGTTCGAGGCCATTGACGATTTCCTGGGGCATCTGGTGTTCTGGCTTTACCTCGATGGTCCAGTATGAGATGCAACGGGTAGCATCAAGCAGGTTGGGCTGCACGATGGCTTGCGTGGGACATGCATCGATGCAGGCAGTGCAGGTGCCGCAGAACTCGTCCATGGGTCTGTCGGGTACGAGCTTGGCTGTGGTGATGACGATGCCAAGAAAGAACCAGGAGCCGATGTCCCTACGGAGGACAAGTGTGTGCTTGCCCTGCCAGCCCAATCCTGCTCGCACGGCCCACTCTTTCTCAAGCACGGGCGTGGTGTCGACCACACCACGCGATGTACTGCCCGGCACCAGGAGGTCGATACGTTCGCATAGCGTATTGAGCATCGGCCGCATGATGTCGTGATAGTCATCGCCCCACGCATAGCGGGAAATCTTTCCGTCAGCCTCTGGTGCATGCTGGTGGTCGGTGTAGTAGTTCATTGCGACAACAATGACGCTTTGCGCACCATCGAGCATTCGCGTAACATCAGCTCGCACATCTACATTCCGCTCCATGTACTGCAGCATGCCATGATAACCGTTGTCAAGCCACTGCTGGTATCGGTTGATCGGATCAACCAGCGGCACCGCTTCGGCGACACCCACAGCGTGGAAGCCGCAGTCAATTGCAGCATCCTTGACCAACTCTGTGAGCTCAGTTTGGTTCACGGCGTTGCAGTGACCAAGAATTGACTCACGTGCCACGAAATCTCGTGGAGAGGTACCCGCTCGAATGGATGACGGGTGTTGGGCAACACGGCAAACTCTGCATTGGGTGTTGCGCGATAGAAGCGTTGTGTTTCGTCGATGCGAACCATTGAATCTCTGTCACCGACACAATAGCGTACAGGAATGGTAACGGTGCTCATGACCTCTGGTGTGAGCAGCGGCGTGGATGCCAGACCTTGCATGAGCTCGAGAGTCTTTGCATGCGACATCTTCTCGGCTGCCTTGTCTACGTCGGCTTGTTGCCAATCCAGTTTCGTTCCTAAGGTCAGCAGTCGTGGCACAAGATCAGGTCTGCGCAGCGATAGCCATAGTGCAACGTATCCACCCATGGAGTAGCCGAAGATGGAAAGGGGCTCAGGCATGGACTCGATGTAACGCTCCAGCTGATCGGCAAAGAGCTGGATGGACCAGGGTGAATCACCATCGGGCTCCTGGCCGTGTCCGATGAAGTCCATCGCCAGTGTTGGAAAACCCAGCTGCTGCTGGAACTGTTGGAACTGCGAGGCTGACCCCAATGCACCGTGTAGGATGAGGATTTGTGGTTTCATGTTCTAGCTAGACATTCGCTGGGCCATTCAGGACCGTACATTGAGTGTACGTCAAGTACCGCTCTGCCGAAACTACCGCGATGTGGTCGGCAAGGCAAACACCACGTCAGGAAGTTGCATTGCATTGTGTATGATGGCTGATGCTCGTTCATATTCTGCAACGTCGCCGTACCCATAGGCAGCGGCAATGCTGGAAATGCCGTTGGCGGCTGCTCCATCAATATCGTGGTGCCTATCGCCAACCATGATGGCTTGATCGGCAGCAACTTGTTCCTGCTGTAGGATATGCCTGATCAGATCGCGTTTGTGCACATTGGTCCCGTCAATCTCCGATCCGTAGACATGTGCAAGGTAAGCCGACAGTGGTGTTGCGTTCACGATCTCTCTGGCCTGTTCATGCACCTTGGCTGTTGCGAGGACCATCCGCACACCCTGACTGTGTAACATGGCCAGTGATTCCTGCACACCAGGGTAGATTGAAAACTCGAACATCGGTCCGTCGCGATAGATATGTCGGTACATCGCCACAGCCCCGTTGATCACGTGTGGATCGGACGTTTGAAGGTAGTGTTCAAAGATGCTCCACAGCGAAGAGCCAATACACCAACGCATTGATGTTTCAAGTGGTACGTCGACGTTATGCGCAGCCAGCGTCAACCGCAGTGTGTGCTCAATTCCACGTTGTGAGTCGAGTAGTGTTCCGTCCAAATCAAAGAGGATCAGCCTTGGTTTCATGCACGTTGTGGGTTATTGGTGGAATGAGTGAACACGTTACGTTGTCAACCTGCAAGGTTAATCAACGTCTTGTGAAACCAGCACAACCATTCCATCGGGCATGGTAATGCGAATCATTGAGGTGTGGCTGCCAGCTTGCTCAATCGACTCCACCCGGAACCCGGGGGCATCGCCAAGTGCATCGCTTAGCGAGGCTGTAATATCAGAAGCCAAGTCACCATCGATGTCAGTGATGTAGGTCAGGTACGTGCCGACGAGCCCTTCTTGTAAGGCGATGGTGATTAGTCCATCGGTAAGATCACATTGTGGGTATGGCTGACCATATTCTTCGAGGACAAAGAAGCCGCAGTTCTCTGCGATTGCCTTAGCCCCGTTCACATCCTTCACTCCGATGGTGATTGCATCGGCATAACCAAGCAGTGGATTCTGTTCCTTGGTTACGCGCTCTGCATCGTCGACTGGTGTGCCGAGTTGAAAGATGGGTAGTGGAAAGTCTGACTGTACACGTTTTGGTGTTGATGGGTCGACACCTGCCGCTAGATACAGAAGACTACAAAAAGGAAACTCCTGCCCGGCAATGCCAAGCAGGAGTTGTCCATCTGTCAAAAACGTTATTCCTTGGTGCTCACTAGTAGTCTCAAAGCCAAGTGCTTGCCATGCGGCAACGGCAGTGACTCTGTCACGCGATGCTAGAACAAGGCGTGCTGTATGACCAAGGGAAGCCACTTATGGAAGAATGTCAACAATTACCGTACGGTTGTACATTCTGCCTTCAGGAAGGTTGTTCGAGAACGGTGTATAGGTTGGGTCTTCACCGTAACCTGTAGCACGGATGGTTGCCTTCTTGCCAGCTGCCTTGAGGCCTTGCTCAAGTTGAGCCTTGACCTGATCGGCACGGCTCTGCGAAAGCTTCATGTTCACGTCTTCCTTACCGAGGTTGTCCGTATAGCCACTAATGAAGATTGTAGCACCATTGGGGATGTGTGGTACAAGGTCGTTAATGAAGTCACGGGTACGACCGATTGGGTCATCGTCGTTATACTCGAAGATCAAGGTGTAACGATCGGCATGTGACGATTCGTTGCTCATCTTGAGCTCAAACGTTGCGGCGTCGCTCAGTGTACGTCCGTCCGTTGTCTTCGCAATGACTTCGGCAGTAAAGGTCTCTTCTGACTGACCATCCTTAAGCAGGCCTGTTGGGTCGATGTAGGCTTCGCGTCCTGTGAATGGTCCGTAGCTCTTACGCTCGCCATTACCAGAAATGGTCATCTGCCACGATTCGATGTTCTCGTTTGTGGTGATCTTGACGTTCACCTGGTTTTCTTCGCGAGCTGGTTGTTCGGTCTTGAGTACGGCACGACGAGTAATGTCGGCAACGTTCGACTCTACCTCAACACGACGGTTTTCAGCTTCGGCGAACGGCTTGTCTTCTGGTGGTGTGCGGTCAGTACCAGATGGACGCTTTGGATTCAACTGTCCCTTGACCGTGATGCGGTCAGGAGCAATGTTCCAGGTGTTCACGAGGTAGTTCTTGACGGTTTCAGCAAGAGTTTGACCGTTCTTTTCACGTGGGTCTGAACCGACGAGTGTTAGCTGTGCATTTGGAGTACGATTTGCACGATATCCGATAATGTTCAGCAGGTTGTAGTAGACTTCGCCCTGTAGATACTTACGCTCTTGAAGATCGTCGATATTGTCAGCTGTCCACTGTGTCATCGCACGGTCAATCAAGCCATTGGTATCACCAGCATTGATGTTGTTGTAGCGTGATGGGATTGCGGTGTTGGCACTGTCGAAGAAAACAAACGGACGAAGTGGGAAGCGCTCTTCGACAATACGATGAGCGTGGATACCATCTTCTGGTGGCGTGATCATGAAGAACTTTCCAGATCCCATGTCGCCACTGCGTGCACCGTCTACGTCGCCCATCGTAACCGCAACGCCAGCGCGTAGTGTCACGATCGACAAGCCGTCGGCGAGACCGCTTTGGAACTCAAACTGTGGTGTACGCATGCCCATGGCATACGACATTTCCAGGAACGGAGTGAGGAACATTTGCGACTTGGCCGAAGCTTCGCTGAGCGGGATGTCGTAACCAAGACCGATGACGGCCGAACCAACGATTGCCGAGCCAGGGACTTCTACGTCCTTTACCTGTGGGTCGACGGAGTTCATCCGGTAGTCGTAGGTGCTGTTAAGCTTGAAGCCAAGTCCACCACCACCAGTCAGGTGAAACTCATTACCGAGGTACCACTTTGCAAGCACGTCGATATTCACCAAGGATGTCATGAAGTCATACTCGTCCTTGATGGCCGAACCGTCCGCTGCCGTATAGGACTGATCGTCGATCGCCTGTAGATAGCGATTGTCGTACGAAAGACGTGTCTGCAGACCAAGAACGTCAAGCAGCATCCACTGGGCGTTCAAGCCGGCATACAGGCCGAGTCCATTACCGTCGTTCCGGACGTATGGAATGTACGAACCGAATGGACGCTCTGCAGATTCGATCCAGCGTGAGTATCCAACGCCGGCCATGTTATAGTTAAGGCCTAGGTGTGCACCGTATCTGAATGGTACACTACCACGCTCCTGAGCGCTGAGTGTTCCCACGACGGTGAGAACTAGGGTTGCGACGGCAAGTATCCGTAATCGCATGTTGTCTCCCAAAAAAATGTGTGTCGATAAGTCAGTTACCAATAAGTCCACTGGCACGATACCGAAGGAACGTGCTTCTTACACGTTAAAACGGAAATACATGATGTCGCCATCGCGAACGATGTACTCCTTCCCCTCAACCCGATATGCGCCGGCCTCTTTTACTGCTTGTTCTGATCCATGTTTCACCCAATCGTCATATCCCATGACTTCTGCCCGGATGAAGCCCTTCTCGAAGTCCGTGTGAATCACGCCTGCCGCCTGTGGAGCCGTGCTCCCTGCCGTGACCGTCCAGGCGCGAGTTTCCTTCTTTCCTGCCGTAAAGTAGGTCAGCAAACCGAGCAAACGATAGGCCTCACGAATAACTCTGTCCAGTCCAGGTTCGGTCATACCCAGGTCGGCAAGGAATTCTGCTCTGTCTTCCGGTTCTAACTGGGCAATCTCGGCTTCGATCTTTGCGCAGATGGGTACTACGACGGCTCCCTCTGCTGCTGCTCGCTCCTTGACCGCTTCAACCATCGGGTTGCTGTGAGTAACACCGTGCTCATCGGTATTGGCGATATACATCACGGGCTTGTCGGTAAGGAGTTGCAGACTCTTGAGCCAGGTGTTTGGCTCTTCACGAGCAAATGTCCGCGCCGGCTTTCCAGTGTCCAGATGCTTGAGGAGCTGATCAAGGACTTCATACTCTTCCTTGGCATCCTTGTCATTGGCACGCACCTTCTTCTGCGTGGCTTCCATGCGCTTGGTTACGGTCTCGACATCCTTGAGGATGAGCTCCGTCTCGATAATGTCGATGTCGTGCAAGGGGTCGACCTTGCCGTGTACGTGGACGACGTTGTCCTCGTTGAAACAGCGGACAACGTGTGCCACGGCATCGCATGAGCGGATGTTGCCCAGAAATTGGTTGCCGAGTCCTTCGCCTTTCGAAGCCCCCTTCACCAAACCAGCAATATCCACGAACTCAACCGTAGTCGGTACTTCCCTATCCGTTTGATACTGCGCGGCAAGCTTCTGCAAACGCGGATCCGGTACGTTTACCACACCCACATTTGGATCAATCGTGCAGAACGGATAGTTGGCAGCTTCGGCTTCGTTAGCCGTAAGTGCGTTAAACAATGTAGACTTCCCGACGTTTGGCAGCCCCACGATGCCACATGCTATTCCCATAGAACAGCAAATTTACGGGAAATATTCTTGATAAATGTGGGTATTTCCCCTTACCAAAACACCTGGAACCCGCAGGCAAGGTAGGAGTCCTGACCTCGATAGAACATGCCATGCATGCTCTTCCCGTGATAGCCGTATAGCCCGATCCAGATGCCCTTGTTCGGCGAAGTCTGGTATAGCAGGCCGAGTTGTGCTGCGTGGTTAGCGGTGTAGACGTCGGAAAGTCCGACGAGGCGGACGTCGTACCCACCGATTATCCACCAATCGGAGGTCAGCTGCTCGCGGACGTCGATCCCTGCCTGCGGCACGACTGACGAGGGGTCGTCGGGCTTCGTAGCCCAGACAAGGGTAAGGCCTGCGTATGGACGAAGCGGTCCGATGGGATACCCGATCAACGCTTCGGCAAACTCTCTGCTGTAGACAAACTGCTTTGGATGCAGGGTCGCCGAGCTATCGGCCAACCCATCAGCTAGATGCGACGAAATGTGAGCAACACGTAAACGCACCTGCCAGGAACTGTCCAAGGCATACATGCCGTGGACGCCAAACCAATAGTCAACCGTTTCTACCGGAAACTTGAAGTTTGCTTCCGACCGCAGCCGCGTCCACGTTTGAAAGCCGACTCCTGCACTCCATTGTGATCGTTGATCGACGTTCCTACCGTCAATCAACTCAAGCTGCGTTCCAATGTCCAACCGCAGTTTCTGTGCGCCTACCTGATACATGCTGCCGATGCGTGCCTCGAATGGATTGGCAACTGGAGCAACAAAGGGTACGGGACTCTGTTGTGCAATACCTTGCAGGGCACAACAAAGAAGAATGATGAGGAAGGGGGCTTTGGACCACATGGGTCAGTGTGTTCCAATTTGATCGTGCCAGCGCGCAATCCCGCGTTTGCTTGAGCGGATAAAGGCAATGGCTGACAGGATATTCTCTGATGGTGAAGGATGTGAAGCTTCGTACTCGCGCAATGCGTCGCTGATGTTCCGACCGCCTGCATAGATAAAACGGTAGAAGGCATTGAGTTCGGCAATCGACTCTGAACTGAAGCCACGTCGGCGAAGTCCGACGGTATTGAGTCCTTCGATACACACTGGTTCTCTTGCCGCCAGCGTGAATGGCGGAATGTCCTTGACCACCCGTGTGGCACCAGCAATCATGGTATGAGCACCAATCCAGGTGAACTGATGTAAGGCGCATAAGCCCCCTACCACGGCATGATAGCCGATTTCAACATGTCCGCCTAGCTGTGTCGAATTGGCGATGATCACCTTATCACTCACTACACAGTCATGAGCTACATGGACGTAGGCCATGAGCAAGACATCATTGCCAACCTGGGCCTTCCCTGTTGCAACCGTTCCACGATTCACCGTCACGCACTCACGAATGGTTGTCCTGTCGCCTATGATGGCTAAGGTTGGTTCGCCGGCATACTTAAGGTCCTGCGGAGCCGTACCGATGACGGCACCGGGATAGATTCGCACATCACTGCCGATTCGTGCACCGTTGGCAAGGGTTACGTGGGAGAGCAACTGCGTGCCTCGGCCTACCTGAACGTCGGCTTCGATGATACAAAACGGTCCAACAACTACATCGTCAGCAAGTTGAGCGTCAGGGTGGACGATGGCCGTGGGATGAATGGTGCTCACTTGACCTCCCTGTCGACGACGGCGGCAGAAAGATCGGCCTCAGCAACAAGCGTCGATCCAACGTATGCGCGTGCTTCAAGCTGGACTATGTTGAAACGGTACTTGATAAGCTTGACGTCCATGAGTAGTTGATCGCCAGGGTTGACTTCTTTACGAAACTTAACGTTGTTCATGCCAGTGAACACTACGAGTTTCTGAGAAACATCCATGCCCTCTGCGAGAAGCAGCATACAGCCGGTCTGTGCCATGGCCTCGGTAATGAGTACCCCTGGGAAGATGGGGCGTCCAGGGAAATGTCCCATGAACTGTGGCTCGTTGAAGGAGATGTTCTTCAGACCTAGGATACGCTTGTTCACCTCGTCGAACTCGATAATGCGATCAACCAACAAGAATGGATACCGATGTGGCATGATGCGCAGAATGTCCTGACAGTTGAAATGCGTCGTCGTAGTGTCGACCGATCGGATCCACGGTCCCTTACGTTGCTTCTTGTACTCTTCGCGCAACAACCGTGCAAAGGCAATGTTACTGGCATGTCCGGGTCGTGCAGCAAGCACCTGTCCCGTGATTCGTGCACCGACCAGTGCAAGGTCGCCGATCATATCCAGCAGCTTATGGCGAGCTGGTTCGTTGCGGAAGCGGAGTTTCTGACTGTTCGCGGCTGACGGTGTGCCAAGCAGGGCGTTGTCGGAAATGTTCAACTTCTTTACGGTTTTCTCAAGATCTTCAGCGGTGAGATCTTCGTCGATGATCACGATGGCATTCTCAAGGTTTCCACCCTTGATCAGACCAGCTTCGTGAAGCATCTCGACTTCGTGGAGAAAGCAGAATGTCCGTGCTGGAGCAAATTCCTTCTCGAATTCTGCTTCGAGATTGAAGAGACCGGTGTGCTGACTCCCAAGTGCCGGATTGTTGTAGTCCACCATCACCGTTACGCGGTATTCGGGATTCGGCAGGGCAACGATTTCGGTGCCACGCTGTTCGTCGACGTACCGGATGGTGTCGGTGATGACGAGTTCCTGTCGGCTAGCACCTTGTTCGACGACGCCAGCCCGTTTGATCATGTCAACGTACGGTTGTGCAGATCCATCACCAATTGGTGGTTCGTTGTTCGTGAGTTCAATCCGACAATTGTCAATGCCCATCCCCACGAGAGCAGCAAGTACATGCTCGACCGTATGAACGTCGGCATCGCCGACGGCGATGGTCGTACCACGCGCAAGACTTACGACGTGGTCCACCAAGGCCGGGACTTCCGGGTTTCCGGGAAGGTCTGTGCGGACAAAAACGAAGCCAGTGTTTTCGGCAGCTGGCTTGATGGTCATCGTAGAATCGTTGCCTGTATGCAAACCAACACCAGACATGGTGGCTTCACCAGCTAATGTTTGTTGTCGGGAACTCATGGTTGCTTATCCTTTAGTTCAGCCAGCTCCCGCTGAAGGTCGCGGACCTCACGCAGCAGGTCTGGCAATTGTCGTAATGCTGCTTCCATTCGTAATGCTGTACGATGCTCCTTCGCTGGGGAGCCAAAGTAATGACCAGGACTGGTAATGGACTTGCTCACGCCAGACTGAGCTTCAACTACAACGTCGGCGCAGGTGGACATGTGTCCGACGATCCCTACCTGACCAGCAATGCGGTTCCGTTCACCCAGCGTCGTACTGCCTGACACGCCGGCCTGCGCTGCCATGGCTGTGTTATCGCCAATGGTCACGCCATGAGCGATATGAACAAGATTGTCAAGCTTCACGCCCTTGCCGACGTACGTCTTGCCTACGGCCGCTCTGTCGATCGTGCAGTTGGCACCGACTTCTACGTCGTCAGCAAGTTCCACAACACCCACTTGTGGGATCTTATCAAACGAACCGTCCTGGTTCTCCAGAAAGCCAAATCCATCTGCACCCAACACTGCTCCTGGATGGATGATGCAGCGCTTTCCGATGATGGTGCCCGTACTACACACCACATTGGCGTGAATCACACTGTGTTCACCAACGTGAACATGCTCGTAGAGACTTACGTTGGCATAGAGCATGGCATGAGCATCAATCGTGCATCCAGCGTCAACCGTACAGCCAGGTCCGATACTTGCCGACGGATGTACTACGGCCAATGGATGGATGACCGCCGAGGGATGACGCAATCCAGGCGTCATCGTCAGTGGCGGATAGAATTGTTGCATGACGGTTACGAAGGCACGGTAGGCATCGTCGACCAGGATGAGCGGCGTAGCAACTGCGGCTACATCAACCTTTGCGGCTGACTGAGCCCCCTCCCAAACATGTCGGCTTACGAGGATTGCTCCGGCCTTGCTCATCGGCAAGAACTTTAGGTAGGCCTCGCTGTTAAGAAACGACAACTCATTTGATAATGCCGTTTCAAGGCGTTGTATGCCGGTAATCGAAACGTCTGCACTGCCGAGCACTGAACCTTGCACAAGCGCAGCAATTTCCTGAAGAGTGAACGCCGGTGAAGAGTGTGAATTCATTAGCGTGGAATGTCCTCTTCGCTGCGTGTGGAATCTGCCGGCTTGTCGGGAATTGGAATCGACGGGATACTGCTTGGTGGTTGCGAGTTTGGATCGGGTCGATTTGGATCGGGAGCTTCTGAACGCGACGTACTCCGGCGTCTGGAACTCCGCGATCGTGTTTCACGTTTTACTTGATTCCGTGGGTCGCTGTCGATGACCTGCAGCTGTTTCTTCTCGAGCGAATCGGCGTTGATGCCAAGCACCTTCATGACCTTCACGGTGAGATCGAACTTGGCATTCACATAGACCAAGGGATCGGAGCTTTTATCCCACACGATATCATATCCGTCCGTAGCAGCAACCTGTTGAATGCCGGTGTAGATCTTTTCCCAGATGCTCTTCATTGCTGATTCGAACTCCTGGTCGTACTTACCGCCAGGTTCGAACACCTCACGAGCCAGTGTTTCGCGCTTCTTGCGCTTGTTATCCAACTCTCGCTGGAACTGTTCTCGTTCGTTATCACCCCAGATCAATCGATTCTTCTTCATCTCCAGCTCCATGCCTTCGATGTCCTTCTGCATCAGATCGATCTCTGCCTTCCAATCCGTTACCATCTGATCAAGCCGTTGTTGGGCCATGAGATATGGCTCGTACTTCTGCTTGATGGCGTCGGTCGAGACGTAACCGATTTTCTGCGCAACCATGGTGCTGGCGGCACAGAGCAACAGAACGATGCTAAGAAAACGATGCGTCACGTTGAAAACCGATGATGTGAAATGGAGTGGTAGAGGATGGTTCTACACCGGGGCTAGTAACGACCGTGAGCAACGATCAGTTTACTAGGTCGGCTTGTGAGCGTTGGTAGAAGGTCGTACTGACGACTACTTCTCACCACGCTTCATACGATCCAGAACCTTGTAGGTTATGTCGGCCTTGTCTTCCGAGTACAACACAATACCTGCAACCTTGTCCAACACGAGATTCAGCTTCTCTTCCTTGGCAATGGCTTCGATTGCTGCTTGCACCTTCTCGCGAATTGGCTTAAGGAAGTTCTCACGAATCTGTTGAACCTCGGCCGTCTTCTGCTCCTGGTACTGCATGAAGCGAGTGCGCAGACCGTTGATGGCCGTTTCTTCCTTCTGACGAGCATCAGCCGTCATCATGCTCTCTTGCTTGCGATAGTTCAGAATCCGCTCTTCGAATTCCTTTTGCATGATTTGCAGAGTGTCGCGGATCTTTTGACCCATTTCGTCAATATGCTTCGAGGCAGCAATGGCTTCGGGCAATTCCTTGATGATGGTCTCTGAATTCACGTAGGCCGCCTTGAACGACTGACCAAAGGCAAGTGCACTGCTAAGGATTCCAATGGCAAGCACTACAAACAACGAACGAACCATGAATGTTACCGTGGTGTATGATGTGAACGATGAAATGATTAACGACCGAACTGGAAATGGAAATGCCAGCCAGAGCGTTGACCTGTATAGGGATCCGTGTCAAAACCATACCCCATATCGAAACCAATGAGTCCGATGGGGTTCAACAACAATCGCATGCCTACGCCGGCTGCACGCTTGAGGCCGAAGGGGTCGACGGATTTGATATCCGCCCACACATTCCCCGCCTCGGCAAAACTAAGCAAGTAGATTGGGAAGGGATCGAGCGAAAGAGCAAACCGAAACTCGGCGAGAAAGCGTGCCATCATACGTCCGCCAAGGTTCCTTCCCGTCGAACTGAGAGGTCCGATGGAGTTGTCGGGATATCCGCGCAACGGCGTCAACGAGAATCCGCCGAGTCCATTACCACCCATGTAGTACAACTCTTGTGGAGGAATCGTGGTGTCGTTGGCAATGCCGTTGACATAGCCTAACTCCGATCCTACCAACATCACCAATCGTGGATTGCCGTGGATGTTGATGAGCGGATTCACCATGTCGAAGTTGAAGCCGACCTTGGCAAAGTCTGTGGTCCCGATGCCAAGTGCTGCAGCAGTGGCACGCAAGCTCAGAGAAACTCGCGAACCGCTGGTTGGGAAGATCGCACTGTTGTAGCTGGTGCGCGAGATTACCTGTGCTAGGGTGAGAGCGGTGTTTACACCTTGACGGTAGAGTGTGCCGGCTGATTGAACATCCTGACGTTCAAAGCTTATGCTCCAATCACCACGGAAGTAGTCATCGGGGAAGCGGAATCGTCGACCGAGATTGACTTGTCCGCCCGTTCTGCGAATGGAAAAGCCATAGTTCTGTCGGGTGTCATACAGATTGAAGCCCAACGTCGTCGGCTCGCCAAACAGCCAGGGTTCGGTGAGAGAGATCTGGAAGGTGTTCAGACGACTTTGCTGACCGAACTCCCATTGAATGCTGAAGATCTGTCCTGCACCGCCTCTAAGCGGAGCGCTCACGTCGAAGTTGTTTAGTGTAACTCCTACGGAACCGGTAAGACCAAAGGCACCGGCAAAGCCGATGGAGGCGTTGAACGTGTCGGTACTACGTTCTTCGACGTTGTAGGTAACGTCCACCTGCGTCTTGTCGACCGGTGTTACCTGCGGCTGCAGTTTCTCTTGATTGAAGTAATTCAGTACTCCCAAGCCCCTTAACGAACGAATCACGGCAGAGCGATCGAAGTAGTCACCAGGACGTGTATAGAGTTCACGGCGGATCACTCTGTCACGGGTCTTGGTATTGCCCGCGATGTTAACTCTGCGAATGGTGTAGCGTTCGCCTTCGACAACGCGGACTTCGATGTCGACCGAGTCGTTCGATGCACGCTTGATCTCGGGTTCGAGTTGAGCACCGAGGTAGCCATTGTCGGCATACAAACTCGTTGCATCAGTCTGCGTCTCGTTCACGGTGAGGTTCTGCTGAATCTTCTTGCCGTTGTAGAGATCGCCTGGTTGCACGTCGAGTCGGCGAAGTAATTCATCCTCTGGATATACGGTGTTGCCAACGAACCGGATGCTGCGGATGTAGACAAGCGGACCCTCGTTGACGGTGATGACAATGCGCACCTTCTCTGATGCTTCGTCATACATCACGGTGTCGTGGACCACTTCGGCATCGAGCAGACCGTGTTCACGGAACCATTCATGCAGAAGCTTGAGGTCGGCTCGGTACTTGTTATCGTCGAAGTCGCTACTGGACCAGAACTCAAACCACGACTTGGTCTTTGTCTCCTTGAACGCTCCAGCGAGTTCGGCATCGGTGTAGATGCTATTGCCTTCGAAGGTGATGGACTCAACGGAGTATTCGACGCCTTCGACAACATCAATCTCCAGGTCAAAGTGGTTGGAGCTATCGAGGTTCACAAGTTCCGTGGTGACCTTGGCGAAGAGCATGCCTTCCTTGGCATAGGCATCCTTGATGGCTTTGCGAATCTTGTAGGTATCGGATGGAGCGAGCAAATCGCCACGTCGCTTCTCTACGACCTTTAGCAAGTCGTCTTCGGTAAGCTCATTCAACCCCGTAAACGTAATCGTCCGCAATCGTGGCGCAGGGGTCACCTTGATGATGATGAATACACCCAAAGCCGTTTCGCGCTCCTTCTCGATACGGACATCACTAAAGGTGTGTCGTGCCCAGAGGTTGCGAATGGCCATGACCAGGTCGTCTGGACGGGCTTCGGCACCAACGCGCAGACCCGAGTAGGCAATCACGGTTTGCATGTCGGCTCCTTGCGTAAGACCCTCGACCGTGATTCCGGCAATCACTGGATAGGTAGGGGGCTTTTGCTGTGCGTGAAGGAGTACAGAGCAAACAAGCAGTACGATGAACAGGGCGGCAGCTTTACCGCAATGCATGCAAGATCCGTTGAAGGGTGGAAGTATTCTGCTCTGTTTCGGTATCACGGACCTGCGCCGAGGTTTTGCCAAACCGACGCTCACGGCATGCATAGGATACAAGGGCTTTGAGAAGGTCTTGCCGACGGAAGTCAGGCCACAGCGTATCAGTCACATACATCTCTGCATAGGCGGCTTCCCATAGCAGGAAGTTGCTCAATCGCAGCTCGCCACTCGTGCGAATGA
Organism: Bradyrhizobiaceae bacterium; assembly: GCA_024103135.1. GTDB lineage: Bacteria > Bacteroidota > Ignavibacteria > Kapaibacteriales > Kapaibacteriaceae > OLB6. Next base: position 2,035 of record JAGFIZ010000056.1, on the reverse strand, counting down.
TCAGGTCGGGATCGGGCATGAAGTGCGTCTGCAAATGCTTCGAGAACTCTGCTTCGCTAAGATCTTCCGGACTGAGCTTGCCACGGCGGACGTCCATGGCAATGAGCTGGACGGCGCGCATGATATCCCAACGTCCACCATAGCTGAGTGCCAGCGTCAACGTCAGTCCATCATTCTCTCTCGTCTGCTCCATAGCCTGTACCAGCATCTTCTGTACGCCCTTAGGCAGGGCATTCATCTTGCCAATGGTACAGATTCGCACATGGTTGTGATGGAGCTCGGCAAGTTCCCTGCGGAGGTAGGTTTCCAGGAGTCCCATGAGGAAACGCACCTCGGCTGGTGGACGTTTCCAGTTTTCCATGGAAAAGGCGTAGAGCGTCAAATAGCGTACGCCCACCTGGGAGCATGCCTTGACTACACTGCGCACGCTCTCCATGCCTTCACGATGTCCTTCAATCCGTGGTTTCCCCCGCTCCTGTGCCCACCGACCGTTACCGTCCATGATTACACCGACGTGCCTAGGGAGATTCCCTGAGGACGCCAATGCATCACGAACCTGTAGATCGCTGGTGTCTAGTGCCTCGTCGGCCCACCTCATCCGTTATGATTCTCCTTCATGCAAGCTGCAAAGATACCACGGTATGCGAAACTCAATCACGCGAAGTCCACAGACGTAAAACGTCCCTAACATTGTGTAATGCCAACAACTTTCGTAACTTTGCCGTTCGCAAAAACCAGTACGCGAAGAAAGCGTACGTTGTGTTACATGGTGTATTGTGTCCAAAGAGGTGGGTGCCGTGGTAAACGTAACAAAGGCAGACATTGTTGACAAGATTGCAGCCCAGACGGGCATTACGAAGTTCGAAACGAAGGCTGTCGTCGACGGCTTTCTCCTGAGCATCATTGATGCTTTGGCCGAAGGTAAGCGGATCGAGCTACGTGGCTTTGGTGTTTTCAGTGTTAAGAGTCGTAAACCGCGCATGGCTCGCAACCCTCGTACGGGCGAGCCAGTGCCATTGGAAGAACGCTTTATTCCAATTTTCAAGGTCTCAAGCGACTTCCAGGAAAAGGTTCACGATACACTGCGAACGGATTCAGTTGGCGAAAGAAACGGCGCATAGTACATGCCTGCTTCTCGGTCTACGCTGATCTCGTCAGCTCTTGTGATTCTTCTTGTCGTGCTTGTTACGGCTAGCTCGTTCGGCATTTCAAGAGTGATCATTGACAATCGAATTGAAGAAGCATTGCCTCTGGCCCAGCAACGGCAAGCTCAACGGGATGAACTGGCTCGGGTAGAACAGCAACAAGCACTTGTTGCGGCCCGACAAGACACGCTAAGCCATCTCCTTGAGGTGCTCGAGACGAAGCTTATCGAGAATCCTGCGGACAGCATGCTGCTGATCTCTGCAGGGAACATTGCCTACGACTTGCAGCAATACGGAAAGGCTGCAACGTTCTACAGCAAGTTTCTTGATACGTTTCATGGTCCCTACACGGCAGTGCGTATCGACTATGGTTTTGCTGTTTTTCAAAGTGGTAACCAGGATCGAGGATTGGGAATACTGCGCTCCGTTCTAAAGTCAGAACCGCGCAATCAGACAGCCCTTTTCAACCTTGCCTACATGTACCAGCAGCTGAACAACGTTGATAGTACTCGTGCCCTGCTCACTGCATGCAGAGATGCAGATGCCGCAAGTGCCATCGGCAAGAATGCTGCAGCAATTCTTCAACAACTGCCTTCGGGTTCGTCGGCCTCGGCTCAATAGCTCGGGATGACGGCTCGAAGTAACAAACAAGTCAGATCGGTTTACTTACTCATCGCAATCAACTCTAACTAACGTCAAAACACTCAATTTTCAAGGAACTCACTATGCCATGCGGAAAGAAGCGGAAACGCCATAAAATGGCTACCCACAAGCGCAAGAAACGTCTTCGTAAGAACAGACATAAGAAGAAGAACCGCTAGGTTGATGGTTGTAGGCCTGGCCTACAACGACTAGTTGTCGACATCATTCGTCGACAATATTCTTCGACA
>JAGFIZ010000054.1 GCA_024103135.1 Bradyrhizobiaceae bacterium | reverse complement strand
TCGACGGATTCAATCACATTGCCAACGTGCTTGACGGCATTGTGTACACTGACGGAGAACCCAAAATGGTCGCATAATTCAGCCAACCACAGGTGTCCTCATCCACAACATTTGGAAGTATCCCTATTCGCACGTTGAAAGTAGACTGCTTGCGTTCATTGACAAAAAGCTAGTGATGGACAAGAAATTGGACCTGAGCCGTTACCGTAGAATCAACGACTATAGTATCGAGGGGGCTCAGTTATCTGGCGATGGGATTCTGTGGATTTGGTCCTTATACAACAACCAAATGCTGGGCTTGGATCTTAGATCTGAGCTGCGAACAGTTGGAGTGGGGTCGTCAACAACACATCAACCTATACCAATCTTAGTCTACCCAAATCCCACTTCGCAGGCGGTTACGATAGAGCTTCCTCTCACAGTTCTTTGTGGAGGTGCACTGACGGTGAGTTTCATCAGCGAGGATGGACGCTACCTTGATCAGCAACAGTTCAATCAAATAGGAGGTTTGGACGAGCTGCAGACATGCATCACTCACGACATATCCGGATTACCGCCAGGTTTAGTTATTGCTACCGTTTCATGTCCCGCCTTCCAAGGTTCTGCTCGGTTTATAGTCACGCGATGACTACACAGCTTCTGGGAAGCACTAGTAACTCCAGCGTAGCTCTTTCGAACTAACAACGTCCTTCGTTAGGTCCCACACTTCAGCGATGGGGTGAGATAGTGTAGGAGTGTACCAGAACGCAGATTCTTCCACTCTGTGGAATCGGGGAACTCGATGACGGCGAGACTGCAGGTTTGCATGCTGTCTACCAAGCCCCCTGACGTGTTCTCGCAAAGTTGTTGGACTAGATGCGATACCGTTGGGTTGTGACCAACGACGAGGATGGTCTTTGACTCTGGTACAGATAGCCAGGCAATCTGGTCGAGCATCTCGTCCACACTACAGAGATAAAGGTCCTTCGTATACACAACCTGATCTTCCTCGATCTCAAAGGCACGAATAAACTCTGATGCTGTGTTACGTGTTCTAACGGCAGAGCTTACAAGTACCTGGTCGGG
>JAGFIZ010000051.1 GCA_024103135.1 Bradyrhizobiaceae bacterium | reverse complement strand
CGCGGGGGTCACACCTCTTCCCATTCCGAACAGAGTCGTTAAGCCCCGTCGTGCCGATGGTACTGCACCTGAACTGGTGTGGGAGAGTAGGTAGTTGCCAGGTCCTTTACTCAAAACCCTCATGTGCACATGCATTTGAGGGTTTTGCTTTTTGTACCGTCATCCCCGCGGAAGCGGGGACCCAGAACTAAACGGTCGTCATCCCCGCGAAAGCGGGGACCCAGGACCCAGAACTCTTCATTCGTCTTCCCTGCGTAAGCAGGGACCCAGTACTCTTCATTCGTCGTCCCTGCGTAAGCGGGGACCCAGCACTTTTCATTCGTCGTCTCTGCGTAAGCGGGGACCCAGAACGTTTTTCCCTAGGCCCCCCGCTTTCGCGGGGGTGACTGGCTTACGTGGGACCCAGCGCTCTTCATTCGTCTTCCCCGCGAAAGCGGGGACCCAGAACGCTTTTCCCTAGGCCCCCACTTTCGCGGGGGTGACGACACTTTCGCGGGGGTGACGACACTTTCGCAGGGGTGACGGGGAACGTATTGAAAAGGCATGGATGGAGTATGCAAGGCACTGGCACCAACATGTTGTGTTTGCATGGTGCGGTATTGTGTTGCCATGAGTGGTGCAGTGTTACGATCAGTTATCATTGTTGGAAACAACTGACTAAGCATTCGTTAGGTTTGTACTCACGGGTTACGATTTTCAAGTAGTCGTGCATGCCATGAAGAGAGGTCATCATTCAACAGTGCACTGTGAAGAATGTGGTGCATTCCAAGGTAGTTTGCTCTGTACCCTCACTCACGGCGAATTGGTCGAGATTGAAGAGCAGAAAACAGTCATTCCATACCGAAAAGGAGAAGTGATCTTTCGGGCAGGAACTCGACCAAACGGAATGTTCTGTATTCTAAGTGGGAAGGTTAAGCTCACCCAACTTGATGATTTTGGAAACGAGCAGATTACGCGATTTGCCATGAGGGGAGAGGTGATCGGCTATCGAGCTTTTCTTGGCCGGGATGTTTATCAGGCATCGGCAGTGGCAATAGACGACGTCAAGGTCTGCCACCTTCCCGAGTCCGTGTTACTCCGACTCATGAGTGTCAATCATGACCTGACGATGTCGATGATGACCCTGCTGTCAGATGCTTTACGCAATGCAGAGTACCGCATATCACGATTAACGCTTCGAACAGTTCGTGAGCGGGTAGCCGAGGCCTTGTTGCTGTTGCAGGAAAAATTCGGTTACGAGGAAGATGGCAAGACGCTTGCGGTAGTCTTAAGCAGACAAGACATTGCCGACCTTGCGGGAACAGTTCGTGAAACTGCAACGAAGATGCTTTCTGAACTAAACAGTGATAAGATTATCGCCTTGGAAGGCAAGCGAATTGTAATTCTGGATCGCGATCGACTATTCGATCAGGCTGGTCTCGTAGATTAACTACCAAGCCCCCTATCATTTGTGAGAACAATCACAACCCAACGTGATTGTACATAACGATGCTATGCCTACGCAACTGCTAGGTTGCCAGCATGAATCATTCGAAGCTGGTAAACGGTTTGTATGCGGCGTTGGCCGTATGTGGAATGTTGCTGCTGCCGCCACGAGCAATGTGTCAGGTGTCTCTGTCCGGTCAGTATGTTGGCCGCGGCGAGTTTCGAAGTGGATATGGTTCCCCAATTAGCAAGGATGCAGCACCTGCTATCTTCTTAGGACAGCGGGTTCGGTTTCAGGCAAGGTATTCAACGGGTTCCGTGAACGTGTTTGCAAGTGTACAAGACGTGCGCATTTGGGGTGCCACTCCTCAGCAGAATACTTCTGATGAAAACCTTTCAGTTCACGAAGCCTGGTTCACGATTCCGCTGATTGACAGTCTGAGTTTGAAAGCAGGCCGTATGGAACTGAACTATGACAATCGAAGATTCTTCGGAAGTGGTGATTGGTCGTTGCAGGCACGCTCACATGAACTGCTCTTGTTTAGGTATGAGAGCAATACCTTCAAGGCGCACGTTGGGGGGGCTTATAACGTAAGCAATGAAAGTCTGACGGAGCAAGCGTTCACTACGAAGAGTCAGTATCGTACGGGAACGCTGGTTTGGTTGAACAATCATTCACGCATCCACAACATTAGTGCATTGTATTGGGGCAACGGCGTAGAACACAACGATGCCGTTGACTCTGCCACCATGCGACGGACAATACGATACATGCACACTGTTGGCCTCTCAAATCTTTCCATGTCTCTCGGTTCCTTCACCCCACAGTTGTTTGCATACTACCAGTTTGGTGTTGGTGAAGGGTTGTTGCCAGTGAGTGCATACAACGTTGGTGTGCAGTGTTCATGGAAGGTACAAACTGGACAACACTCTCAGCTTCATGCGTCAATTGGTTCCGAACTAATCAGCGGTAACAACATGACTGACAATAGTGAACAACGCGCATACTCGCCGTTGTTCGGTACCAATCATGCTCACAATGGATACATGGATATGTTCTATGTGGGTGGTCGCCATGAAAGAAGTGTAGGGCTCGTTGACGCATTTATAAGGTTACATCAAACCATCGATTCTTCACTGTTTGTTGCGGCGAGTGTGCATGGATTTCAGTCTCAAGTCAACATTGTTAACAACAATGGAAGTCGTGCTCAATACCTAGGTACGGAGGTTGATTTAACGGCAGGCGTAAAACTTGGAGGAGGTGTATCCGTGCAGGTTGGAGCAAGTGCTATTGTACCAACTGCGGAATTCACTGCTCTTCGCAACGTTGTTTCTCCGGCGGACGTGTGTACGTGGGGGTATGTGATGATCATTGTGCGTCCTTTTGAAAATGCCCCTTTCATTGGGTTGATGCGATAGAGTTGAAAAGTGTGGTATAAATCACATTGTAAGGCGACATAAGTCAGCTTTCACGTCCAGTCACTCAAATAGGTTTGCTCCACGAATCAATAACGGCACTCGTGCTACACGGAGCAATAGAATGAGTAACAACCACGACAACTCTCGCAGATCCTTCCTAAGGAAGACCACCTTTGCAGGTGCAGGCGCAGTGCTGCTCTCATCGGCTTCAATCGGATCGTTTGGCCGATCTCTACTCTTCTTTGATCCGGTCCAGATCGATAATCCACTGGCGTCATATCCCGATCGGGGTTGGGAGCATGTCTATCGTGATCTTTGGTCATACGACAATGAGTTTACCTTCTTGTGCGCCCCGAATGACACGCACAACTGCCTGCTCAAAGCCCATGTGAAAAATGGTTCGATGGTGCGCATTGCACCAAGCTATGCATTCAATAAAGCCACTGATGTCTATGGCAACCAGGCTTCTGCGCGTTGGGAACCACGTTGCTGCCAGAAGGGGCTTGCACTCACACGAAGATTCTATGGCGATCGGCGTGCCAAGTACCCAATGATTCGTGAAGGATACTACAAGTGGATTCTAGCCGGTATGCCTAGACTTAGCGATGGGAGAATTCCAGAACAATATATGCAGCGTGGAAAGGAAGGCTTTGTCAAACTGAAGTGGTCCGACGCTTACAAGTTCGCTGCACTGGCTCTTGCCAATATTGCCCAGACATACAATGGAGAGGAGGGCAGCAAGAAGCTCCTCGAACAGGGCTATGATCCGCTGATGGTCGAAGCGACAAAACATCATGGCGTACAAACACTGAAATTCCGTGGCGGTATGGCTGCGCTTGGCATTACGCGAATCTTCGCCATGAATCGATTTGCGAATTCGCTTGCCTTGTACGACGCTTATTTGAACAAGACAGCACCATCAGAGGCAAAGGGTGCTCGGTGCTGGGATAGCTATGCATGGCATACGGACTTGCCACCCGGGCATCCAATGGTAACGGGCACACAGACGGTCGACTTCGACCTTGCATGCGTTGAGCATGCAAACCACATCCTTGTTTGGGGAATGAACTGGATTACCACCAAGATGCCAGATGCACACTGGTTGACCGAAGCAAGGATGAAGGGGGCTAAGGTAACGGTGATTGCATGTGAGTATAGTGCCACAGCCAACAAGGCCGATAATCTACTAGTGTGCAGGCCGGGCGTCACCCCAGCCCTTGCACTTGGCTTTGCCAACGTGATCATTAACGAAGGTCTTGTTGATATCCCATTTGTAAAAAACTACACGGACTTGCCATTCCTTGTGCGGCTCGATAACAACATGCTGCTCAAGCCAACAGACATCATCGAAGACTACCAGAAGAAGGATGTCTCAAAGTATCTCAAGGTGCTAAAGAATGGCACTAAGCCACAGAGCCCCCTTCAGCAAGGCGAGGCCTTTGTGTCCGAAGCAATGATGAAGGAATGGGGTGACTTTGTCGTGTGGGACTCAAAGAAGAACCAGCCGGAAGTCATCACTCGAGATGACTATGGCAGTGCCATGAGTGAACGGGGCATTGATCCTGCGCTTGAAGGAACATTCACCGTTCGACTTGTCAACGGTGAGTCTATCAAAGTTCGACCAGTTTTCGATCTCATGAAGGAATACGTCATACAAAACTTCGATCCGGCAACGGTAGCAGAGATGACGTGGGCCCCAGCTGATGGTATTCAATCAGTAGCCCGTGAGATTGCCAAGAACAATGGTAAAACGCTGTTTGCCATGGGCATGGGGCCGAACCAATTCTTCAACAACGACCTAAAGGACAGAGCAATTTTCTTCCTTGCTTCCTTGACAGGCAACATTGGAAAGATTGGTGGAAACGTAGGTAGCTATGCAGGTAACTACCGTGCTGCTTACTTCAGTGGTCTAGGACACTACATCACGGAAGACCCGTTTAATGTTCAGTTAGACCCCTTGAAGAACTCCACAATTAAGAAGTACTTCAGCTACGAGTCGGCACACTTCTTCAACAATGGAGATCGAATTCTCCGAATGGGCGACAAGAACCTCACAGGTGCTACTCACATGCCTACGCCAACTAAGAGCGTAATGGTATCTAACGGAAACTCCCTGTTGGCAAACTCGAAAGGTCACTACGATAACGTAGTTAATGTCTATCCCAAGGTTGAGTTCATCGGTGTTTCGGAATGGTGGTGGACAGGATCCTGTGAGTATGCCGACATCGTCTTTGCCGTTGATAGTTGGGCGGAATTCAAGCATCCCGACATCACCATGTCGGTGACCAATCCATTCCTGTATGTGTATCCAAGAACACCACTGCCGAGGATCTTTGATACGCAGGGTGATATTGAAGTCATTGCCGGCATCGCCTCTGCCTTCGGCGATATTACAGGTGATCAACGATTCAAAGACTACTTCGCCTTTGTTGGACAGAAGCGAACCGACATCTATCTACAACGAGTTTTGGACGAAAGCCCTGTAGCCAAAGGATACAACTTCCTTGAATTGGAGGAGCAAGCAAAGAAGGGCATTCCAGCCTTGATGATGACACGTACCTATCCAAAGTATGCAGGGTACGAGCAAACAATTGAACAGAAACAATGGTATACAAAGTCTGGAAGACTTGAATTCTACAGAGACGAGCCAGAGTTTCTGGAAGCTGGTGAGAACATGGTTGTGTTCAGGGAACCAATCGATTCCACTTTCTTTGAGCCAAACGTCATTGTCGGCAAGGCTCACCCCTCCATCAATCCAAAGCCACCTGAACACTATGGTGTGGCATCGTCGGATCTGCGTACTGACACGCGGCAAGCGCGTAACGTTGTCAAACCATGGTCCGAGCTTCGAACTACGAAGCATCCACTAGCGGCAAAGGATGATGGATATCGGTTTATCTTCCATACACCGAAGTTTAGGCATGGTGCGCACACGATGCCGGTGGACACCGATATCATTGCCGTGTGGTTTGGTCCGTTTGGCGACATACACCGGAAGGATCCACGCAAACCGTACGTGTCGGAACTGTACGTCGACATCAATCCACAGGATGCGCGTGACCTGAACATAGATGATGGAGACTACGTTTGGATAGATGCCGATCCAGATGACAGGCCATTTCGCGGGTGGCAGGCAAAGAAGGATTCACCCGAATACGAGCTGTCCAGATTGCGTGCACGTGCACGCTACTACCCAGGAACGCCTAGAGGTGTCACACGAATGTGGCACAATGCCTACGGCGCAACATTCGGGTCGGTTAAGGGAATGAAGGAAAATCCGACTGGCCTCGCCAAGAACCCAGTAACAAACTATCAAGCACTTTTCCGCAATGGTTCTCACCAGAGCTGTACACGCGCCTGGCTCAAACCAACGCTGCTAACGGACTCGCTTGTCAGAAAGAACAACATCGGCCAAGGTATCGACAAGGGATTCGAACTCGACGTACATGGTGCAACAGGCAATCCACGCGAGGCATTTGTGAAGATAACGCTTGCAGAAAAAGGTGGAGCTGATGGAGTCGGTGTGTGGGAAGGTGCGCAAAAGCACATTCGGCCAACGTACGAGGATGAAGACTTCAAGACGTACCTCAACGGTCAGTTCGTATCGAAGCAATAACATTCAAAGAAAGAATCACCCATGGCTACTGTAAACAATTGGCAACTCAAGCGAGAAATGGAGTATCCACTCGAGGATGCGAAACCCAAGAAGCAGATTGCCTATGTATTCGATACAAATAAGTGCATTGCCTGTCAGACCTGTACGGTAGCATGCAAAACCACGTGGACGTCAGGAAGAGGTGAGGAAACAATCTTCTTCAACAATGTCGAGACAAAACCATACGGAAGCTACCCGCTAAAGTGGGATGTGAATCTCATGAAAGAGATGAAGGATCAGGTGTGGGATTCAAAGACAGGCGAATACAAGGGGCTTACGGTCTTTGAGGCAACGGAGGAAGACGGTAGAATCAAAGGGTGGCGTCCGGAAGAACGTGACTATGCCTTTCCGAACATTGGAGAGGACGAAGTCCTTGGGACAATGGAGAAAGGTGCATTCTTCAACGGTATTCATGATGTGTGGATGTTCTATTTGGCGCGGATCTGCAACCACTGTTCCTATCCTGCTTGCCTGGCTGCCTGTCCACGTAAGGCTATCTATAAAAGGGAAGAAGACGGCATTGTGTTGATTGATCAGTCCAGGTGTAGAGGATATCGTGAATGCGTTAAAGCATGTCCGTACAAGAAGACATTCTTCAACATGGTTACACGCGTTTCTGAAAAGTGTATCGGCTGCTATCCACTGATTGAGCAGGGGCAGCAGCCACGTTGTGTAACGACCTGCATTGGAAAGATTCGTATGCAGGGCTTCCTGGGACAACCAGACCAGATACGCAAGGATAATCCTTTGGACATGCTTGTCCATGTAAAAAAGGTTGCTCTACCTCTCTATCCGCAGTTTGGCACACAGCCCAACGTATACTACGTGCCGCCCATCCACGTGCCAAAGGATTTCCTATACCAGATGTTTGGGCCTAACGTAGACGAAACCATCGAGACGTACAAGAACATGAAGGACGATAAAGAATTGCTCGCCGCTTTCCTTCTGTTCGGTAACACGCCGTACATCATTCACTCATACCAGGCATTTGATACATACACGGTTGGATACAACGAGAAGGGTGACGAGTTAGTCAGAGTTCCTTACACGGAAACACCCTTTGTTAGGCCATATCGCGATGAGAAGCTCGCTACCTACCGTCACAATACACCGTAATTCAAGGGTTGATATGTTCCGCCAAATAGTTCGCATTCTTCCTGTGTTACTTGTAGGCATTGCTCTTGTGCAACCTGAAGCACATGCTCAGAATAGCAAGCCCAAATCAAACAAGAAGTCAAAAACAAATGCATCTGCTGCACCTCAATGGGATGCATCTGAAATATCGATTTCTTCCTCAAGAGTAGAGGGCTCGATTGATGTTCGAAATGTTGAATCGAATGTATGGGATGCTGCTACGCAAGTAGCCGTCCCGGTCACCAACCAGAATATGGTAGCACCAATGCTGACGGAACCTTCCGTTGATACAATGTACGTCAAGAGTATTCACGACTCATCGTGGGTAGCATTCAGACTGCAATGGGCCGACGAGACTAAGGATGTGACGATTGACTCGGATGTTTTTTGCGATCAAGTTGCTGTCCAACTTCCCGTTGGTAAAGTTGACCTGCCCAGTCCGATGATGGGACATACAAGCACTCCAGTCCACATTGTACACTGGAAAGGGGTCTGGCAGGCCGACTGTGAGACCGGGTTTAGGGACATTGTTGATGCTTATCCAAACATCTGGGTCGACTATTATCCTACGAGAGAAAGTGACCTGGACCGGACAGTGAGAGTGTTTGCAAAAGACGTGCCGGCAGAAATGATCGCCGTACAGAGTCCGAACATTCTTCCAGGAACTGCAGCTCACAATCCAGTCTCGTCAATCAAACGCAAACAACCCGTAGAAGAGGCTAGAGCCGAAGGCTATGGAACGTATACTACGAGCGAAAGGCAATTGGCCGTAGGATGGGGCTCGTGGAAGAACGGAATGTGGACAGTCTGTATCGTGATACCAATCAATAACCAGGATGCAATGCGGCCAACCATTGAAGGCCGCACTAAAGTTGGATTCGCTGTTTGGAACGGTAAACAGCAGAACGTTGGCAGTAGGAAGCACTGGGCACAGTGGTCAGATTTGATTCTTCAACCCTGAGGATGGCGCAGAATGAAGTCCATTGCACTGACTATCGCAGCAGATCTTCTGAGAATATCAAGTTCGGGATTTGCTTATCCAGATGAACAAGCAACAAGTAGAGTCCGCAGTCTTGCCCTCGGTCTCCTGGATTCATCATCACTAGACACCAAAACACGAAGCAAACTGCACACCGTACTTCAAATGCTCGACGACGAAAAGCTACGTCGAACGTATATGGAGATTTTCCTTCGCGGGGCGGTGCCTGTTACTGAAAGTCATACGATGCTTCGGTTTGATGCTGTTCCCGACGTCAGTGCATTTTATCGTGCGTTTGGAGTTGTTGCCAAACCAGGTGAATCACCGGATTCTTTGATGCACGAGCTCGAATTCACGGCCATCCTCTGTGCCATGGCTGAGTATGCCCGTACAACTGAGCAGCGGTCGGTTACAATCGATGCCATTGCCACGTTTTTGGACGAGCACCTGTCCGACTTTGTAAGAGCGATACACCGTGGCCTAGCCGAGAAAAATCATTCCGAGTATTACCAGTCGTTGGCGGACATCGCCGAAGTAGCGATCGAACAATTCATTCAACCAGTGCTGAAACTCGAACGATCATCAGTAACAAAACGAGAGCAATGACCCTAGTTGACCGGTTTGGACGCGAGCATACCTACCTGCGAATCTCTCTGACTGAGCAGTGCAACATGCGATGTGTCTATTGCATGCCGGCTGATCGGATGCAAAACTGTCAAAACAACAGAGTTATGTCGGCAAATGATGTTGTAGGCATAGCATCATACTTTGTTTCCAACGGTGTCAACAAGATTCGACTGACTGGTGGTGAACCGTTGGCGAGAAAGGACATCGCAGACATTATGGGTGGACTGTCAGCGTTGAACGTTGAGCTAACCATGACCACGAATGGCATGTTAGTACACAGGGTACTCTCTCATATCGTTGATGCAGGCATTCATTCCATCAATATCAGTCTTGACTCCCTATCACGAGCGACATTTAAAACGATCACAGCTCGGGACGTTTTCCATCGAGTAATGAGCAACATTCACATGCTCCTGGAAAGAGGCATTCGTGTTAAGCTAAACGTCGTGCTATTGAAAGGAATCAACGACTCAGAAATCAACGCCTTTGTTGGACTAACTGAACATCTGCCTGTACATGTACGATTCATCGAGTACATGCCCTTTACTGGTAACGGGTGGGATAGGTCTGTGGTAGTAACCCACGACGATGTCATACGGACCGTAAGTGAGCGCTTTGCGATTACCAAGCTTGCTGATTCACCTACAGACACATCAAAAAAGTATTGCGTTGAGAAATCCGCTGGGTCATTTGCCGTGATCACCACGATGAGTCGACCGTTTTGTGATGGCTGCAACCGTTTGAGACTAACTGCTGATGGATACCTGAAGAACTGCTTGTTTAGTAACGATGAGTACGATCTCCTAACCGCCTATCTGTCAGGGCAGGGGCTCGATGATGTCGTGCAGGCAGCGCTTTCAGGAAAGCATAAGGTACAAGGTGGTCAGTTCTCAAGGGTCGCACTAGACGTTGACCCGACTGCGATTCGGAATAGAAGCATGATTTCAATAGGTGGATAATGAGTGCAGTAAGGGTTGAAGAAGCACTTGAACGCGTAATTGAGTGTAGTTCGCCTCGAGCAACTGTGCATGGACCACTGCTCAGCCTCGTAGGTTGTATCGTTTCTGCAGATGTACAGAGCCCGACAAACAGTCCGCCATTCCATCAGTCGGCAGTTGATGGTTATGCATTTAAAGCCACATCAATCAACGAGACTCACATATCAATTGTAGGTAGTTCCGTTGCTGGTATGCCTTATGTGGGATCAGTTGGCGATGGTAGTTGCGTTCGAATTCTGACTGGAGCCGAGTTGCCGGCTGGTACGGATACCGTGATTATGCAGGAGGATGTGACGTGTACTATTGGAAGCATCGTCCTCGATCCTGATAACATTGAACAGGGGAGCAATGTTCGTACGCGCGGCTCTCAATGCAAGGAGGGTGAGGTAATCCTCAAGGCAGGATCTAAGCTGACGCCGGCTGCAATTGGTCTACTCGCATCTGTTGGGATATCCGAGGTGACCTGTATTGCACCTCCTTCGATAGGCATCGTCATTACTGGCAATGAACTAACCCAACCACCGGAGCCGCTTGCGCCAGGTGCGATATACGATAGCAATGGCTACATGCTAACAGCAGCACTGTTGGATGGGAGGATTGAACCAGCCTTTGTCGTTCATGTGAAGGATGATGAATCAGCGATCAGCTCAACGCTCCAAGAAGCACTCATGAATTGCGACGTGTTGTTGGTTACTGGCGGTGTTTCAGTTGGTGATTATGACTATGTACCAACAGCACTCTCATCGTTGGGTGTGAGCAAGCAGTTTCACAAGGTAATGCAACGGCCTGGCAAGCCACTGTTCTTTGGGACACACGAAGGTGGTATTGTCTTTGGTCTGCCTGGCAATCCTGCGTCAGTCCTCACGTGTTTCTACGAGTATGTTGTGCCATGCATCAGGACGCTATCGGGAATGACTCCCGTGGGTTTCCGCAGTAGTATGGCGCCGATTCTTGGATCTGTCAAGACTAAGCTTGGTTTGAAAACATTTCTGAAGGGGCGTTTGGGTCCACGTGGTGTGGAGCCCCTTCCTGATCAAGAATCCTACAAACTCACCTCTTTTGCAGACGCTAACTGCTTGATCGTTATCGAAGCTGAGGATACGGAGGTGAATGCCGGAACAGTGGTAAGCGTTCATGAACTTGTTGACCTCTGGAGCTGAACATCATGGATTCGAATGTACTGCTGCTATTGCTTGTCCTTATGCCCATTGCTGCTTTGTTGTATGCCAGTGTGGGACATGGTGGAGCCAGCGCGTATTTAGCCGTGATGGCTACAGTCGGGATTCCTCATTCCGAGTCAAGAACCATTGCACTCATTCTGAACTGCTTTGTTGCCTCGTCAGCATTCATTCAATTTGGTCGGATGCAACCAATTCCATGGAAGATGCTTGGGGTTCTACTGGCAGCTTCGGTGCCGTTTGCCTACATCGGCGGGACGATTGACGTACAAGATGGAGTATATCGTCCAATGCTTGGCGTTGTGCTTGTGTTTGCTGCTTTGCGTATGTTCTGGAGACAACCAAGCAATACCGAAGTAGTCAGAACCCCACCGTGGTGGATGCTCATGGCTCTTAGTGCAGTGATCGGACTGCTGTCGGGCATCCTCGGAATTGGTGGCGGCGTACTGCTTTCGCCAGCTCTCATCTTGCTTTCGTGGAGCACTGCAAAGCAGACGGCAATCATCAGCTCACTCTATATCGTTGTGAACTCGATGGCTGGCTTGGCTGGAGCATGGAACGCTGCATTGGTCACTGACGTTAGCGTACTTTCTGTGGTTGGTGTTACTATCCCTGCCGGCATCGTTGGTGCCTACATCGGTGCACGGTGGTACAGCCCGACGATACTGCGTAGGGTACTTGCTTGTGTGTTACTGGTTGCGTCAATCAAGTTGTTCATCTCATGAGCGATCAAGTCATTGTGGTTGTACTGGCTGGTGGCACTAGCTCTCGCATGGGGGTGAACAAAGCGCACTTAACAGTAGGTGGAACAACTATGATTCAACGAGTATTGCAAGCATCAGCCGGAGCCAACCTTCCCGCTGTGGTTGTGGGTGGTAGATCTGATGTAGCTCCGGACGATGTTCCGCATATTGATGATGACAATCCTGGTAAGGGGCCAGTGCAGGCGCTGGCGACTGCGATGCGGATGTTCGACTATAGTTGGTACGTGCCTATAGCATGTGACATGCCATTCGTCCGCCCATCACACTTACAGTGGGTAACGTCGCATCTTGGCAATATTCACGTATCTGAAGATGATATCGAAGTGGTTGCTCCTTTCGCACATGGGAGAGTTCAACCAATGCTTGCAGCATACAGTAGCCGGCTGAGAAATGGTGTTCTATTCTCAGTGGACGTGGTGATCCAATCCTTTGCTGAGCTGCTGGAGTCGAGCAAGGTACATGTGATCAGTGTGGACTCATGCCCAGATTTCGAGTCTTCACCATTTACGAATGTGAATACACCTGAAGATTATCAACAAGTGCTAGCCAGTCTATGTTAACGGTAATGCTCTTTGCCCAACTTGCCGAAATTCATGGCGAGCCGATGATGTCGGTACCTAGGGTAGAAACGGTCAAGCAACTGCGTCAATCAGTCCAATCACTCCAACCAGCATTCGGTTTAGTGGATTTTGCTGTTGCGGTGAACAGAGTCATCGTGGGACCAGAACACATCATTGAAGGGGAGTGTGAAATCGCCTTGCTCCCTCCATTTTCTGGTGGATAGTATGGATGAACTACGATACATGGCTCAGACTTCTCTGCCTGGCTTTGGAGAGGAGGGGCAGTTAAAGCTACTCAACGCGCATGTTGTCATTGTCGGGATGGGTGGCCTAGGATGTCCGGCTTCGCAGTATCTAGCTGCAGCAGGTGTCGGCCGACTCACCTTGGTTGATCACGATGTTGTAGGAGTTTCAAATCTTCACAGACAATTGCTGTTTGACATACGAGATGTTGGACAACATAAGGTGGCTGCTGCAGCCCGTGAGCTTGAGTGCCGCTATCCTGACGTACGAGTTAGGTCCGTCGCGGAACGCATAAGTGAGTCTACTGTTAGGACCTTGATTTCCGATGCTGATGTTGTACTCGATGCAACCGACGATATCGAAGCAACGTTACTGTTGAACGACGTATGCTGTGAAACTCATACACCATTGGTGTATGGCTCTATCTATCGTGGGTCGGCTCAGTTAGCTGTGTTTACTGCCGACGATGGAGACTTCCGTGCAGCGTTTCCGGTTGGCAGTTCCCGAGGCAGTGTTGCATGCTCACTTGATGGTGTCTTAGGCCCAGTAACGGGCATTGTCGGCTGCTACATGGCACTGGAGACGATTAAGCTGCTCGCAGGGATTGGTAAACCTCGGACAGGCGTATTGTCCGCCTTTGACCTGCTTGGTAACAATCAGTTTGACCTTGCCTTGCCGAAGACTCATCACGTCGTCGAGAAACAGCATATAGTTGAAAGTAAACAGCTCGGAACAGAGCTGGAGGTTGATCACGTCACTCCACGTGAGGCACTCCAGCTACTAGATGACGGAGAGGCCGTTCTAGTGGATGTACGACAAGTGATAGAACAACCACGATCACTCTGGGAGAACACATTGCTGATGGAGAGTGTGAACGATGGTAATAGAGATCACCTCAACAAGGTCGTGGTGTTCGGGTGTGCGCAGGGTAAGAGAAGCGCCACGGCTTGCAAAGACTATAGCAAGCGCTACCCTGAAGGACGGTGCGCGAGCCTTATCGGTGGCATCCCAGCGTTAAATGCTGAAATCAAAGCAAGGGGATGCTCGCATGAAGACTGACAAATATTTCGTAGACGGCCCGATTACTGCCGATCATATAGCGCACATGATCGATGCCCATTCAAGGAAGACGGGAATTGGCGCACATAGTCTTTTCCTTGGACAAGTGAGATCGGACGTTGACGAGAATGGCGTGACAACGTCGATTGAGTACTCTGCATATTCAACAATGGCAGTCGAAGCAATAAGTGAAGCCCGTGAGTATTTGATCGGGAAGTACGGGTTAACCTGTCTTCACGTGCTACATAGTCTTGGGCTTGTCCCGGTTGGTGGAATATCACTTGTCGTAATGTCAAGTTCACCTCATCGCAAGGCAGCCCAAGAATCAGTTCATGAACTAGTAGAGTTGATAAAAAAAACAGTACCGATTTGGGGCAAGGAACTGAAAGATGCAGGAAGCTCAATCTGGAAGAAAAACAAAGGAGCATGAGGTAGTGCTATGGTAGACATTACAAGAAAGATCGTGACTCACAGACGTGCTCATGCCCGTGCAACGGTCGTTGCAAGCACTCCTGACACCATTCGAGCCATTGTCGAACATACTGTTCCAAAAGGAAATGTATTGGAGTTTGCTAGAGCGTCTGCAATGCTTGCGGTGAAGCATACCAGTAATGTCATTCCAGATTGTCATCCAATTCCGTTACAACACTGTTCCGTTGACTATCGGTTAACCGACTTGACCATCGACATTGACGTAGAGGTTGCGGCGATCTATCGAACGGGTGTAGAAGTCGAAGCAATGCATGGTGCGATGATTGCAGCACTAACCATGTATGACATGCTCAAACCAATCGACAAGCACCTGAAGATCACCGATGTGCAGTTGGTCAAGAAGAAAGGCGGCAAGACGTCCTTTGCTGACACTCCACCCGTCGGCCTGATGGCTGCAGTTGTCGTTAGTTCGGATTCTGTCTCGAGTGGTGTTAAAGAGGACAGTTCGGGAAAGGCGATAAAGGACAAGCTCACAAGTCACGGAGTCGAGGTTTTTCACTACGGAATCGTTCCAGACGAAGAGTCGATTATTGTCAAGACGGTACTCGATCTTTGCAGCAAAGGTGCGCAACTTGTCATAATCACTGGTGGAACTGGATTGTCGCCGCGAGACAGAACGCCAGAGGCAGTCTTGCCAATTCTCGAGAGGACGTTGCCAGGTGTGGAGGAGGCCATTAGGTCATTTGGTCAGGAACGAACACCCTATTCCATGCTTAGTCGCAGTGTTGCTGGTGTTATCGGCAACACCATCATTCTTGCATTGCCTGGTTCTACTCGCGGCGCCGAAGAGTCGATGGATGCAATCTTTCCAGCTTTGTTTCACGCCTACCCAATGATGCTAGGCCGGCAGCACAAGCGGACAGAGTCGTAACGGCATCGAGGACAGTAGTAGTCGTGTGGCTTGTAAACCGATTACGCTCGTCCATCCACTTCTGCATCTCCCTCTGGTTCTGGTACCGTAACTTGCACGATGCAGAAGGGGATAGGGTGTCGGGATTCGTCACTTGTATGGGTCCGACGTGTTGCATGTGCATGCCTGTGGTGGTGCGTTGCCTGGAGTGGTAGCGCGAGAGCGCAAGAGTCACAGGATAGTGCGGACAAGATTGGTCTTGCGGGTGTACCGTACCTGTCCTACGCGCCTGAGACGAAGATCAAGCTTGGTGTGGCTGGCGCGTTGACCATGCATCTTGATGACCGGCAAGTGATGAACAGACGAGCAAGTACGCTGAGTCTGGGTCTTGCTGTTACACAGCTTCAGCAGTTTAAAGCTGCAGCAAAATTTGATCTCTACTTCAACAGACTTCGCTCCAAGGTGAGTGGCGTGGTTTCGTATGAGCGAATGCCGTATAGGTTCTACGGACTCGGACCGTACTCCTTGCAAGACAACGAGGTGTGGTTTAGACCGGACTACGTGCGAACGGAGTTGTCGTACCTGCATCGCATCGTCCAAACGGATGAAGGACAAGGCCTTTCGGTAGGTGCTCGCTTTGACTACCTGAATTCGATGATGCAGTCCGACGTTCTGCCTCCTGCTCCTTCTGCGCCTCCCACCGGTTGGAATGGTGGTACGGGCGTCGGCCTAGGAATGGTACTCACATTCGACAATCGAGATAACCCATACTTCACGGCAAAGAATGAGTATGCGGAAGTTCGAACTGTACGCTACCTGAATGCATTAGGTAGTACGTTCGATTACACACGATGCTTCGTCGACCTGCGAAAGTTCTACGGATTCTATATCGGTGATCATCCAACAGTGCTGGGTGGACAGGTTGTATGGGATGCAACCTTTGGTGATGCACCGTTCTACGATATGCCAACCTACGGTGGTTCCGATCGCATGCGTGGAATGCTCGCAGGCAGGTATGTAGACAGATCGGCTATTGCAGCACAGATCGAAATGCGGACGAAACTCTTCTGGGTAGTTGGTGCTGCTGTGTTCCTTGGTGTTGGCGACGTAGCACCAAGTGTTGGTGCGCACCGCTTTGCTCATACCAAGGTATCAGGCGGAGCTGGATTGCGTGCCTATCTGGATTCGGAAGGGGGCTTGATAGGGCGCATAGACATAGGCCTCAGCGAGTGGGGTACAGGTCTGTACGTCACATTCGCCGAGGCCTTTTAGAACAATCAATGTGCAATCAGTAAAGCACCAAGCAGGTACCTAGCCCCTTGTCCCTTGTCTTTGCCCGTTGTCTTTACCCGTTGTCTTTACCCTTACCCGCTCCTACTACTTGTTGCATAGCGTGCGAACATGTTGAGCTAGTACGGCAAGGTCTGCATCGGGGATGGTGGTCCCGAAGTGTGGCATGTAGGAGTCAGGGTTATACCGAAGTGGGTTTCTGATCACATCATACAACACACTATCGGCAGGATACTTGGAGTTTGCTGCAAGGAGGTTTGCATGTCCCTTCCCGGTCTTTGAGTGACAGGTGGAGCAGGCATACTTATCGAAGAGTTTCTCGCCTTGCGATTTCCATGGACCAGTTGGAGCGGCACGTTCAACAGCATGGGAGATTGCTGGTATGGTGTGCAAGTAGTCGTACATACTTCCCAGTGCATGGTCGCTGAGCTTCGTCATACGGCCCATAGGGAAGCGCATGACGTGTCCTTTTGGTGTAATGCCTGACTTCATTGTCTGCACAAATTCATCACGTGACCACGATCCGATACCCGTTGCCTTATCTGGTGTGATGTTGGCACTATGTACGGTGTTGCCTGCTGCATCCTTCATGGCGTTACCACCAGCGCAATATCCTTTACTCTTCTCTGGATCATTGGCATCCTGGTCGGCAAAGTCATTCAGGTGACATCCATAGCAATCATACACTGCTGTAACAAGGTACTTGCCGTACTGCGTGGTGTTGGTCGTGTCGGGTTGTGGTATTGGTTTACTTGGATAGTCGTAAGGCTTGAACACCATGTGCACAAGCATCTTTGCAAGGAAGGTTGGTTCACTTGGCACGTTGTCCGCAGCCGATGGTGCGAGCAGCGGATCGTCGCTCCGCAACCATGCAATGATGGAATACAGGTCTTCATCAGACATGCGAGGAAGCTTGATCATCCATGGTGGGACGTATGAACCGGTGTGTGGATGGATGCCTGTTCGCAATAACCAGGCAATGTCGCCATCCGTCCACTTCCCAATGCCCTTGGTCGGATGTTGTGTGATGTTCTTCGAGTATGCAGTACCAAATGCTTCAGGCATGTCCAGCATTTGGGTACCACTCAGCACACCAGTGTTTTGATTCAGGTGGCACGCAGCACAAAGTGACATGGCAAGATCTCTACCATGTGCTACACGTTCTGGTGTCGCCTCAACCTTGAGGTTGATTTTCTGTGTATCGTACGTTGGCATGCCAGACATGGCAATGTAGGCAGCAAAGCCACCTGCGATAACCACCACAACGAGTACAGCAAGCAGGACCCATTTAAGGACTTTCTTCATCCGATCCTCCAATTGTGAAAATGATTGTTACCCCCGACCAAGCAATTTCAGTCAGAAACACCGAAATTCATACAGTAAACTTTAGTACGTGATCCCTACCGTAGTTTGCACCGATATGCACCGCTGGCGGATACCTACACTAGTGTTCTTGATCATGGCTTTTGCCGGACTGACGTCTGCACAGGACGCCGATACGTCGCGCGGTATCGTCAAGCCACCGGTCGAGGTTACGGCTACGGCAGATACCATCGACCTTGCACGTTCGGCAATAGATCGTACGGTGCTCACAGCTCAGGAGCTGCGTGCCAAAGCCCCCTACCAACTTCAAGAATCGTTGAGTGACGTGCCGGGATTGTTTGTGCGGCAGTATGGTGGTCTGGGCGGACTCGCTGCTGTCTCCGTGCGTGGTGGTTCTGCGGCACAGACGCTTGTCCTGTTGGATGGTATCCAACTCAACACCGTGCAGTCCGGAATGGTCGATGTTGCAACGATCCCAATGGCAATGATCAAGCGCATTGATGTTCAACGTGGCGCGTTAGGTGCTGTGAATGGTGCAAATGCGATGACGGGATGCGTTGACATTCGCCTTGGCATTCCACAAACGGGCCTGCGTCTTCAAGCCAGCAGTGCTTCGTTCAATAGCTGGAAGGGGGCTTTGGTAGGCGCATGGAATGCCGACGAGTTTGCCGTTGGTGGCGGTGCAGAGATGTATGCTTCCGATGGATCCTATGAGTACGAACAGGAAGTTGACGGTACGCTGATTCCAATCAACAGAAAGAATGGTTCGGTACGCAGTGCAAGTATGTTCGTTCGTGCAGAGGGTCCACATAGCACACGACTAACCATGATTGCACGACAAACTTCAAGAGGCGTCCCGGGCGCCGTTGTCCCCGATGTCATTCCACAAACACGAGCAGCGTTTGATGAGGTGGACGTACTTGGTACAGCAGGGAGAGCAATCGTTAACACCTCGGCGCTTACGCTTCGTGCTGATGTGGCGATGCGGTACTTGGATCAACGCTATGCCGATCCTGACGCGACCATCACCGGCACCAGTGGTATTGACGCTCGATTCCTTGCTCGTGATTGTGCTGGGTATGCGACAATGCATGTTCACTCCACAACCATCAACCATACGATCAAGGCACAGTATGGCTTTGCAGACCTGCGAGGTACGTTCCTACAAGCCGAGGCGGGAGACTATGTGCATCGTCAGCAAATCGGTCTCGGCTATCGTGCCGAGTGGCAGTCAGAACACGTGTCAGCCGTTGCGTCTGCACGAGCCGACGTGTATGGTGACGTTGGTGGCGCGCTCTCCGGTGGTGTAGGTGCAGCGTGGCTGGTCCGTCCACAACTCACCTTGCGTGGTCACCTAGGGACTGGCTTTCGTCCGCCTGCCTTCTCCGAACTCTACTTCCTCAACTACGGCAACATTCACTTGAAGCCAGAGCGCACGGTGATGACGTCCATTGGTATACATTGGCGACAATTCGAGTGGTTAGTGGCGGATGCCAGCATGTTTGCATCCACGCTCACCAATCTGATCGTCAGTGTTCCGGTAAGCCCCATGGTCACCAGCGCCATGAACATCGGCAGTGCTCGCAGTCTTGGATTGGAATTTGGAAGTACGGCTCATGCCTGGAACGAAAGATTCACGGCATCGTGGAGCTATACCGTGCAAGACGTTCGTGACTATTCCGGAAGGGCAGGGATTGATGGTACGCCAATCGTGTATGTTCCTTCAGAGATGATCTCGGCACATGTGCAATGGAAAGAGACTGACGTGATGGGACGACTCGAATGGTCATACACGGGCTTCCGCTATGCGCAAGCCGGCGGTGAAGCCACGAGTCTCCTAGCCCCCTACCACCTTGTGAATGCTGTTCTTGGTACAACGATTCATGCAAGGAGCTCAACGTTGAATCTGCAACTCCGCATCGACAACCTGTTTGATGTCCGGTATGCCGTAGTGCGCGGTTACCCCATGCCGGGCACCATGATGCGTCTTGTATCGGAGCTTGTGCTATGATCCGACTGTTCATGATGCTTGCCCTATGCCTGCTTGCAACGTCTAGCGTCGATGCGCAGGTGACGGTCATGTGTATGGATACGGTGGTTGACTTTACTCCAGGGAGCGGACCAGCCACTGGACGTGGTCCAGCATTCTTTCCTGCAAATGTTCTTCGTGGTCCAGCACCCGAGGCAACAAACAAGACACCGTCCATTGATGCTCGTGAAACATGCTCGATCGGTCTTGACGGCACCATCGTGCTTGGTCTGCGAAATCATGTGATTGTGGACCTGCCAGGTGTTGACTTCACGGTGTTCGAGAATGCCTTCATCGGGCCGACCGACAAGGTGTATGCCGAGCCGGGTGAAGTGAGTGTAAGCAAGGACGGCATCCATTGGATTCGCGTTCCGTTTGATAGCATGACGCTTGAGGGCTGCGCTGGCCGCACACCGACAAGTGGTGAAGATCCGTTTGACCCAACCATCAGTGGGGGAGATAGCTTCGATCTATCGGTGTTGGGTATTGATAGTGTTCGTTATGTGCGTATTCACGATGTCACGCAGATCATCAAGGACAATCGCACACACCCATACTACGATCCAACGCTTTCTGGTTTTGACCTCGATGTCATTGTCGTCCATCACGCAGTCCGCATTGCAGAAACAACCACCGTACGTGTGCTCCCGCGCTCAACAACTCTCGAAGTCTCGGTAAAGGACGGTACCGGCAGCTTGCAGATCTACGATGCATCAGGAGTCTTGGTTGCAACAAAGACAGTCCCACAGGGCATCACGGAGTATTCAACGGACGACTATGCAACCACCATGCTCATTGCCGTGTTGGTAACGTCGCATGAGGCCATGCTTGTGAAGGTGCTGAAGTGAAGGTCATCATTGGCGCTGTTCTGATCCTCGTCTGCACATCGTGCATTCCGATGCCCACGATTCCCGAACCAGGTTCAGGAACCATTGCATCCGGAGGAATGTGGGTGTTGTGTGAAGGGCAGTGGCGACAGAACAATGCCACGCTCAGCTACATTCAGCCCAATGACAACGTGGTTCGTGATGCCATGATGTTTGTTAACGCACGGTCCATTGGCGACACGCCGTCGGACCTCCTTGCCGTTTCGGACACACTGTGTGTTGCCGTCAACACCTCTCGCAAGATCACCTTTGTTCAACGCTCCACTGGAACGTTCCTTGGATCTGTTGCATTGCCAGATAACAAGGAACCATACCGTCTGGCCAATAGCGGAAGCAAGTTGTGGTGTACGAATCTTAATGACGACAGCATAACAGAGTTCGACATCAGAAGTGGCGCAGTTACCGTCGCTGGCGTTCATGTTGGACCCGCACCCGAAGGTATCGGCGCAGCGGACGGTAAGCTCTATGTAGCACTCAGTGGACTTGGCGATCTACGGCACATGGAGGACGGAGCAGGAACCGTGGTTGTGTTGGACCAGCGCGATCTGCATGCCATCGATACCATCAAGAGTCTACCAAACGCCGGTGCAGTCATCGCCGACGCAGCACGCCATCACGTATGGTGCGCTTATCGCAACCTCCCCAGTGCAACGGATCAGGAAGGGGGCGTTGTAGTCATTGACTCACGCACAGACACTGTGGTAAGCCATTGGCGCTTCACAGCACCAACGACAATGTCGTTAGACAGTCTCAGCGGCGATGTGTATGTGCTTCATGCAAACGGCGTCGATGTGATAGGCCTTACAAGTCCCATATCACGTAGGATTGTTTCACATACCAACACATCGCTTGATCAAGCATGGTATAGCATTGCCTTTGATGGACGCACAGGCGATTTGTTCATCGGCAATGCCGGTACGTACTTGACCGATGGTGAGGTTCTACGTCTGTCGACAAACGGCGAGGTTCGATCAAGGTATGTGGTTGGCCCAAATCCAACGAAGATCCTACCCTAGTGTCAAACCACTGTGGTTTGACTACTTATGGATGGCATATCCTTCGGCTTTGAGGAACTCACGCAGACGTTCCTTATGATCGCCTTGTAGCTCCAGCGCATTGTCGGTTACCTGTCCACCCGCACCGAGTTTCTTCTTGCACGCAGCAAGTAGAGCATTCAGTTCGGCTGGTTTCGACTGAAAGCCCCAGGCAATGGTCACCGTTTTACCGCGACGTTGTTCTACCCGCACTTTGAGGACGACGACCTTCCCGTCGTATCCCGTCTTCTTACTCTGTTTAGGGGCTTCAGACGGTTCCGTACCGAGCAGTTTGGCAAGATCTTCCAATCCAGGCATAGCGTGTTGTTTTATGTGTCGTTTGGTTGATGTGTGTTGTGGTGCGAGGTTTGCGAATATGCGAACGTTCAACGTGTTTGTTCTCATACCATTGGTGACGGTGGTGTACTCGATTGCCGTCATCACGCACATGGTAGTCTTCCGAGACCCGGCAGTGTTCTACCGATATGCACGCTCCTGGTCACGCCTGCTCCTTCGCTTGGCTGGAGTAGCGGTGAGTGTTTCGTATGTGGGGACGCGACCGTCGAACGCCGTCACCCAGCGCTACATCTATGCCGTGAACCATGCATCGCTATTCGACATTCCCGTCCTCCTGGCCTATCTGCCCGACAACGTGCGCATCATGTACAAGCGGGAGCTTGAGCGCATACCCATCTTTGGCTGGTGTTTAAAGTTGAGTCCGTTCATCGCCGTCGATCGTGCCAACGCACGCGAGGCCAACGATGCCATTGATCAGACGGCCCAGAACATCCGCAACGGGGCATCGGTGCTGATCTTTCCTGAAGGTACTCGTAGTGACGATGGTGAACTCGGATCCTTCAAACGCGGCTTTGCCACACTTGCCGTACGATCAGGTACCAGCATCTGTCCCGTAGCACTCATTGGCACGTCAAGGATCTTGCCTGCACGGACAAAGCGGGTAAGGGGCGGAACAGTACGGATGGTCGTGATGCCTCCGATTGCTGTCCAGCACAATGCAGACAGAGCAGAGGAACAGAGAATTGTTGTCGATGTACGTGCTGCAATACTCGAACAGTTAGTTTTGCACCATGACCATTGACGAAGTACGCAAGCTCAGTGAACTTGCACGGCTACGATTCACCGAAGAAGAGTTGGAAGCCTTCACCAAGGATTTCTCCAGCATCGTTGACTACATTGGCCGGATCGGCAGTATAGATCTGGATGGTGTGGAACCGCTTACCAGTGTTTCAGGTGCCGTCAACAGAGTACGTCCCGACGTCGAGGGCGAATGCCTGCCTTCAGATCAGGCCTTACAGAATGCCCCGAGCAATAACGAAGCCTTTTTCAAAGTACCACGCGTGTTAGGATGATCGTTGGTGTAATTCCAGCACGGTTTGCATCAACGCGATTGCCGGGCAAACCCTTGGTGGACATTGCCGGGAAGCCCATGATTGAGCGGGTATGGAAGGCAGCCAGTGATGCAACCACACTTGACAAGCTCATTATTGCGACTGATGATCAGCGCATTGTCGACGTAGCCACGGCCTTTGGGGCTGACGTGGAACTTACCGACCCCGATATACCAAGTGGCACCGATCGATGTCATGCCGTGATCACCCAACGTGGCTTGCAGCCAACGGTTGTGATCAACATTCAGGGCGACGAACCACTACTCGATCCAACGGTCATCGATGCTATGGTCGGCCGAATTCAATTGGGTGATTGTGATGTTACGACGCCCATCACGGCAATTCGCGACGCTAGTGAACTGGCCGAGCCGTCAGTGGTCAAGGTAGCTGTTACGGCCGACGGAAGAGCCCTGTATTTCACTCGTGCTGCCATTGCCACTGAGTGGAAGCATATCGGCCTCTATGCCTACACCTGGCAAGCACTCTGCCTACACAAACAAAAAGCCCCCTCAAAACTTGAGGAGGCTGAACGTTTAGAGCAACTACGGTTGCTTGAATCAGGTGCTCGGTTTCAGTGTGTCATCACAACCTCGACCTTTCAAGCGGTTGATACACCTGCCGATGTTCAGCGGGTGATCAACCTCTTGGCTGATTAGAGGTTGTACTCTACACCAACGGCTGGGCTAAGCAGACCAAAGATCGTGTAGCTTGGGTCGAAACCAAGGTTCAGAACGCCAACGGCACCCCAAACTGCTACGCGTGGTGCAACCCATGCTTGCATACCACCACCAATATTGAGCATGGTGTTGGAAGCATCACCGAACATCAGGTGCAATTGACCAAACAGGAATGGATAGATGTTGCCTGACGAAGGGAAGAGGAACTTTGCATATGGTGCGAGATAGAATACATTCTGTCCTTCTTGAATGCTCAGCCCTACGCCCGAGCCAACGTGAATCGTGGATGACACAGCATAATAAGCGTATGCGCCCAGATTCTGTCCGCCATTAATACCCACACCCCACACTTGGCTAGGTGCAGCTTCCTGTGCCGAAACCGTAGTCGACGCTGCAAAGGCCATCATAACCACTGCAACGATTGAAACAAACATCTTCATACAATCCCCCGGGTATAGTGAAGAAAAAAAGATTGGTTCAAATATAGAATCTTGACTGCGTCTGTCAACAGCTACGGTTCGCAGAGATATCAACATGTATGTTCCATAAATTGGTGTTCAACCGAGAGCCCAATGAAAGGCAAGATCACCGTACATCCCTATCGTCCGGAACTCAAACAAGAGTGGGATGATTTTGTAGAGCAGTCAAACAATGGAACGATGTTCCATTTGCAACGATTTCTAGACTACCATCCTTCAGGTAAGTGGGACTTCGATCATTTGATGTTTCGTGAAGGTGACCGACTTGTTGGCGTTGTACCTGGAGGACGGAATGCGAAGAACGAATTCTGGAGTCCGCTTGGTGCTAGCTACGGTGGCATCGTCACCATGGACACGTCATTCGAACGCTGTCTGCGCATCGTAGATGCCTGTCTGGAGCATCTGCAGAAAGAGGGATACTCGGATGCCTACCTTATTCCACCGCCCTTGATCTACTCGCGTAACTACAGTCAACACGTAGAGTATGCACAACTGTATCGGAAGGCCGATTTCGAACTGCACTACATTTCGCATGCGATCGACCTGAAGCGTGGTGCAGACTTCTTGTCGGGCTTCGACGCTACAGCTCGCAAGACAACACGCAAGATTCTGCGTGAGAAGGAAATCGAGATCAAGGAGAGTACCGACTACGCAACATTCCACAGGATCCTTACCGAGAACAAGCTCAGGCATGGCGTTCGCGCAACACATTCGCTTGAAGACCTGTTGCGTTTGCATGAGTTAATGCCCGACAAACTCCGGCTGAATCTGGTCTATCACCGCGGCGAACCCATTGCGGGCTCGTTGCTCTTCTTGACCAACAGCAAGGTTGTTCTCTGTTTTTACAACATGCTCCTCTACGAGTACGAACACCTTAAGCCAATCTACCTGGTGATGTATGAAACCTGTCGGTGGGCCGTAGAGCAGGGATATGAATGGGTCGACATCG
The DNA here is from genome assembly GCA_024103135.1 of Bradyrhizobiaceae bacterium. Taxonomy (GTDB): domain Bacteria; phylum Bacteroidota; class Ignavibacteria; order Kapaibacteriales; family Kapaibacteriaceae; genus OLB6. The sequence continues at coordinate 66,797 of JAGFIZ010000051.1, read as the reverse complement.
GTGTGTCGCAGGACACCAAGTCAGCCGATCCGATGACGCCCTCCTTGGGCTTGATTGAATTCAAAGAACGCTTCGATGCACGCGGCATCTTGCGCAGCACCTTCCACCACGCCCTGTAGCTGGTGAGCACGCAGTGATGATAGGGGGCTATGGCAAACGCTAGATCAATCACCCTTGTTGCCATGAACGCCGTGCATCATGATGCGCGCACGTTGAATCTGGCTCGTTCACTTGTCGACGCAGGATTCGACGTCACGGTCATTGCATCGGGGACAATGGATGGCGTTCGAATGCATACGTGGACTGACCCTGGCGGGAGTGCATATCGTCGCTGGAGATCGTTCAACGCATTTGCATCGTCGATCTCGACCAGGGCATCGCTGGTTATTGGCATGGACCTCTTTGCCCTTCAGGCGGCATCACGTCTTGCACGTCGGAGCTCAGCACTGTTGTGGTACGACATGCGTGAGTTCTATTTCTCACTCGGACCGCTGCAAGGCAAGGGGTGGAAACAACGTGTCATAGCCGCGCATGAGCGACGGTTACTCAGGCGCGTTGATCAAGTGTTGGTAAGCGGCTACCTTGATGCCAAGATTGTCCGCGAACGCTTCCAACTGTCTACGCCCCCTCACATCCTCTTGAACACACCACCATTACGTGAGCGGGTTGTGAGCAACTATCTACGGGAGACGTTCTCCATATCTAATGCCGACCGCGTTGCATTGTATCAAGGAGTAGTTCATCATGGTCGAGGCATTGTCCCATTCCTAGATGCAATGGATTCGCTCCCTGACGTGCACCTATGCGTAGTCGGCGACGGGCCGGCGCGCGCCGCACTGCAGCAGCAGGCACGTGAGCGTGGGCTCAGTGCACGTGTTCATTGGCATGATGCCGTACCGTACGATGCCTTGCATACGATAACGTGTAGTGCAGATGTCGGCCTCTGCTTGATTGAACCAATCAGCGAGAGCTACCGCTATGCCTTGCCCAATAAACTCTTCGAATACTTGATGGCCGGTCTGCCTGTGCTGGCTACCGACCTGCCAGCGTTGCATGAGCAACTTGTGCGCATTCCAGCTGGGATTCTGGTGAACCAAGGGCTGACGCCGCATAGTATTGTTGATGCATGGAATCAACTCATGGTACCTGCCACCTACGATGCCATGCAACAATCATCAAACCGTGTACATAAGGTCGCCTACCACCATCAGGCAGCAGAAGTGCTGCATGCCATTGAACAGGCCTTGGATGCTTGATGCAACGGACTACCATGCGTTAACGAGTACATCATCATGACATCGAGTACACCATGGGCATCTACCTCCTGCTGATTCTACAGCAGCTTATCGCGAGTAGCACGCACCTGGTAGCAAAGAGCGCAACTACGCTCATGCATCCAGCTACGGTGGTATTCATGCGGGGTGCCTTTACCATTGCCTTCTATGGTTTGTGGTATGGATTTGCACGAAAGACCCTTCCAAAGGTCGATCGGAAGGATTGGCCACGACTGGCCCTCCTTGGCCTGATCAATCTGCCGATCAATCAACTGTGCTTTATCTGGGGTGTAAAGTTTACCACTGCACCTAATGCCGCACTTGCTTACGCACTTACCCCTGCATTTGTCGTCGTGATCCTTGCCATGGGTCTGCGGGCATGGCCAAGCAGGAAGCGAGTTGCAGGTGTAGCCATTGCTATTGCCGGTGCCGTGATTGTGCTGCTTGATACAGGTGCAAGTGTCCGTGCTGACCATACCCTAGGAAACCTCATGGTACTCGCTGCTAGTGCATCGTGGGGATTGTTTACCGTGATGGGTCGACGCATGGTGGTGAAGTACGGGGCCATCTACGCTACTGCCCTTTCCTTCTTCGTCGGTTTTCTGTGGTATGTACCCCTGTGGTTGGTCATCCCGACACCACAGAGTCTCGAGCTGCTTGCCGATCCCGTTGTTGGTGCCAGCCTGTGGTTCCAACTCGGCTACCTTGGCATCATCACCTCGGGCATTGGCTATGGACTCTGGTATTATGCATTGACAAAGATGGATCCACATCGCGTAGCGGTCTTCAACAATTTGCAACCAGTGTTTACCACTGTCCTGGCCCTCCTTATCCTTGGCACACAGCCAACACCAATGTTCTTGATCGGTGGTGTTGTTGCCTTGGCAGGGGTGATCATGACGCAGATCGTGAAGTAGCCAACTAGCACTGTGAGGTTTGGTATGTTTGCCCGACCCACCAAGGAGACGTTATGCATATAGATCGATCACATGTGATGGCAGTAGCGATCGACATTCAGGAGCGGCTGATGCCGCACATTTTCAGGAATGCCGAATTAACCCCGCGTATTGTTGCACTGATCAAGGGTCTGCGCATACTCGGTGTGCCAATCATGGTCACCGAACAATACAGCAAAGGACTTGGCCATACAATCCCACCTGTTGCCGAAGCACTTGGTGAGTTTCGTCCACTAGAGAAGATGACCTTTTCTGCATGCGGTCACCCCGACATCCAAGGCGCCGTGCTTGGCAGTCAGGGTCACTACGTGATTTGCTTTGGCATTGAAGCACACATCTGTGTTCTTCAGACCGTACTCGACATCAAGGCGCAGGGCCGACAGCCAATTCTCGTGCACGATGCCGTGAGTAGCCGACATGAGTTCGACATTCAGGTGGCTGTCAATCGTATGCGTCATCATGGCGTGATTGTCACAACCGTCGAGTCGCTCCTCTTTGAAATTCTTGGTTCGGCCAATGCGCCGGAGTTCAAGCAGATCTCGGAGATTGTTAAAGCGCTCACCTAGTTTCTTCCTGGGAGTCTGACGTATGACAGCGGCTGCCTACCATGCATTGAGAAAATCTGCTGATCGGGATCCAGTATCCTTCTGGGCACGTCAAGCACGTGAACTCGATTGGCAAGCCCCCTTCCATGCCACGCTCCAATGGAAGTATCCTCACGCTCGATGGTTTGCCGATGGCTACCTCAATGCTAGTGTGAACTGTGTAGACAGACACGTTGATTCACCGCGCAAGCATAAGGCAGCTATCGTTTGGGAGGGCGAGACGTTCGAAACGCGTACCATCACCTATGCACAGTTGCATGATCAGGTGTGCCGGTTTGCCAATGTGTTGCGCAACCTAGGCGTCAAGAAGGGCAACGTTGTTGGCATCTACATGGGCATGGTTCCGGAAGCTGCTATTGCCATGTTGGCCTGTGCTCGCATCGGCGCAACACACAACGTGGTGTTTGGTGGCTTTAGTGCCGATGCACTTGCTGATAGAATGAGCGATAGTGGTGCCGTGGTGTTGGTGACGCAGGACGTGGCCTACCGTCGTGGTAAAGATGTCGAGTTGAAGGTAACGGCAGATAAGGCCGCAAAGCGAATTCCCACACTCAAACACATGGTGGTGTTCAAGCGGGGGACGGCATCGGTAAAGATGAAGGCCAAGCGCGACCTCTGGTGGCATGACGTGATGGCCACAGCATCACCACAGGCGAAGGCAGCCAAGTTGCCCGCCGAACATCCCTTGTTCATTCTCTATACCAGTGGTAGTACCGGTAAGCCCAAGGGCATTCTGCACACAACAGGTGGTTACCTGACACACGTGTCGTATACGACAAAGCTCGTATTCGATATGCAGGATACCGACCTGTTCTTTTGCACTGCCGATGTAGGCTGGATTACCGGTCACAGCTACGTCGTCTACGGTCCACTCAGTCTGGGTGCTACCGTCATGATGTACGAAGGCGCACCAAATCATCCACAACCGGATAGGTTCTGGGATATCATCAGCCGTCATCGAGTGACAATCTTGTACACAGCACCCACGGCTATACGATCGTTCATGCGATGGGGCGATGAATGGCCATCGAAGCATGACTTGTCGTCCTTACGATTGCTCGGCAGCGTTGGCGAGCCCATCAACCCCGAAGCATGGCGATGGTATCATCGTGTGATCGGTAACAAGCGATGTCCCGTTGTTGATACCTGGTGGCAAACCGAAACTGGTGGTATCATGATTTCGGCGGTTCCGCTTGAAGGAGAGGGCAAGCAATCGAAGGGAACGCTAACGGCAAGCCGACAAGTCCCTGGTGCCGCCACACTTCCACTTCCAGGAATACAGGCAGCGGTTGTCACACGAAATGGGAAAAAGTGCAAGGCAGGCGAAACGGGTCTGCTCGTGATCAAACATCCTTGGCCAGGGATGTTGCGTACCGTGTATGGCGATGATGCACGGTACAAGGCCGCCTATTGGTCGGAGTTCCCACCTGAGAACGTCCCCGATGGCTGGTATGCCACGGGTGACGGTGCCAAGATTGATGCTGAAGGGAATGTCTGGATTATCGGTAGAGTGGATGATGTCGTGAATGTAAGTGGACACCGCCTTGGCACGGCCGAGATCGAAAGTGCGCTGGTGAGTCATCCCCGTGTTGCCGAAGCAGCCGTCATCGCACGTCCAGACGAGATCAAGGGTAACGCCTTGGTTGCCTTCGTGACATTGAAAATGGGGAAGAATGCCACGAACCTGGTTAAGCTAAAGGACGATTTACGCGAGCATGTTGGCCGCGAGATTGGCCATATCGCCAAGCCGGACGATGTTCGCTTTGCAGAAGCACTACCCAAAACGCGCAGCGGTAAGATTATGCGCAGACTCCTCAGAGAGCTGGTGAAAGGGGGCTCAGGATTCGGTGATATCACCACTCTGGAAGACTTTAGCGTACTTGAACGCTTGCGTTCCGACGATGAGGTCTAATTTCGCGCAATGCGAAAAGCAGTAATCATGGCAGGAGGGTTTGGGACCCGACTTCGTCCGCTGACGATGTCGATCCCTAAGCCCATGGTACCCGTTGCCAACAAGCCCATGATGCATCACATCGTTGACCTGTTGAAACACCATGGCATCACCAACATGGTCAGCGTACTCTATTTCCAGCCTGAGCACATTACCGACTACTTCAAGGACGGTGCCGGACATGGCATCAGCATGGAGTACATCACTGCCGAAGCCGACTTCGGTACGGCTGGTGCCGTGAAGAATGCTCAAGAGAAATTGGGTGAGCGCTTCATCATCATAAGCGGTGATGTGCTTACCGATTTCGATATCTCGGCTGCAGTCAAGTTCCACACAGATAACAAGGCGCTTGCCACCATCGTACTCACCCGTGTTGCACAGCCGTTGCAGTACGGGATTGTCATGACCGACGCAAGTGGACGTATCACACGCTTCCTTGAGAAACCCTCATGGGGCGAAGTATTTAGTGATACCATCAATACAGGGATTTACATCCTCGAGCCAGAAGTGCTGGATCTGATTCCTGCAAAGACGGAGTTCGACTTTAGCAAGGACCTCTTTCCGCTGATGCTCCGTAATGAGTTACCACTGTTTGGCTACGTCGCCAACGGGTATTGGAAGGATATCGGAAATCTCACGGAGTATCAGCTAGCTCATGCCGATGTACTTGCCGGTAACGTCAAGCTCCAGCTCCCTGGTGAGGCATGTGAAAATTCATTCTGTGGTGGTCATCTCGACCTGCATCCGACGGCCAACCTTGATGGTTTGGTTGTCCTTGGTGATAACGTCCAGATTGGTGCCGATGCCTACGTGGCTAATTGTGTACTCGGCAATAACGTCAGCATCGGCGCCGGCAGTAAGCTCATCGGTGCCGTGGTGTGGGATGGGACCACGATCGGGAATAATGCCGAGCTATCGAACGATGTGATTTGCAACAACGTTGTCATTGGCAACGGTGCAACCATTCAGGACAATGTGATCGTTGCCGAAGAATGTGTGATCGGCGATGGTGCTCGGCTACTGTCGAATATTAAACTCTGGCCTCGGAAAATCGTGGAGAGTGATGCTGTGGTAACAAGATCCCTGGTTCGAGAAGAACGCTGGTCACGCGAGTTGTTTACTGATGCCCGAATATCCGGACTGAGTAACATTGACCTCACGCCAGACTTTGGCGCCAAGTTTGGTGCTGCCCTTGGTACGGCCCTTGGAGCTGGAGCACTCGTTGTAGCTAGCAGAGATGCCGATGACGTTTCTCGGATGATGAAGCGTTCCATTACGGCTGGACTGATGAGTGTAGGTGTGAGCGTGAGCGACTTGCAGACGACGTCGATACCGCAAACACGTCAGGAGATGAATTCCGGCAAGTATGCTGCAGGATTCCACGTTCGCCGCTCTCCCAAGCATGCAGAACAGGCCGATGTTGTACTCTTTGGTAAGGATGGACGCGACATACCCATCTCTTCCACAAAGAGCATCGAACGCTACTACTACGGTGAAGATATCCGCCGTGCAGCTCCAGCAAGTGTAGGACGCCTAAGCTTCCCCGAACGGTCAACAGGTATGTACGTCGATCGAGTGCTGAGTATGATCGATCGTGAGCTGATTACACAGCGACGTTTTCATCTGCTGGTTGACTATTCGTTTGGTCTGGCCGTTTCCGTACTACCGCAGATTCTCGGTGAATTGAACGTGCGATCGCTGTCCATGAACAACTACATGGATGCAACACGTTCTGCAGATCCACTCAAGGCAAGTCTGGACGAGTCGGCATCCATCATGCAATCGCTCGGTTATGAGCTTGGGATCAAGATCGATCCAGGAGCAGAACGCTTGGTCCTGATCGACGAGCGTGGTATTTCGTATACCTCACAGCGTTTGCTTACGATGATCACCAAGCTGTTCGTCGACACACACGTTGATCGCGAACCATACGTAATTGCCGTGCCAGTACAAGCAACGCAGGAAATCGAAATGGTTGCGGCTGGACATGACATCGAGGTCCGCCGTATTCGAAGCTCCCATGGCGGGATGATGGAAGCCACGAGAGACGAGAACGTTCTCTTCGTTGGAGGTACGCGAGGCGGCTTTATTTTTCCCGAATTCCTAAGTGCATCGGACGGCATGTTTACCGTGTGTAGAATACTCGAGATGATTGCACGGACGGGATATGTGATTAGCGACCTGGACAGGACCTTGCCGAAGCGACACCTGGTGCAGCGCGGCGTGGCATGTCCGTGGGAAGCAAAGGGCACCGTCATGCGACGAGCCATGGAGCATAGCGAAGGGAAACAACGACTCCTTGTTGATGGAGTGAAGATTTTTGACGGCTCAGCAACAGTGTTGCTCGTGCCAGATAGAGAAGAAGCATTGTTCAACATCACGTCGGAAGCAGACACATCAGAGAAAGCACAACGCGAACTTGAACGCTACGTAGCACTGGTGTCCAACTGGCGGGATGGAAACTGATAACAGAAACTGAATTACGCTGACTATGAAAATCACCGACATACTTGCACCATCGTGCATCATCTTGGGCATGCAAGCCGAGAGCAAGGACCAAGTGTTGAAGAAACTGGTCGACGCTATCGCAACAACAGGTGCGGTGCAAGACAGCACTGAGCTACTGCGCGTGATCACCGAGCGCGAAAAGCTCATGAGTACCGGCATTGGACACGGCGTTGCATTGCCGCACGGAAAATCCAACGTCGTTGGGAAATCCATTGCAGCCCTTGCTACGTTGCAAACTCCAGTTGATTTTGATGCACTTGACGACGCACCCGTTTCGATCGTTCTCATGCTTGTTGGCACTGAGGGCAATGTAGGCGTTCACCTACGTCTACTCAGCCGCATCTCGAGAATGGTAGGGTCGGAATCGTTCCGGAATCAACTCTCGTCGGCCCCAACAGTCGAAGCCGTGCTAGCACTCTTTGCATCGTACGAAGAAGACCAGGCCTAACATGCATCAGGTTGTCCGCGGAATGCGCGACCTCTTCGGGTCGGAGCTTAGTACATGGCAGCGCGTCGAACGCTGTTTGATAGAGGTTGCCACACAGTTTGGATACGAAGAGTTTCGCACACCCATAGTAGAGCATGCAGAGCTCTTTAACAGAGGTGTAGGGGAGAACACCGACATCGTTGGCAAGGAGATGTATGTGTTTACCGACAGAGGAGGCGACGTCTTGACGTTGCGTCCAGAGATGACTGCACCGATTGTTCGCGCGGCCATCGAGCACAACCTGGTTCGGCATAAGCCCACCACGCGCCTGTGGTACCTGGGTCCGCTCTTTCGCTACGAACGCCCTCAAAAAGGTCGCTACCGACAGTTCTTTCAGTTCGGAGCAGAGTTGCTTGGCAGTCCACATCCCGAGGCTGATGCCGAGGTCATCATGCTTGGTGCCGATGCACTACAACGTAGCGGGGCGAGTGGAATAACACTTGAGATTAACACCTTGGGCTCGCCTGCATCACGGGCATCGTACCGACAGCGTTTGGTAGAGTACTTGCAGGACAATCTTCAGCAACTCAGTGCCGACAGTCAGCGTCGGCTTACTACGAATCCCTTGCGAGTCCTGGATAGTAAGGACGCTGGCGATAAGACCGTCATTGCTGGAGCGCCCGTTCTCACGGATCACCTTGATACAGAAAGTCAGGACCATTTTGGTGCAGTGTTGGCACTGCTCGATAGTGCTGGCATTGCCTACACGCGTAATGCCTTACTGGTTCGTGGACTCGACTATTACTCGCACACCGTCTTTGAGTTTACCACCTCGCATCTAGGTGCACAGAACACCGTATGCGGAGGTGGTCGGTACGATCCACTCTTCTCCATGTTAGGCGGTTCGGACATTCCAGCCGTTGGCTTCTCCATCGGCGTCGACCGTTTACTATTGCTCATTGAGCAAATGGAAGGGGGCTTTGCACCTGTACCATCATGCGACGTATACGTCTGTGCCATGACCGATGCAGCCCGTCTACCAGCACAGCTTGTTGCCCTGCGATTGCGTCGTGCAGGGATTGCTGCCATGACCGATCTCCAACGTAAGAGCGGGAAAGCGCAGTTGAAAGACGCAGATCGTACAATGGCTACGTGGGCAATACTTCTTGGGCAGGACGAGCTTGACGAGAATACTGTGATGCTCAAGAATCTTCGCACACAAGAACAACGCGCCGTATCCCTCGAGCATCTGCTAACCGAAATACAGCGAAGCTAGTGCTCGGTGTCGTCCGATCATGAGTAAGAACATCCGAACGCCATCTGCTGTCGACCAAGTTCGCATCGGTTTCATCACCGTATCGAAGCGACAGATAAAAACCGTGTTGATCATTTTCGGCTTGTCGATTATGGCAACCGTGCTGTTCTACACCAAGACCATTGTCGACGAACTTGTACTCAATGAGCAACGCACGGTTGACCTTTATGCGAAGCTCTTGGGACGTTCGGCACAGGAAAGCAACGATCAGGATCTGCTCTTCTATCTCGAGAATGCATACTCCAGCATTCATTTCCCTGTGATTATCACCGGTAGGGACGAGCAGCCCATCTATCCGTTTCAGCAGTTCATGCTGAACGTAGATCTCGATAGTACCAAGAGTGTCGAAGACCAACGGGTCTACCTACAGGGACTCATCGCCGAAATGAAGGCAGAGCATCCACCATTTGTCATCACGATGCCTGACGGAAAGGTGATTCAGAAGATCTTCTTTGCCAATAGTGCCGTGATACGCCGACTGCGGTACATGCCTGTTGTAGAGATCCTCATGGTGTCGGCCTTCATCCTCGTTGGCTACGTTGCCTTCAGTACCATTCGCCGGAACGAAGAGAGCAACATCTGGGTAGGTATGGCCAAGGAGGCGGCCCATCAGCTTGGTACTCCATTGTCGAGTCTGCTGGCTTGGCTCGAAATTCTTCGATCAAGCTCTACCGACAAACAATTGGCCGAACGGACCATCGGAGAGATGGAGCAGGACGTTGAGCGCCTGAAGGTGATAGCAAATAGGTTTAGCAAGATCGGGTCGCTACCGAAGTTGGAGACCGTAAACCTTGGTGACGTCGTTGAAAAGACCTGTCGGTATTTCGACACTCGCTTGCCAGCACTCGGCCGACGCGTCACGATCACACGCGAGGTGGATAGCGATATTCAATGCTCAATTTCTGTCGAGCTCTTTGCCTGGGTGATTGAGAACTTGATTAAGAATGCCGTTGAGTCTATCGAACGACAGGATGGTCGCATCGACATTGGCGTGCAGCAAACCAAGGCAGGCATCCGCATTCTCGTTACCGACAATGGCAAAGGAATGAGTGCTGCACTTAAGAAACGCGTCTTCCAGCCAGGATACACAACCAAACGTCGAGGGTGGGGACTCGGCCTATCGCTCTCAAAGCGTATTGTCGAAGAGTACCACCATGGAAAGTTGTACGTAAAGGAAAGTCAACCTGGAGTAGGTACTACCTTTGCAATTGAACTTCCTAACCTCCAGTGAACACGGTGAGTACTGTACAACAACCCGAACAAGGTCATATTGATTGGTTCATTCTGCTCCCTGTAGCGGCCTTGCTCATGTTTAGTGTGGCCTTTGTGTATAGTGCCAGTGCCACATTTGCAGCCGTGAAGTTTGGCTCGTCCGAACAAATGTTCTGGAACCATGCCATCCGTGTGCTGCTAGGTATTGCCCTCATGATTGGCGTTGCCAAGCTTGACTATCGTTTCTGGGAGCGCACGTCGACCAGCATACTCCTTGTTGCCATTGGCTTCCTGGCCTTGGTGCTGCTTACCGGTACGCAAATCAAGGGTGCTGCTCGGTGGGTTCACCTTGGTCCGATTAACTTTCAACCATCGGAACTAGCCAAGTATGCCCTGGTGTTGCATTGTGCAGTGCTCTTGTCGACCGTTAAGGACAAGACACGAAACTGGAAGTCGACCGTACTCCCTGTGATGGCATGGACAGCCCCCGTGTGTTTGCTCATTGCCTTGCAGCCAAACCTCTCCACGGCGAGCGTTGTACTCTTTGTTGTGATTACCATGATGTTCCTGGGGGACGTGAGACCCATCCACCTTGGCGTCATCCTCGCAATCGGTTTAGTCGCTGGTAGTATCTATGCCGTCAGCGCAGAATACCGGTTGCAGCGCCTACTGGCCTTCATCGGTAGCTCTCAGGCCGATGCTGCCGTCGTCCACCAAAGCAACCAGGCACTCATTGCCTTCGGTAACGGCGGGATCACCGGTCTAGGACCAGGACAGAGCAGACAACGCGATTGGTTCCTTCCTGAGTCGTATGGCGACTTCATCTTCAGCATCGTTGGTGAAGAGTATGGATTCATCGGCATCACCCTCATCATCTTGTGCTTTGTGCTCATCATGTGGCGAGGGTACATGGTCGCCCGAAAGGCACCCGACCCCTTCGGTCGACTCGTCGCCGGTGGCATCACCACGACCATTGCCATCTATGCCTTCGTCAATGCGGGGGTGACTTGTGGACTGCTACCGACAACCGGACTCCCCATGCCATTCATCAGCTATGGAGGTTCCAGTGTGCTGTTTAGCACCATCGCCATTGGCGTTTTGTTGAATGTTTCGGCCCATGCAGGGGTCTACCGACGTAAACCAAAGCCCCCTACCTCTTAGCATTGCTCCATTTACGTAGAAATTCTCACGCAATGGAACAACGAGTGAGGCGCGATTTTTCGTATAATTCGGGACTGATGAAGTCCGTAATTGAGCGACTGTACCATTCGATCACCGAGATAAGTAAGATTCTAGGTGAAGAACAGCATGTTTTACGGTATTGGGAGCGAGAGTTTCCGCAACTAAAACCGCAGAAAAACAGGGCTGGGAATCGTATCTATACTGCCAAGGATTTGGCCGTACTTCGAACGATTCAGCGATTGTTGCGGGAAGAGCGGCTTACGGTAGCAAGCGCCAAGGAATACCTCAAGCAGCACGGCGTTGAGGAACAGGACGAGGGGTTTGCAATTGCAGAAACAACAGATAAGAACACAGATCAGGGCAGGGGGCAAGGTAGTACGGGGATGGATGAAAATCATGGCCAGGAATTAGAACGGGTACAAGCCGTGGCAAAGCGGACGGCAAAGGAGTTGCGTGAGATTGCACAGACTCTTAGGCAAAAAGCAAAGGCCGAAGCACGAGGGTAAGAGAATCAATAATCCATTGAAGGGTCAACACATGTTTCGAAAGGTTAGCGCTGCAGTCTGGATTGCAGTCGCCGTTCTCCTTGGAGCGAGCACACTTCAGGCGCAACAGCGCAATTACACCACGCGGATTGTGGGCAACCATGCCGACGAGGTGTTGGGTGTGTTTGTAAATGACGACAACACGATGGTAGCAACCTGTAGTCTCGACGAGACGATCAAGCTCTGGTCGTTACCTGATGGCAAGATCATCCGCACCCTTACGGGTCACACGGCGCAGGTGAACAACCTCTCGTTCAGTGGTGACGACAAGAATCTGGCCAGTGCGTCAAATGATCGCACGATCCGGATCTGGGACATCGCCACCGGTGCACAGAAGCAGGTACTGCGTGGCCACACTGCCGAAGTGATTGGCGTGTACTACAGTCCTGTTGCAGGCAGCAACGTGGTGGCAAGCACATCGTTTGACAAGACCGTCAAGCTTTGGGATGCCGACCTCGGAATCGAAATCAAGACCCTGCGTGGTCACTCCATGCAGACGAATAACGTGGCCTATAGCTACGACGGCAAGTACATTGCTTCGTGCTCGGACGACCGTACCATCGTTATCTGGTCTGCAGATTTTGCAAAGAAAGAACCATTGATGACGCTTCGCGGTCATCTCGCACCTGTCCTATCCGTCCTGTATTCATTCGACAGCAAGTACCTTGCTTCGTGTGATCAGAATGGCGTGATCAAGATCTGGTCGATGCCAAGTGGCGAGCTTGTTCGCACGATCAACGCCCATACGGAGCTAGTGCAGGACGTTTCGTTTGCAGAAGACAACACACTCGTAAGTGCAAGTCTTGACAAGACCGTGAAGATGTGGAACATCGAAACCGGCGAAAACCTGCTCACGCAAGACGTTGGCGTCGAAGTCTGGTCGATTGACCTTACAAGCAATGCAGAGATCATCATCCTTGGATGTGCAGATGGCAGTGTCCGTTTTATGGTGGCGCAGAACAATCAATCCGGTCGAGGAAACAACAGGGGAGGACGCTAACATGAAGAACCTACACAAGCTTGTACGTTTGACGTTTGTTGTCGTGCTGGTAGCTGCAATGACGCAGGTACTTCCATCACGCATGGTAGCCCAGAGTGCGATTGGCACGGTTGTGACCGTCTCAGGATTCGTCCTCAATGCCAACAATCTTAATCCTGTAGATGCTGCCTACAGCGTCTATGATGCTCGTGGTGGCAAGGTTGGCCAAAGCCACCGCGCAAACGAAAAGGATGGCTTCCTTATCACCGGGCTCAAGCCAGGAGCAACCTATACCGTTCGCGTTGAAGATCCACGCTTCTTCAAGCAGGAGTTTAGCATCGTCCTGCCAAATTCTTCGAAGTACACAGAGATCAGCAAGGACTTCGTTGTACGTCCACTCGAAGTCGGCAGGAAGATCATGATCACTCCAACACCATTCGATCTCAAGAAGAGCGATTTGAAGGAAGGTACAGAGGACGATATGTCCGAACTTGCCCGCACTCTGATGCTCAACCCCAACGTCAATGTCGAACTGGTATGCTACCCAGACGAAGAGCTGGCAGCAACACAAGCCGCTGCCATTTCGGTTGCTCGCGGTAACGCCATCAAAGCTTACTTGGAAACCAATGGCGTCAACAGCTCACGAATCACCGTGAAAGCCACAAATTCAACCGACCCCGTAAACCCACCACCAATCAAGAAGGGGGCTAAGGGCAAGCGGTATGTTGGTAGTGCCTACTTAGTCGTAACCAAGGTGTAAGGGGTGTAAGGTAGGGAACCCAGTACCACGGTTAACGAACTTAGGGTTGACCGTACTGAGGTTGCGATGCAGAGAACCCTCATGAATGTCGAAAAAACACAAAAAACCAGCCAATACGGCTGGTTTTTTGTTTTTGTACCAAGTTTCTCGATTTGGGGGAAAATTGACCGTTTTTTAGGATTTGCCCTCGATTTGTGCATAATTCGACCCGTTTTTCGTCAGTTTTTGCCAATTCCAGCCATTTCACCTAACGGTTAAGAAATCCCACCTTCCTATATTTGCGGTCCGGTCCCGTGGTAGAGTGGCTATACAGAGCTCTGCAAAAGCTCGTACATCGGTTCGAATCCGGTCGGGACCTCGATACTATCACGAATAACATAACTGAATGGCAACAACAGCAGACCTGCGTATTGGCGCAGTAATCCGATTCAACGGTGAGCTCTGTGTGGTTTTGGAGAGCATCCATCGTACACCAGGAAACCTGCGTGCATTTTACCAGGTGAAGATGCGCGTGATCAAGACAGGCAAGCTAAAGGAAGAGCGCTTCCGCAGTGGCGAGACCATTGAGTTTGTTCGGGTTGAGACCAACAACTTCCAGTATCTCTATCGTGATGCCGACCTGTTCATGTTTATGGACACGAACACGTATGACCAGATCCCAGTTCCGGCCGACCTCGTCGGCGATGGAGCGAAGTTTCTGAAGGAAGGCATGGAAGTGCAGATTGGTCGTGACGAAGAAGGCAATGTCGTCACCCTTACCGTACCACCACACGTAACCCTTCGAGTAGAGCATACCGAGCCAGGCGTGCGTGGCGACACAGCGACCAACGTGCTGAAGCCGGCCACGGTAGAAACTGGTGCGCAGGTTAGCGTACCTCTCTTCGTGAACGAAGGTGATCTCATTCGGGTGGACACGGCCACAGGAAACTACCTTGATCGGGTGAAAGAGTAACACGGGCAAGTCCCGTACCTAGCCGCTCAGGCGGATGGAGGAAACAGCATGGATCTGAACTATCTAAAGCGACTGTTGAAGTTATTTGATGAAAGCTCCGTTACTGAGCTCAGCATCGAAGAAGAGGGCGTAAAGCTCCAGTTCGCAAAACAGGTGACCCAGGTGGCAGCTGCACCAATGCAGACGTATATCGCACCGATGCCACATGCACCGGCTGCCGCACCGGCACCGATTCCAGCGTCACCTGCAGCCCCCTCCCAGCCGGCAGCAAAGCCCGAAGCCGAGGCAACGGAACAGGCACATACCGTGCATTCGCCGATTGTGGGGACGTTTTACCGGGCTCCAGCACCTGACGCTGATCCGTTTGTATCGGTAGGACAGCATGTTCAGGCAGGCGACACGTTGTGTATCGTTGAAGCAATGAAGTTGCTCAATGAGATTGAGAGTGATGTATCGGGCACGATTGTTAAGATTCTTGTCGAAAACAGTCAGCCCGTTGAATACAACCAGCCAATGTTCCTCATCAAGCCAGACTAGCTGGACCGATGATTTCCAAACTCCTCATCGCCAATCGTGGCGAAATTGCCTTGCGCATCATACGTGCTGCACGCGAGCTCGGTATCCGAACCGTAGCAGTGTATAGCGAGGCCGACCGTCCGTCGCTTCACGTGCGATTTGCCGACGAAGCCGTCTGCATTGGTCCGCCACAAGGTAAGCTCTCCTACCTGAACATTCCCTCGATCATTGCAGCAGCAGAGGTTACTAACGCTGATGCAATCCATCCAGGATACGGCTTCCTCTCAGAGAACGAAACCTTTGCAGAGATCTGTAAGGATAGCAATCTCACCTTTGTTGGTCCGCCTCCTTCGGCCATCCTCCAGATGGGTAACAAGAGCGTTGCCAAGGAAACCATGCGTGCTGCAGGCGTACCTGTAGTCCCTGGCTCCGACGGCATTGTAGCCACCATCGAGCAGGCGCGGGTTGTTGCCGAAGAAGTCGGCTACCCCATTATGCTTAAGGCCGTTGCCGGTGGTGGTGGCAAGGGCATGCGATATGTAGAGCAAGCTTCGGAGCTCGACCGGGCCTATGCTACCGCACGTGGTGAAGCAGAAGCCTCGTTTGGCAATGGTGACGTGTATATCGAGAAGTTCATCGAAGAACCACGTCACGTAGAGATTCAAGTGTTTGCCGACATGCATGGGAACGTGATACACCTGAACGAGCGCGAGTGTTCGATTCAGCGTCGGCATCAAAAGCTTATCGAGGAAGCACCATCGCCAATCATGACGCCTGAGTTGCGTAAGGCCATGGGCGAAGCAGCCGTACGTGGTGTCCAAAGTGTAAACTACGTGGGTGCCGGAACCATTGAGTTCCTTGTAGACAAACACCGCAAGTTCTACTTCATGGAGATGAACACGCGTATCCAGGTAGAACATCCAGTGACGGAGTTGTCCGTAGGCGTCGACCTGATCCGTGAGCAACTTCTCGTGGCCTCGGGTGAAAAGCTTTCCATCAAGCAGCAAGAACCAACACTACATAGCATTGAATGTCGTATCAACGCCGAAGATCCATTCCACGACTTCCGGCCATCTCCAGGTAAGATCGAAAGCTTGAACTTTCCTGGAGGACCTGGCGTACGTGTTGACTCGCACATCTACCAGGGCTATGTAATACCACAGTTTTACGACAGCATGGTGGCCAAGCTGATAACCTACGCTCCTACTCGCGACATGGCTATTGCAAGAATGCGTCGTGCCCTTGACGAGTTTGTGATCGAAGGCATTCACACAACCATACCATTCCATCGCAAGATGATGGACAACAAAGACTTTATTGCCGGTATGTTTGACACGAAATATTTAGACACTCACGATTGGAAAGCATAGTATGGAATTCCCATCGAACCTGAAGTATACCAAGGACCATGAATGGGTCCTCGTTGACGGAACCACAGCCACCGTCGGCATTACTGCACATGCTTGTAGCGAGCTTGGCGACGTTGTGTATGTAGACATTCCTGATGCATCGGCAGCCGTCCGTGCTGGTGATTCATTTGGCTCGATCGAGGCAGTTAAGACCGTTGCCGACCTCTATTCTCCAGTCGGTGGTACACTAGTTGCCGTGAATTCCGTCAATGACAGTCCAGAAGTTGTCAACTCCGACCCATACGGCGAAGGTTGGCTTGTTAAGATTGAACTCACCGATCCGGCAGAACTCAACAGTCTGATGGATGCAGAAGAATACAAGGCCTATATTGGCTCATAACAATGCATTAAATGAGGGTTTCCTCGCATCACTAACTATTGTAAGGACAGCAATGAAGCGCACAATCACTCGAGCCCTGATGCTCTTGATGTTCGCCGTTGGAATCGTTGCCACTACACAGGCACAGTCTAACAATTCGTCTTCCCTTTCTCCAGCACCACAGAAGCCAATCGTGCTATCACCAAAGATGAAGGTAGCCGACGTTAAGGCCGTTGCCCAGTTCATTCAGGGTGTCGATCTCCGTGGTACGGAAGTCGATGCCTACTTGGACACCCGCAAGGTGCTCACTACGGCAAGCGAAGCTGCCACCAAGGCCGGCAAGAAGGACGAGGATGTAATCGAAGTCGAAATGCGTCTGGACCAGGCCCAGAACCTGTTTACGCTCATGCAGCGTGGTCAGCTTAAGGGTGCCGAAGCAGAAAAATGGCGTGAAATTGTGCAGACCCTGCAAGACGCCGTAAAGGCCGAGCAAGACAAGCATAAATAAGCCAGCGTTGGGGTAGGACCCCAAGCTCATAAGACTGACACTGAAGAAGCAGTATACGCCCAGCGTGTACTGCTTTTTTGTTTTGGGGATAGTCAATATCGACATTCCGTGATACAGTTGAGACGTGGTAAAAGTCAGTTCAGCCCTGTCTGAACAGAATTACGCCATGTCGTCCCAACATCATGCGTGGTGTTATGTGACTTATGCCTCGAAAAAAAAATGTTTGACTTAAGCAGAAATCATATATGTTTGCGCAGTGGTCGATTCCGAATCGACGGAACTGCATAGGCATGCAGCATAATTGACTTCTGCTGGCTTCGGGGAATCCGCATCCATGGCTGTAAAGAAAATCGCTAGGGTATCTCAACGCATACTTAAGAAAGACCGTCAGATTCTGGCGGCCGTTCTTGCGTTGAAGGGCTACAACCCAGCCAATAGCGAATACACAGCCGAACGGTTGGGGGAAGCCTTGCAGAGGATGGATAATGCGTTCAAGGCCGAACAGGAAGCCATGGCTGCCGTTGTGAAAGCCAGGAGTGCTGCAATCAAAGAGGAGGCAGCCTTCCACGAGCTGGTGCTCGGTGCTAAACGACAAGTCATTGCCCAGTACGGTGACGATTCGGAAGAGATAACACGGCTCGGAATGAAGAAAAAATCCGAGCGACGCTATGGTCGGCACCGTAAAACGGATCAGCCGAACCAATAGCTCCCGTAGATCTCGAGGCATGCAGCATAAAGAGGCCTTGCGGGGAAAAACAAAAAGCCCGTCCAGAAGTGGACGGGCTTTTTCGTTTTCTGCTATGACGTTCGCACCGTGTAGTGTGAACGACCGATCGGGGCAGACTTAGACCTTGGCCAAGATGGCTGCGTAGTCTGGTTCGATGCCAGGGTTCTCTGTTACGTCAACGAACTCGATCATACCATCGGCACCGATCACAAACGTGGCTCGTGCACTGCGGGTAAGTCCCTCGATACCAGCAAAGTTTTCCCATGACACATCGTATGCACGGATGGCATCCATCTTCCAATCGCTAAGCAGCGGGAAGGAAAGATTGTTTGCCTTAGCAAAGCCACCGTTCGACCAAGGCAGGTCGGCAGACACTGCCAGCACCTGCACGCCAGCGTTGTTGAGTTGCTGCATCGATTCCTGGAATCTGCAAAGCTCTGCTTCACAAACGCCTGTGAAGGCAGCAGGAAAGAATGCAAGCAGCACACGCTTACCAGCAAAGCTCGACAAGCTCACAGGTTCAAGGTTGGTATTGAGAAGGGTAAAGTCGGGAGCCTTTGCTCCAACAGAAAGTGCCATCAGTAACTCCTAAATGAAAATTCGGACAAAGATACTGGAATCTAAATTGGTCGTCCCACCAACGATGGATCGCATGATCCTGCAATTATCTTTGCTTGACGGGTAGAGAAGGCAATCACGTATTCATGAACTGGGGAACATCGAATGCTGTTTACACGAAAGCGCATTGAAGACCTGCAGGCCGATGCATCGGGTGAGACATCTGGTCTGAAGCGAACGTTAGGTGCTTTGAATCTTACATCGCTTGGCATTGGCGCCATCATCGGTGCAGGAATTTTTTCGATCACTGGTGTAGCAGCGGCACAGTATGCCGGACCTGCCTTGGTGATTTCCTTCATCATCAGTGCCATTGCCTGTGCGTTCGCTGGCTTGTGCTATGCCGAGTTTGCATCGATGCTGCCGATTGCGGGTAGTGCCTACACCTACTCCTATGCTACCATTGGCGAGCTGTTCGCATGGATCATCGGCTGGGACCTCATCATTGAATATCTCTTTGCATCCTCAACCGTGGCTGTTGCCTGGAGCGGGTATGCTGTAAGCTTTCTCGAGAAGAATCTACACATCACGATACCCGACGCATTACGAGCGGCGCCGTTGAGTTTTGATCCTGCAACGGGGTTTAGCGCGACCTCGTCAATCATCAACCTGCCGGCAGTTCTGGTGATTGGTATCATTACCGTACTGCTCGTACGCGGCATCAAGGAGTCGGCTTCGTTCAACAACATCATCGTGTTTGTGAAGCTGGTCGTGATTCTCCTGTTCATCATCTTCGGCTTCCAGTATGTGAACCCGGAGAACTGGTTCGCTAACCCCAATGGTGCAATCCCGATCATTCCAGAGAACACAGGCGAGTTCGGTGTGTTTGGATGGAGCGGAATCTTTCGAGCTGCTGGCGTAATCTTCTTTGCCTACATCGGCTTTGATGCAGTGTCGACCGCTGCACAGGAAGCAAAGAATCCCAAACGAGATATGCCCATCGGCATACTTGCGTCGCTGGCGATCTGCACGGTCCTGTACATCCTTGTCACGATTGTACTCACGGGTATCGTACCCTACACCATGCTTAATGTACCAGATCCAATTGCCGTAGCAGTTGATGCAACTAGACTTCCTGATGGTACGGCAGCGCTGGGTTGGCTTTCGCCGTTCATCAAGATTGGCGCCATTGCTGGTTTGAGCTCCGTGATTCTTGTGATGCTCATGGGACAGCCCCGCATCTTCTTCACCATGTCACGCGATGGCTTGCTTCCTTCAATCTTTAGCAAGGTTCATCCGAAGTTCAAGACGCCAGTGTTTTCGACGGTGTTGACGGGCGTGGTAGCAATGACGATTGCGGGCCTATTCCCGATCAACGTGCTCTCGGAACTCGTGTCGATCGGAACTCTCCTGGCATTCGTCTTGGTGTGCGCTGCCGTCTTGATTCTAAGGCGGACGCATCCAAACATTGAACGACCATTCAAAACACCTCTGGTGCCGTTTGTGCCGATAGGGGGCATCGTCGTGTGCATGGCACAGATGATCCCGCTTCCGGGTGCAACGTGGGAACGACTTGTTGCATGGCTGTGCATCGGTGGCTTGATCTACTTCTTCTATGGCATCAATCATAGTAAGGTCAATGCAGGGAAGACGTGGGCTCCATTGCGCATCGTACGTCCTGCCGTGGCAATCGTCTCGGCTGTCTTCCTGGCCTACGTTGCCTGGGCACACTTCATTCGATGAGCAACTTTACCAAGTCTCTCGGTACACTTGATGCAACAATGATCGTTGCAGGATCGATGATTGGTTCTGGCATCTTCATCGTCAGTGCCGACATCGCCCGTCAGGTGGGTCATCCAGTGCTCTTGTTGGCCGTATGGGCCATCACGGGCTTGCTAACCCTTATCGCAGCATCATCGTATGGCGAGCTTGCGGGGATGATGCCACATGCAGGCGGACAGTACGTATACCTGCGCGAAGCGTTTGGTCCGCTTGCCGGCTTCCTCTATGGTTGGACGCTCTTCACCGTTATCCAGACCGGCACCATCGCAGCCGTAGCCATGGCCTTTGCCAAGTTCACCTCTGTGCTTATACCACAAGTTGGTGAAGATGTTATCGTTCTGCAGTTGGGAGGGGGCGATGGATTACATCTAACCATTAGTGCCGCTCAGCTCCTGGCGATTGCTAGCATCGTGTTGTTGACGTTTATCAATACCAAGGGTGTTCGAACTGGCAAGCTGGTGCAGAATGTGTTTACCTCAACGAAGGTGTTGGCGGTGGTGTTGCTTGCGGTAGGTGGACTTGTCATGGGCACCATGCTAACGGACAATTTCTCGATGCCGCTACCGAGCATGTCGGTCACAACGCTGCTCCCAATGATTGCCGCAGCGATGGTTGGTTCGATTTTTTCCAGCGATGCATGGAACAACATCACCTTCATTGCTGGAGAAGTCAAGAATGCCGAACGTACCATCCCTCGCGGCCTGGTCTATGGTGTGGTCCTGGTAACGGTGCTGTATCTGACGACGAACGTGGCCTACCTTAACGTGCTGCCCGTCGGCGATGCATCAGCAACAGGTCCGTCGGCGACAATCATGCATGCTGCAAAGGACAGAGTGGGTACGGCCGTTGCCGAAGGTCTGCTTGGCAGTTCCGGTGCCATCGTGATGGCCGTGCTGATCATGGTGAGTACGTTTGGTTGCAATAACGGTCTTATCCTTGCAGGAGCTCGGGCCTATTGGGCAATGGCTACGGACAAGCTGTTCTTTAAGGGAGCAGCATCACTTAACCAACATGGCGTTCCTAGTACGGGACTCTGGATCCAGGCAATCTGGGCTAGTCTGCTCTGCCTGAGTGGCTCGTACGGTCAGTTGCTCGACTACGTTGTCTTTGCCGTTTTGATTTTCTATGTGATGTCGATCCTTGGCATCTTCAAGCTGCGAAAGACGCAGCCAGATGCCGTACGACCAATCAAGGCCTTTGGATATCCGTTTGTTCCCGGTGCCTATGTGATCATTGCATCGGGCATCTGTGGTGTTCTACTCTATGCCAAGCCAGATTATACCTGGCCTGGCTTGATCATCGTTGCCTGTGGCATACCTGTGTACGCCATCTGGCGTTACGTCAATGCACAACAAGGTAGGACACGGTAGTTACACCTTGCAGTGTTTCGATCTTGAGTGCATACCGGCCGGAGGGGAGGCCTTGTGCAGGAAGTTCAATCTGCAGACTGCCAGCAGCGACGTTGCTGCGGTGGGCTGACCATACGGTTGCTCCCGACAGATCTACCAGGGTGAGTCCAAGCATTGCTGTTTCATGAGGCACGGTAATGATTGCACTTGCCGATACCATTGCTGGTTGTGGTGTAATGCGAACAGTTGCTGCAAGCGTTGGTGTTTCGGCAACATCCATTACTTGTAACGACGTCTGTGCCGGCTTGCCAAAGTCGTAGTACGTTCCTGCATGCGTTGTCCGCAAGGCACATGCATAGACGCGATAGGTAACCTCGCCGTCGTGCATCAACGAGTCGATATACGGCGATGCATCTACAGGTATGGACGTAAGAAGTTTGAACTTCTTTCCATCTGTTGACCGGGCTATCACGTAACCATCAGCCCCCTGCACAGCATTCCAGGAAACCTGAATGTGATTCTGTTCGAGCATCGTGGCTTGAGCTGACAACATTGCTGGGACTGGCTGCATGATTGCACGCAGCGTTGGGTCGCCCATGAGTGCAATGTGAATGCCTCGTTCACCAACTGATGCAATGCCTGCTGCCGTTCCCGAGTAGATGACGTTCGGGATGAAAGCCCCCATTTGTCCACCAACGTTCGACATGTTGTTCTGGCTGAGCAAGAGACTACCGCCAATGGTGCCACCAAGTGCCATGCGTTGTAGATACCAGGCAGGACGTCCGACCCATGCACAGGTGATGGCTGTAGGCGAGGTTGCAATTGCCGACCGAAGGAGGTTGTTCTTGGTGTTCCAATCGCCAAAGTAGCTACCGAATAGTTGCGTGTGAACAGCATTCACGGGCTTTATGGCGAGGTCCTTCGTCGTACACACGCCACCACAACTGATATCTGTTCCACCGCCGCATCCGTATGCCCAGAGGTAGACGTTTGGTCCAGCAAGCGACTCGAACCAATCTGCTGCATGCACTGATGTATCCGATCCCCACAACTGAAACGTTCGCCACGCCGTTGTTGCAAAACCTTCGCCGTAGCTGCCGAAGTTATCGTCGATATATGCACTATGGATCACAGGATATTGTGCCGTGCGGAATCGATGGGCCTTGTTGAAGTAAGCCTTGAGGAGTTCGATTTCCGATTGCTGAAACTCTGGCAGATTGAAGAAGTCTACGCGACCGACTGGAATTTCCAGTTGCGAAGAGAACGTGCTTTGGTCGAACTTCCCGTCACCAGGAACATTGTTCTGCGCAGTTCTGCTGTTGTTCGGATAGTTGGCTGTTCCGTCCGTGTAGAATCCGCCGTCATCGCCATACACACCATCGGCAGGCCATGCACCTACGTGATCCTGGTGACCGTCGGGA
The DNA here is from genome assembly GCA_024103135.1 of Bradyrhizobiaceae bacterium. Taxonomy (GTDB): domain Bacteria; phylum Bacteroidota; class Ignavibacteria; order Kapaibacteriales; family Kapaibacteriaceae; genus OLB6. Next base: position 43,545 of record JAGFIZ010000051.1, on the reverse strand, counting down.
GCAATCACACCACTGTATGGAATCGGAACTCTGCCTACAAGGAAGATGGCTTGGACGTCCCGTTTGCCGGCAACGAGTTCGTCCTTGATGAGCTGGCGGACGTTTCCGACAGCTACGGGATCGAAGTCCTCTGCGCGTGGAACATAGCGTATGGTCGACGTCCACCCCTCCGCTTCGAGGTCGGCCTGATACTGCGTCAACTCAGCCGAGAGTGCACCTTCCATCGTAGAATCCACGAGTACGAGTACGCGGTTTCGAAGTTCAGGAACGACGCGAATTCCAGAGTTGATATAGCCAAAGCCCCACCAGCGAATTGCCGAGTCTGGTTTCAAGAAACGGATGCAATCGCGAATGATGCGATACTCATACGACACTCCAACGTCGACAGCCGTATCGGTCCACACGGTGGCGACGCTGTCCAACGATGCTACGAAATCAGTCCCGAAGCTTGTTGCGTTGACGAGCTTCCGCTGAATGATGATGGTTTTCTGATCAGGATGAGTATCCCACTTTAGGGTGATGGAAGGGGCTGGACTTTCCGTCACTTGCGCCGTAACGCGAACGGCAAAGTCTTTTGGCGACTGTGCCGTGGACGTCGTGGGCTGGAGAAAGAGCAGACATAGAACCAGTGCACCAACGTGTAGCATGACCTTCATATCACCTCCGGATGTTTGATGCAAACTAACACGAGATCGGAACATGCAGTAGAGAGCTGTCGTTCGTATTTTGTGATCGACTTGTAACCCGTATGACCTTGCGTGGTTTCTGTCGGCATACTCTAGAGAATTGGAGCTTTATGGACGCTCGACCTCGCGTTCTAGCATGGCTGGCCGTGCTGTTCTTCTGCGTCATGCATGCGCAAGCGCAGTACCCGGCTGCATGCGACAACCGCAAAGCCTGTACACAACGTGCAATCCGTTTTACCAACTCGGTAGGACGCAATGCGCAGTACATCGAACTGGCAGGCGAAGTAAGCAAACCAAGGCAGCAGGCCATCACGGTGGAGATGTGGGTAAAGGTAGAGAGGCAGGCAGGGTATAGAGTGCCGCTGGGCGGACTGTGGGGACCCAACGTTGATTACAACGACGTATGGGTGATGTACATCAGCGAAACCGATCAACTCTGTTTCGAGGTGAGTCCGGAAGCAACATCACTAGGTGCTGCCGATAATACCGTTGCTCGCGCTGACTTCTCTGGTCACTACGACACCTGGGTCCACGTTGCCGGCGTGTTTGATGGTGCAACGGCCAGCGTTTCCGTCTATATCAACGGTGCACTGGTTGCCGGACCGGTTTCGAATCCATCGTATCCAACAACGTATTTGAAGCCCCTTGAGAACCCTGGCTTGCTCACGCAGTATGCACGATGCAATGCCATGGCTGATAATCAGGCACTCTATCGGACCATGCTTGGATTCATGGACGAGATGCGCATCTGGAGTCGCGTCCGTACTGCGCAGGAAATCCTCTGTGGGAAGGACAAATCACTCAACGGCAACGAAGCTGGTCTGGAAAGCTATCACCGCTGCAACGAGTTGGTGAACAATCTCAACGACATTTGCGATGCTACGGGTCACAATCACTGGGGAGCATTGCGAGCACAGGCAAGCAATCAGAACAACGATCGTGTGGTTCCGCTTACGTTTCAGGTGGCACCGAATCAGATTACGGAGGACATACTCTGTGATAGTGTGAAGACGTGGACGTTCCAGATCGTCGACACGTCGGTGTGCGGTAGCGAGGTATCGCTGCGAATGCGCGGACCCGAGAGTGGATCGTTTAGCGTGTCGCCAACTCGTATTACTCTGACGCAGGGTGTACCACAGACCGTTACCGTGACATTTAGGGGAACCAACGTCGGTCCGATGCTCGACACCCTGCAGGTGAGCAACACCGATCGCTGCGGTCGTACGCGATTCATCGTCATGAAGCTCAATCGTCTGACCGAGCTTAGCTATAGTCGGAGTTCGATAACGTTCGACACCTTGCTCGTGGGATGCAAGGAATACTCGTCGATCGACTCGACAATTACGATTTGCAACACTTCCGACAAGCTTGGACAGCCACGACCAATTACGATCTCCAGCATGAATGCGCGCGAGCCACAGGGCTATCGCGTTGTTGGCGTTACGTTTCCATTGGTAATCCCACCCGGGCAGTGTACCACACTTACCGTTCGGTGTTTTGTCCGTGATACGACGAACGACTACATCGATACCATCCGACTCGTCAGCAATGACCGTTGTCAGAGTCGTCCCGCCGAGCTTGTAATGATTGGCAGAACACAAGAAGTAATCTCCATTCGTGATCCAGGCGGTACACGTCGTATTGACAAGTTGAATTTCTCACCAACGTGTCCAGGACAACTTTCCTCACCAGCATACTACGTCTGGTCGAACCTCACGCTTACACCGCTGACCATCGACACCATCATTGTTCCTCCGGATTGGACGCACTACAAGATCAAACTTCCATTCCTTGTGCAGCCAAAGACTGGATACGACCCCATTGCCATCAGGTTCAGACCACGATCACCTGGTCAGAAGTCAGATAGCATCATCATTCGCACAAAGCTTGGAGGTTGTACAATCGAGCGGACAATCAAGCTTACTGGAAGGGGGCTTGACAATCGCATTCAATTCGAAGTCGACACGATTGACTTTGGCAATGTCATTGTCGGCCAGAGCCGCACGATCAATGCCGTAATCCGCAATCTCTCGCCCGACGATGAGTTGAACGTAGCCCTCTATGTTGAGCGTGGCGATGGCTTCGTCCTGCTCAGTGGTACGGGCAGACGTGTTCCGCCGAATGGTACGGCAACCATCCCCGTTACGTTCCGACCAACGGATAGCATCCGATATGTAGACAGACTGTGTCTCTTCGAAACCCGATGTTATACGGTGGACTGTGTTACCCTTACCGGCAAGGGCATCCTTCAACGCTTTAGATTCTCACCGCTGGTGATGGAAACGGAGAATGTCATTGCATGTGCAAGTGGGCTGGATACCGTGTGCATCGTGAACATCTCAGGGTCGACCCAGCAACTATCCAATCTGCAGTTCGATAATCCAACCGGCAAGTATCGGTTGGTCGATCCACCATCCTTGCCTCCCAATCAAACACTAGCAGCGGGGGATTCGCTTTGCGTGGTGGTTGAGTACACACCGGCAGACGTGACAAAGGACAGGGCCGATCGTGCCTACATCCGATATCGAGATGCTGACTCAGAAGAATGGACACTGCAGATGATTGGCACGTCAGCGGCTCCAAAGATCTTCGTCACCCAGTACACAGCGTTCGGTACGGTCGAAGCCGGTGACATCCGTCAAGCAACCTTGGTTGTCGAGAATACCTCGTCGTTGCCAGTCGTCCTTGACAGTCTCACGATTGGCCCTGGCTTTGCGATCGTCAGTACCTCACGACCACTACCGCTTACACTTCAGCCACGTGACTCACTGGCCGTAGTCGTTGAGTTCCGGCCACAAGCTGATGCAACGTACAATGCAAAACTCACGGCCTACAGCAGCTCACCATGTACCGTCAAGGGCGAAGGTGATCTCAACGGACGCGGTATCATCATCGAGTTGGAGAGTGCATTGAGCTTGGTGAACTTTGGCTATGTGCGGCCATGCGAGTGTTCACGTCGGCTTATTGAGTTGCTCAATGCCTCGCAAGTGTTTGATATGACGGTGGACTCGATATGGACCGACACGGCGGGGGTTCCCGGTGGTAGACCTCAGTTCTTTACGTGGACGTCCAAGTATTCACCAACCGGTGTTGTGCCATACACGATACCGCCCGGCATGCGCGACACGGTGGTGCTGGAGTTCTGTCCGAACGTTCCTGCCGACTCCACAAGCATAGAAGTGCAAGCGGCCTTACACGTCAAGGCACATGGATCACGTTGGGCAAAGGAACTAGAGACGTTCCTTATTGGCAAGAGGGCGTTAACCTTCGCCCCTTACCCCTTGAGCATACAGTTCCCAAGCGGCGTGATCGATACGTTGAGCAATGTTGCACGAACGGTGCAGGTTACGATTCCAAGCTTTGATGTAAACCCGTCGCAGGATACTGTTCAGGTTGATTCCGTAACGTTCCTGCCAGACGACAGGGTGTTTGTTGTTACACAACCTGCAGCATTCCCTGTGACGATTGGGCCTGGTTCGACGTTCAGCATCGAAGTCCGCCAGCGACCACGTGCCCCTCGCATCTATGAAGCACGAATGGTGATTCATTACAGCAAACCCTGTAAGGGGGCTGATACAACGGTGCTGGTTAAGGGCGAAGGCTTCGCGCAACCGCGTGGTGTAACGTTCTCATTTGAACCTTCCAGAATGCTGCCTGACACGTTTGGCATGGTTAGTTGTGATACGTTGGTTGTGCCGATCCATTCCTCGATTGTGATTGATGCATCGGTTGTCGACGTGATGATGCGCGTTGATTTCGACAGTACGCAACTCCGACTGCTCGATGTGATCTCTCCACTGCTTAGCAATACGTGCATTTCGAAGACTGGTGGAATTCAGTATCTCCCAAGTGTGATTACAACACCGAGTCAGTATGGTGGACAGTCGATTACGCTGAAGAACTTCTGCGGTATTGATTCGCTGAATGCCTTTGCCTATCTACGCTTTGTTACCGTTGCCAACAATCGTGTTGATAGCCGGTTGACGGTTGACAGTATCAACTTCGACACCGAAGATGTGATTTTATACAAACTCATTGCCGTTGGCGATAAAGGAACGGTGCTTGCCTTCAAGAGCGAGATACAGATTCAGCAGCCTACGGCCTTTGACAGTGTACGGATTCTTGAATGTGTGGACCGTACGGTAACCATCCACAACATCGGTGATGTAGCCAACACCATTGATGGACTACTGGACCTGCCGATGTACACCTCTGTTGTAAGTAGTGTGCCGGCATTTGGCGACAGTGTCCAACCCGGAGATAGTGCCGTCGTAACGTTACGATTCTGTCCACGTAGTGAACGGTCCATCGATACATCGGTCATCGGCTTAAGTCTTGGTCCATGCGACACGCGCGATACGAACATCGTCACTGGATACGGCTATGCTCCCGAGTTAAACGTAGCGACCGCACCTGCATTGACGCACTTCGTTGTCGACACGCTTGGTGGAACGATAGGCGACACGATTGAGATTCCATTGATGATAGATGCCGACATCAAGGCCGAGTACAATGGCACGACCTATTGGTTGAACGGACTCAATGCCACCTACACTGTGAACTACGACCCACGTTCGCTCAAGTACATTGGCACGACGTTCCTGGCAAAGCCCAGTGCAATGTCCGTACAAGAGATTCAGCATGGAACGCTTGAGTTAGTGGGAACGGCAATGGATTCTGTTGCAGGGGGCGAACTAGCACGGTTCCAGTTTGTCGTTACCGTACCGGAGTTCAGTACGACTACGATTACAGCAAGTGGTAGGGGATACTTATCGGATTCGTTGCAGTTCCTGGACATTGTACCCGTTGATTCATCGGCACCATTTGTCACCGCAGGATCGTGCAACATCTCCGTCCTGCAGTTTAGCAGTCAAGGTGCACCACGAATCCAGGTATTCCCGAATCCAGCACGAGATGCTGCAACCATTGCCTTCCGTATGCGTGAGACGGTGCCCGTTGTCCTCCGTGTGATCGATGCCAACGGCATTGTAGTTCGCACGCTGTTGGACGGATCTCTTCGATTGAATGGTGGCGAGTATGCCGTTAACATTAGCACGTCTGAGCTTGGTGCTGGTGCCTACGTGGTGCAGATCGAGGCTGGAGTGTTTGTAAGCCATCAGCCATTCGTTGTGCTCAAATGACGGATGTGATTGTGCTCGGCGGCGGTGCTGCCGGACTGATGTGTGCGGCAACAGCAGGTAAGCATGGTCTTCGGACCATACTTCTGGAGCATAATGCAACACCAGGTAGGAAGATTCGCATCAGCGGTGGTGGTCGGTGCAACTTTACCAATAGGGTCGTTGGTGCAAGGAACTTCATCAGTTCCAATCAGCACTTCGTGCAGAGTGCACTTGCACGATACACTCCAGATGATTTCATTGCCCTCGTCAATCGCTATGGCATTGCATGGCACGAGAAAACGCTAGGTCAGCTCTTTTGCGATGGTAGTGCTCAGCAAATCATCGACATGCTGGTTGACGAGTGTGTGAGCGCTGGTGTCGAGCTTCGTTGCGGAGTTACGGTCAACGACGTTGATAAGAGCGATGTTTTCACAGTTCGCACAAGCGATGGATATTTTGAGTCTCGGACCGTTGTGCTTGCAACCGGTGGACTTTCGATTCCAAAACTCGGCGCATCAGGCATTGCCTACCGCATTGCACGAAAGTTCGGGTTAGCCGTTGTTCCAACAAAACCTGCACTTGTACCCTTGATCTGCGATGACGACTTTGCGCAATCGTATGGTCAGCTTGCCGGTGTTAGCACACCATGTGTAGCAACAGCATCAGGTGTCTCCTTTGCAGAGAACATGTTGTTTACGCATCGAGGGTTAAGCGGACCCGCCATACTGCAGGCCTCGTCATACCTGAACATACCGGACAGCGTCGAGCTTGACTTGCTTCCTGCTGGAAGCGCTGCTTTTGACGACGTGCCACAATCCGATAAACGCCTTGTTCGCAACATCGCTTCGGAGCATATTCCTTCGCGTCTAGCATCGGCATGGACCGATCCACGATTCTCGATGCCAAGAAATTCCATCTCTGCAAAAACATTCTCGGAGGCCATTTCAACGTTGCGGTCCTGGAAGATTCCCGTCGTTGGTACCGAGGGTTATGCAAAGGCAGAAGTCACTGGGGGTGGAATCGACACTCATGGCCTGAGCTCAAAGACCATGGAAGCACGATCGGTACCAGGGTTGTACGTGATTGGTGAGTGCGCCGACGTTACGGGATGGCTAGGGGGCTATAACTTCCAGTGGGCTTGGTCGTCAGGCTACGCCGCTGGAATTGCACTCCGTGATCGTATTTCTGCTTCGAGTTCCGTGAGATCAGACCTATAGAACTCACAGCCAACCGACCATTCGTCAAGGTGGTTGCTAGCAAGTGGAACAAACAAGAGTCGGGCATGAACCTGCTGGATGGCGGGATTGGCCTTCATGAATAGCCAGGCATATCCAGCGAGTTGCGGACGGTAATGGTCAAGTAGTCGATTGCGATCTTCGTCCGTTGCAGGCTCAATCACCTTCCAATCCCAGATGTGCAACGTCTCTGAGTCGGAGTAGAATACCAGGTCGGCTCTGCCTACGACCAATGTCTGGTCTAGCAAGGCCACATGTTCGGTCTCGACAAATGCATCGCTAGGGATGTGTTCCCACGATGCTCGTGCATCGAGAAACTGCTGGACAATCTCGTCGGCATGCGTCGTCAGGTGTCTGCCGCCACTAAGAACCAATGCCAGTGCTTCGTGCACCTCCGTACCACGTGTGCGTGCATTGGGTGATGCGGGCATGCTGGTGAGTGTGGGAACGTCGTCAACAAGACTGGTGACGTTGATTACATCAGCATACGGTTCTGCACTGATGGTATGGCTAAGGTCGTAGTAATCCTTGGTGCCAACGTCGTGATACTCCGCGATCGGAGTTGCGTCGGCTTGTGGACTAGCAAAGTAACCGAACCATTGTTGAATGAGCTTCCCAATTCCCCCTCTAACGCTCTGTGTGCCATCCTTGAGCGTGCTGTACTGCACATTCACCAAGACGTGGTACTCGGCACGAGTAAGGGCAACGTATAGGAGTCGACGTGTTTCGGCTTGTTCGCGTAGCATGTCGACCAATGAGTTTGCTAGGTGCGAAGCGCCAATGGATGCTTCCACCTTTTCCACTGGATTGTGTTCGGAGACTTCCTTGTCGTCGATCGAATAGGTTGGGCCTAGATCGGAACTGGACCTAGTGGAAGGGGGATTGACCTGTGATGAGATATCAGCCAATATCACGATGGGGAACTCAAGGCCCTTAGATGCATGCAGCGTCATCACCTGTACTCCATAGCCCCCTTCACTTTCCGTGCTTTCTGCTTCGTTATCGGTTTCATCGGGGACGGCAATGCGGTCAATGACGTCGTACAAGGTTGCACCGTCACGGGAAGCTACGTCGCGAACCATGTCAAGGAGCTTTGCAACATTGTCGATTGCCTGACTTGCTCTAGGGTCACCGTTCAGAGAATCATACCATTGCGACTGTCGAAGTGCGTGTTGGATGACTTCGTCGACCGAGTGATCAAACAATCGAGTGCGGAGATCGCAGAGCACGGTGTATGCGTTGACCACCGATGCCGCGGCCGTATCTGTCCGCACATACGACGCCAGTGCTTCCCAACTGAGCGTTGGTTTGCTCTGTGTGGCAGCTATGGTGAAGAGCGTTGCATCGGTAATCCCGAAGAGTGGTGATCGAAGCAGGGCAGCGAGGGCCAACGAATCCGATTCATCGGCAAGCACCTGCAGGAGGTTGCGAACGTCGGCAATCTCTGGTCGACTAAAGAAGGCACGGCCACCATGAAGTTGAACAGGTATGCCCTCTGCTTGCAGTGCGCGGGCGATGCCTGAAACAGTGTTCCGACGTCTGACCAGCACGGCGATGTCCGATGCTTCAGGCTTACGTACACCACTTCCATCCTTTGTCGGGATTGTGATGTCGTCGGTGCCGGAGAGAATTGCCAGTACTCTTTCGAGGACTAGGCGGACCTCGGCATCGGCATTGTCTTCGGTATCTCCTGCTTCGGATTCCTGACTATTTGCTTTATCGGTGCCAAACACGCGGAGCGATCCGAGCGTTGCATTGACTCCATGCGTACGAGCACTCTCCAGGCTGGCGTATTCAACGTCGTACTCGCTATCGATGGCAAAGACAGCCTTACAGATGGCATTGACTTCCTTGGCCAGTGGCGGCGTCATGCGGTAGGATTGCTGCAAGCGCACAGATGACGCTCCACTAACATTACACCGCTCATTCGATTCACGAATTGCTTCATCCACCTTGGAAAACAGTCGCACGTCGGCATCTCTAAACCCGTAGATACTCTGCTTGTCGTCACCCACGACGAACAACGTTGTTTCCTGCTCCCTTGCTGTCCTGTCACAGAGGTCAGGTACCAGTAGTTCAATCAGTTTGTACTGCAGTGGGTTGGTGTCCTGAAACTCGTCCACCATGAGGTGCTTGATGATTCTACGAAAGCCAGCAGCAACATTGGCGTGTTGTTGGAAGAGGCGAACGGAGTGACGCATCATGTCGTCGAAGTCAATCACATTCCGATCTCTCTTCAGCTCAGCGTACAGTTTCTCGGCATCAAAGGCAGCAGTAAGTACAGCACGGAATACCTCGGCTTGCCTATCCTCGTTGCCTTTAAGAACTTCAGCCGCCCACGCTCTTACCTTGCCACACGATGGAAGGGGGCTAAGTTCTGCGGTGACTGGTAGCGGTTTATGTTTTTTTCTGCCAGTGCCGTCCTTTGTATACACAACACTTAGGTAGTCGTCGAGCCTTCCAGCAATCGAGAGAATGAGGTCGCTGCGTTCGGACGCACTCAGTCTGTTCTTATCCTTGGCTTCGTCTGAGCCATCGAACTGCGTAAGATCCTCGGCTACTTGAAGCAACCCATCACAGATGCGTTGACCTTCTATGTGCTGTGTTGCACCTAGCGATAGCAGCTCAGCTCGTAATCCTGACGCAATGGCCATCAGGTAGGTAGCGAGAGAAGGGGGCATGGTAGCCAGTCGTCGCTTGGCAATCTCGTGTGGTGTCAGGTCCCACTCCTTTAGCAAGTCAAGTGTCTCTGCTGATCCAGCGAGGGAGAGGACGACGTCCTCCGTAGTCTGGATGCCAAGGAGCTCGTGAGCTGGAGTGATGGTTCCGTTCTCGATACCATTGCGTATGGCTGCGCGGACGGCTTGTCGTAAGAGTGTACGTTTCTCTGTATCAGCCAAGTCTTGTGACTCAGGATTGATATCGAGTTCATACCCGTGCTGTCTGACGATGGATGCGGCAAACGAATGGAAGGTCGAAATTCTTGCCTTGCCGATTTCGTGGAGGTACTGATCGATGCGACTCATTACTGTATCATCGCCCACGCTGAAACCAAGCGAAGCACGGCGTTCAGGATCGTGTTTGAGTCGATCTAACTCGTCTCTCACCCTTGAGCGCATCTCCGCCGCGGCTTTCTTGGTAAACGTTATCGCTACCACGGAGTCGATAGGCAGACCATGTTCAAGCAACAACCACACATAGCGAAGTGTGAGAATGAACGTCTTCCCACTTCCTGCATTCGCGCGCACAACAAGGTGTCCGCTTGTGTTCAATGCAGCCTTCTGCTGGTCTGTAAGTTCAATCCGAGCCATGTTATTCTACGCTTGGGACCATGGCAAGCTGGTGCCACGCATTGGGTGAACAAATCTCGCTGGTCAGAGCCTTCATTTGGTCGGCGTCGACGGACAGTAACTCATCGATCATGGCGTACGGGTCTTCTGGTTTCCCATCATCCAGGAGCCCCTTGCCCAAGAGCGTCATCCTGGCCGATAGAGATTCAAGCGACATCAACCTCGAGGCACGTGCCTGCTCCTTTGCTCTACGCAGTTCGGATGGTTTGACCGAATGGGACTGCAACTGCTGGAGTTCGCGTTCGATCATCTGCACAACCTTCTGTTCCTTGCGAGCATCGGCCCCAGCGTAGACGGAGAGCATGCCTACATCGGCAAACAACTGCAACTGTGAGCTTACGTTGTAGGCCAGGCCCTGTGACTCACGTAGACGCATGTTAAGACGACTGCTCATACCATCACCCAGGATAAGGTTGAGCAAGGTTAGTGCGGAGCGTTGTTTGGCAGCATGACCCGGAGTGCGTCTGTGCATGACGATGTGGGCTTGTTGTGTATTCCCAGCAAACCGACGTTTTGCGATGACCATTTCCTTCGGCATCGTTCGACGCACAGTGTTCTTGGGACGCTTGCCAAAACCGATCAGCGTATTGGCAGCATCCAGAAATCGAGGGAAGTCGATATTGCCCGACACCGTCACAACGATGGCGTTAGCCTGATACCGAGCAGCATGGAAGTCACGAACATGTTGTGCATCAATCGTTCGAACACTCTCAACCGTCCCCAGAATTGGATTCCCAAGCGCATGGCTGCCAAACAACTGTTGCTCGGCTAGGTCGAACACATACTCTTCGGCTTCATCTTCATACGAACGAATCTCCTCGATGATGATGGATCGCTCCTTGTTGATATCCTTTTCCGAAAACTGTGGGTTGAGGACAACATCGACGAGCGTAGGCAACACACGTAGAGCGTGATCCGACAGCGTCCGCACGTAGTAGCAGGTTTCCTCCTTGGTGGTATAGGCATTGGCATAGGCACCCACATTCTCGAACTCTCTAGCAATACGATGGTTCGTGCGTGTTCTCGTCCGACGGAATGCCGTGTGTTCAACCAGGTGGGCAACGCCTGCATGACCGCGTGGTTCGTCGCGGGTGCCGGCCTTGACCCAGATACCAATGGCACAGGAATCCACCGATGGTACATGGTCGTAGGCCACGCGGACGCCACTATCGAGCGTTACAACCGTGGGTGAGAAGGTGAGTCTGTCTGTTGGGTGACGTTGCATAAGTAGGTCAATCTACAAAGTCCACCGTACAGCAAAGGCATTGTTAGAACCCCTGATTGAGCGAAATTGGTGTATGAGTCAGGAGTCACCCAAACCCAAGCGCCAACGCATTGTCTTCACGTTTGACAATGCCATGGTCACGTTGGCCACCATCGTTGTTATCTGGCTTGCCTACCTTATCCCCCAGAACTTTGATTTTCTTGATCCTGTTGGCAAGGCACTAGGTGATGTCGACCTGACCGACATGGTATTCTCGCAGTTTCGGAACGATCAACGTAGTACCGTCGACACCTCAATCGTCCTTGTAAACATCGGGCACGCCTCACGTGGAGAGATCGCTACGATATTGGACAGAATAAACGAGCATAATCCTGCTGCCGTAGGACTGGACGTCTTCTTCTACAACCCCAAGGATCCCTACGAGGACTCGCTCCTTGCAGCCAGTCTCCAGCGGACGCAAAACCTTGTGATGGTTAGCAGGGTTGATTACAAGAGCAGCATCGCAGGTAAAGCCATTGATGACGATGCTGGTGCTTTCGACACGCTGGTCACCAGCAATCCGATGTTCCAACAGCAGCATGCAACCGGGTTTGCCAATCTGGTCATTGACCAGCAAGCAGCGTTCATGACCTGCAGGGAGATCTCGTTGTACGACTCCTGTGCTGGCCGCCTAGAGCAATCGTTTGCACTGAAGCTCGCCAGCGTGGCACGCCCTGAACGTGCGGCCAAGGCCATGACCAGAAACAATGAACTCGAGACCATCAACTATCATGGCAACGTCGAATCGTTCTACTTCATCAATCTCGATCAAGCCCTCGATCCCACCGTATCGCTGGAATTGGTAAGGGGCAAGGTAGTGTTGCTTGGCTTTGTAGGCGACAATGAAAGTGATGCGACGACGGAGGACAAGTTCTTCACACCAATGAACAAACACTACGTCGGTCGAGCATTTCCCGACATGCATGGTGTGGTGATCCATGCGAACATCTTGAGCATGATACTGGCCGACAACTACATCAACACCATGCCATTCTGGTTGTCGATCGCCGTTGGATTATTCATCCTTTGTTGCAATGTCGTGCTCTTTACCTGGGTCTATGAACACATCGAAAACTGGTACGACGTCATCGCCGTCGTTGCACAACTCTCGCAATCCATCGGCATGCTCTTTCTCATCGTGTTAGTGTTCGACAAGTTTCAGTACAAGCTTGCCCTAACGCCAGCAATTGCCGCAGTATTCGTGGTTGGTACCGCGCACGATTTGTATCAGGATTCGCTGAAGAAAATCATTCTCAGTCTGTATGGACGGTTGAAGCAGCGTAGGAATTCCGCAACTTCGCATTCGTGAGTTCGTATTCACTTGCCTTTGGAGTACACATGACCACATCACGACGCGTAGTTTCTGTTTTAACGATTGCTCTCTTACTGATTATCACTGGTTTCACATCGGCATTTGCACAGAACAAATTCAAGGTGTTAGCTGTTCGAGGGAATGTGATGAATGGTGCAAAGAAGTGCACGTTGGGTCAGCCCCTTTCCACCTCCGACAAGCTTACCATCCAATCTGGAGGGTATGTGAGTCTAGCTCACATCAATGGACGGACAACAGAGATACGCAAGCCAGGTACCTACAAGGTAGCGGACCTGGACAAGGCAGCGCAAAAGAAAACAAGCACTGCCGTGGGAAAGTTTGCTGCCAATGTGTTTAGTGAACTCACCGATGTTCAGGAGCCAGTGTCATTCACGAACTCCAGACGTTCCAACATGCGTACGACGGGGAGTGTGGAACGTGCCGCAGGCGACGACGTGAATGCATGGGATTCCATACTGGTGATGGTTGGTGCACCTGGAGAGTTGCAAGCCCTTGCTGCCTTGCAGGATGATGCAATTACGAGTGGCTCGGAGTTGATCGTGCGCATGCCTCGGCATACACGCATGTTGGCTGACACCGTAACGTTTGTGTGGCATAGATCGACGAAGCCATCGGCGTACAAACTCGTCGTGGTGGACAGGACAAACAAGCAAGTGTTTCAAACGGAAGTTCGTGACACGCAGTTTGTATCAACGGTCTCGCAACTAGGCCTTGGCAGGGGACAGCTCTATTATTGGCACGTCGAGAGCACTACTGATGCAAGTCTGCGTTCGACCGAGTATGCTCTGTATTGGCTGGATGGGGTAGAGCAGGACAATGCTCAGGCAGTGCTCCAGGACATTCGTGAGTCATGCAGCTCAGAAACCGAAGCCATTGGTATGCTCATCGAAGCCTCGGCAATGGAGGACATGGGGCTCATGTATGAAGCACACAAGACATTTGCCTCTGCAGCATCCGTAGCACCCGACGTCCAAAACTATAAGCGAATGTTTGCTGAATTCTTACTCCGACGTGGGTTAACTTCGGAAGCATACTCAGTCTACAGGTAGAACATGACAGCAGAACAGATTTGGCTTGCTGCGGCAATACTGCTCTTTATCCTTGAGATCTTTACTCCAGGTTTTGTGCTGGCAAACTTTGGTGTAGCATCCATGGTAGCTGCGGGAGCTGCATGGATAGGGGGCGATCTAGTCATGCAAGTTAGTGCCTTTGTGCTCACGTGTTTCTTGTCGTTCATTACGCTCCGACCATTCCTACGCAACACCTTCGAGAAGAACATGACCAATACGCCGACAGGTGTTGATGCTCTGATAGACAGGGAAGCCATCGTAACTGAGGCCATTCCTGGCGGACTGCAGTACGGTCGAGTTCAGATCGACGGGGATAGCTGGCGTGCGATTGCCGATGACAGGCAACCAGTTGAACTAGGTGCAGCAGTACGGATCTTATCCGTTGATACAACGACACTCACCATTAAACGAATTTGAGGATCTTATGGAAGTCATTGTCTTTCTGATGGCCATGGTAGCACTGTTCTTTGTGGTGCTACTCTTCAAGGGCATTGTCGTAGTACGGCAAGCCGAGGTGATGATCATCGAGCGATTGGGCAAATACCACCGAACGCTTGTGAGTGGCATTAACGTGATCATTCCCATCATTGACCGTCCTCGGTCCATTGAGTGGCGCTTTGTTCGGACGGATGTCAAGGGTCAGAACCTGTTCATTCACACGTCAACAAAGCGTCTGGATCTTCGGGAAGGGGTCTATGACTTCCCACGTCAAGGCGTAATCACAAAGGACAACGTCACCATCGAGATCAATGCCTTGCTGTACTATCAGATTGCTGATCCGATGAAGGTGGTCTATGAAATCTCGAACCTGCCTGACGCTATTCAAAAGCTCACACAAACAACGCTTCGTAACGTGATCGGCGAGCTAGATCTTGATGAGACTCTCACGTCGCGCGACACGATTAACAGCAAGCTTCGTGTGATCCTGGACGAGGCATCGCATAAGTGGGGTGTAAAGGTTAACAGAGTCGAGTTGCAGGACATCATTCCTCCTCGCGACATTCAAGATGCGATGGAGAAGCAGATGCGCGCTGAACGCGACAGACGTGCAACGATCCTATCAGCAGAGGCAGAGAAGCGTAGTGCCATTCTGGATTCAGAAGGAAAGCGTGAATCACAGATTAACAAGGCAGAAGGCGACAAGCAGTCGCAAATTCTGTATGCTCAAGGTCAAGCTGAAGCTCGTGTTGCTGTTGCCGAAGCCGAAGCCGAGGCAATTCGAAGAGTGGCACAGGCCGTGGCCGATCTTAAGGGCGACCCAACGTCCTACCTGATCGCCGTACGCTACATCGAGGCGATGAAGGAAATGGCAGCAGGTGGAAACAAGGTAGTCTTCATGCCTTTCGAGGCCAGCGGCGTCATGGGCTCATTGGGTAGCATGAAGGAGCTCTGGAAAACGATGCAGTAAACATTAGGTTTACAAGGAATCGAGCGTACAGCGAATGTATGCTGTCCTGCACGGTAATCGTCATCCAGCGTTCATGCTGTTAGATCACACGTAGTACAACCTTGCCTGCTCACCTATTGGTGGGCAGGTTTTGTTATAGACCATTCCAACTTCGAACCGGCCCACATTGGAATCACCTCGTCATACGCGTCGGGAATGGTCATCGGTACCTTCTCGACAACAACCTCCGTTGATGGCGGTGTAATGCGGTAGATGCGTTGGGCATTATCGCTCACAAATGCCTGGAGCTTATCCAGTGAGGAGTGTGTGCTAAACAGTTGTGCCAGGAGTGGGAGGGCAATGGGAGCGGTAAACACGCCAGCTGCGCAACCAGGCGACTCCTTCATGGAGACCGGATGTGGTGCACTGTCGGAACCGAACATCACCTTTGGGTGAGCATCGAGGCAGACGCGAAGCAATGCTTCCTTGTCTTCTGGTCGTTTGGCGATCGGTTTACAGAAGAGGTGCGGACGCATGAGTCCACCTACAACGTCATCCAGTGTGATATAGAGGTGGTGAACCGTTACCGTGGCAAAGAGATTCTCGTATTGGTCAAGGAGTGCTACGGCATCGGCCGTGGTGATATGCTCCATCACAATCCGAAGACGGGGATAGGCAGTAGCAAGGTGTCGGTATACTCGGGTGAACTCTGCTTCCCTGTCCATCACAAAGCCGTGGGTTTCGCCGTGGACAAGGAGAGGGATGTCCATCTCTTCCATCATGGCGAACACATGTCCCATAGCGTCGATCTGTTGTACACCATGCTCACTGTTCGTCGTAGCACCGGCAGGATACAGCTTGATGCCAATCATGTGCTCACGAGCTGCCATGAGTTCCTGTTCGGAGTAGTCACGAAAGAACAGCGTCATGTACGGCGCAAAGGAGAAGGCCGCGGTTGCACGCCGAACCTCTTGGGTATACCACTGCAGACGCTCAACACTATTGACGGGTGGAAGGAGGTTGGGCATGATCACGGCGCCAGCAAAGGATGCGGCAGTCAGCGGTGCTACCAGGTCAAGCATGGCATCCTGTCGGAGGTGCACATGCATGTCGAGCGGTGATCGTAACGTTACACTGTTCATGATTGTTCGGAATGCAATGGATAGTCGGGAATAGTCTCTACAAGTTCGGTTACGCCATCGTCGGAGACCTTCGCACAGAACGCAACCATACCATTGGTGAGCAGCATGTAGGGTGCCTTGAGAGTGAGATTGTACCAGGCACTCTGCCGCAACGTGTCGAACGAAATGTCCACCGACGGTGCCTTGCACTCCACCAACATGTATGGCTTGATGGCAGCATCAACCCAGAGCAGGTCATAGCGCATGCCGGTTGACTGAATACTGCGTTCCACGCTGCAACGACCCAATGGATACCCCTTGGAGTGCAGCCAATGCAGACAGTGTTGCCGTACCCATTCTTCCGGTGTTAGGGCTACATACTTCTTGCGAATCTCGTCATAGATCTTCAGACCAGATTCGGTGGAATCAATACGTGCCTTGAATGAGGGGAAGATCAGCGTCGGGAGGGCAACAAGGTCTGCCATGGTTATCGCTCTCCGAGCATCGACATCAAGGCACTGATGGCTTGTGCAATGTTGTTGTGAACGTCGACGATGGAGGCCTCCATCATATACGCTGGAGCCGTGATGATTCTCTGCTTGGCGTCGACGGCGACTTCGCGAACCGTGCAATACTTAGCCTTCGCACCAAGTATTTCCATCCCTTTGGAAATCTCCGTGATGTTGTATGGCGTTGCTTCGTCCGGCGTTCCAACCGTCAGCTCTGCATGATGAAGTGTGCTAGCCAGTGCCTTGGCAATGGTCGTCGGCCCCATACAAAGACCAACGATCGGCTTGCCTGCATCGGCCATCTGCCGGATAAGCTCTGCTACATCCGTCCGTATCTCACACTCGGAACCATGCAATGCCCAGGTGGTGTGGTTCTTTGCCGTGCCAAAACCGCCAGGGATTACCAGGGCATCGAGTGAGGCAACGTCGACGTCGGCAAGCGATTCGATCATACCACGGGCTATGCGCGCACTCTCGACAAGAATGTTGCGCTGCTCATCGGCAACTTGACCAGTGAGGTGGTTCACCACATGCAATTGATTAGCATCCGGAGCCATACACGTTGTGCGTACGCCGTGCTTGGCAAGTTCCAGCAACGTAAAAACGGCCTCGTGGATCTCTGACCCGTCATAGACGCCGCAGCCACTCAGTAAAACTCCAACATTGTACATAAGGCAGAACAGTCGTGTGATACAAAGTCTAGCGTCTACGGATTGTTGGTTACAGCAGCCGTAACGCCTAGTGATCGTGCTTGATGAATGTGTTCAGGAGTGTTGGCATTGTACACACCCCAAGGGATGGAATGGACACGGCAGTCTTCTGCTACCACTGCTGTTGCTTCACGCAGTGAACAACCGTAGGCACTGGCATTACATGAAGCAAGGATTGCCGAAGGCAACCGCTCGTCCGATGGTACGTGTAAGGCACAGGTGTGCAAGGATGGGTAGACGACCTTGAGCTGATGCAAGAGGTCGTGATGGAATGAGCTAAATACGGTGTAGGGGAGCATTGACCGATCGTCGAGCTGACGATGGATATGAGCAAACCACGTCATGCTCTGGTCGAGCGTGGAATGTGCTTTAAGCTCCAGGTTCAGATACACGCGATTCTGGATGACATCAATGGCATCCGACAACAATGGTATCCGTGCATTTGCAAACTGACTACCGAACCATGATCCAGCATCGAGTGTCCGTAGCTGTTCGTAGGACATCGCATTGATAGCGCCACGTCCATCGGTTGTACGCTCCAACTCATCGTCATGAAACACGACCACCTGTCCGTCAAGCGTTGACTGCACATCAATCTCAACCATGGCAACGCCAGCATCAATCGCCAATTCGATGGCTTCGATAGTATTCTCTGGTGCACTACCACTAGCACCACGGTGGGCTATCAAGAAGAAATCGGTAGTGCGGACGAACTCAGCAAGTGGGATCATGAACCAACCTCGTTGGCAAAGATGCCACTTTGTGGACCACGGTACCCACGCATCACGTCGGCAACGTTCATACGCTTCTTCCCTGGCAACTGAATTTCCGTAAGTGCCAGAGCCCCCTGCCCACATCCTGCAATGAGCATCTGATTCTCGATCTTCCACTCGCCAGGTTGTAAGGGGGCTTGGTAATACTCGGCCTTGTAGACCTTTAGCATGGTGTTGTTCCATACCGTCCAGGCGCAAGGGAGCGGACTCAATCCGTGAATAAAATTTCGAACGTTCGTGGCGGACATCGTCCAGTCAATACCTGATGTTTCGCGAAAGACCTTTGGTGCAAGTGTGATGTGTTGCACGTCCTGTGGCTTTGGCGCAGCCGTATTGTCAAGCAACGAGGTTGTAGTCTTCACGGCACAGGTTGCAGCAACTTCCTTGAGAGTATCGTAGAGTTCGCCTGCTGTTGTCCCATCAGGAATCGGCACGTGAAGTTGATCAATGATCGAACCTGCGTCGACGGTGTCGTTGAGAATGAACGACGTTACACCACTCTCGGTTTCACCAGTCATTATTGCATGGTTGATGGGTGCAGCACCACGGAACTTGGGCAAGAGCGATGCATGTACATTGAAGGAGGCAATGCGTGCTAGAGAGTAGACTTCACGTGGGAGGATGCGGAAGGCAATGACACAGATCACATCTGGGCACAGTGATTCTAGCTGAGCGATGAAGGATGGATCCTTGAGCTTGCTTGGCTTGATGATGTGTTGAATGCCAAGCTGCTCGGCAGCAGAACCTACGTCGGAAGCCTGCATGGCCAATCCACGTCCACGCTGCTTGTCAGGAATCGTAACCACTGCCGTCACACCAAAGGTTGCATGCAAGGCTTGCAATGCAGGTACGGCAAAGTCAGGTGTTCCCATGAACACGATACGTGGTGTGCGTTGCTTTTCTGATTGCATGATGGGGTAAGGGGCGACGTGGTCGATGTCTGGTTCTACTTCACGTCGGCCAGCACGCGGATGGCACCGCCAACGATGGCAGCGAGCTTCTCCTGGTCTACGTCCTGATCGGTACGCAACCACGATGCAGAGAGTGCAAACCTTCGTCCATCCTTCCGTTCAAGGAAGTAGGTCATGTTCATCACGCCTGGTTCGCTCCCTCCCTTGTATCCGACGATGGGCCACGTCTCCTTAGATAGGTCGAGTCCTCTGTTGATACCAAGAATATCTCTCACCTCATGCTGCGTCTCGGCAACATGCTCCAGGATGCTGATTGCGCGGCAGAGGTCAGGCGTAGAAGCAAACCATTCTACCTGATCCGGGAAGACGGGCTTGTCCGTGAGGACCACACTGTCCAGCGGCATTTCCGACAGAGCTTGAAGCTGTTCCTGACGTGACTCGGGTTCGGCATTGGCGTATATGCGTGCATGAACGCCACCGTTGTAAAACTTGAGCTTGAACATCTCCTGTGTGGAGATGAACGGAATATTGGCCGATGTGTGGGTGTTACCCATGGTCGGGAGAATCTGCGCAACGCTATCCCTGCCAGCGAAGTAGAGGAGGTGGTCGGTTGCCGTATTGTCGCTCTGCGAAATCATCAGCGCGGCCATGGCATAAACGGTCAGTGGTGCAGAATGCGGCCACGTCTGCAAGATGCCTGATGGCAGCGAGAAGAAGGCGCGATTGAGTTTAATGACCTGTTCCCACCGCAGTGTTCCTTGACTTACACTCCGTGCCAGCTCGCCAAGGATGTAGAGCTTGAAGGTCGATCCCATCGGCAGGGCACGTAGCGTATCCTTGCTTGCTAGAACGGTGTTGTTCGAAACGTCAACCACGCAGATGGATGTTGTTCCTGGAAGCGCGCCGAGGTCGCCGACAATCGTCGTAAGATCAGAGGCAAGCTTGACCGGTGGCTTGAGGAACAGACCAGCAATCAAGTGTGGCGCTGACTCTTCGATGGTTAGAACTACGGGTACGCTGTAGTTGTTGGTCATGATGGCGCTGGCAACAACGGACGTTGCACTGTTGCGCTTCGTAACGCTGATGCTTGTACACGATCCCGTAGTGGACGTGATCGATGACACACCCGCCTTAAGCTGTGCTGATGGAACAGCAGCGAGGAAGGATGGCGCAAAGACTGACGTAGGATCGTCAAGCGTACCGTTCAGGAGGGCTTTCACGTCGGCAAGTCGACCTTCAATCGGGTCGGCCACCTGAGCCTTGGCCCACAGCGGAACCATGCTTGCCAGAATCCAGGCAGCAGTGATGACAACAAGAGTAGTCAAGGACGATGTCCGCATTGCCGCACCCGCCGCATGGTGACATCGTTGGTTGGTCGTCGTTTCGGTTGTTACAGTATGAGGAATGGTCATCATAGGATCAAGGGTCAGTTCGCAAAACAGTAGTACAGACTCGTTGTGTTAGGCCACGATGAAGTTGACCAACTTGTCCGGGACTACAATGGTTTTCTTGATGCTCTTACCTTCCAGGTGAGGCACTATCGCATCATGCTTCATTGCCAGCTCTGCAAGTTGATCTCCATTCGAACCTGCAGCCACCGTAATCTTTCCACGAATCTTGCTGTTCACCTGAACGACGATCTCGACGGTGGATTCTACAAGAAGCGATGGATCGTAGGTAGGGAAAGCCGACAGGTGAATACTTCCTTGCATGTTCATCCGATGCCAGAGTTCCTCTGTTATGTGAGGAGCAAACGGAGCCAGGCATTGTAAGAACGCAACGATGTGACTCTTTGGTTTAACTGGTAGTGGCGTGTAGGTGTTCACGAAGATCATGAACTGTGCAATGGCGGTATTGAAGCTCAGGTTATCGATGTCTTCCGTGGTTTTCTTGATGGTGTAGTGAAGCGTTCGTTCAAGCTCACGCATTGTCTGCTCTTCAATTGCCGTATCGTCGGAACCAGCAATGCAGTCGCTCACAAGACGCCACACACGATCAAGAAATCGCGAGATACCTTCGATGCCACGGGAGTTCCAGGGTTTGGAAGCTTCGAGCGGACCAAGGAACATCTCGTACAAACGCACAGCATCGGCGCCATAGAGTGCCACAACATCATTCGGATTGATGGTATTGCCTAACGACTTGCTCATCTTTCGGCCGTCTTCACCAAGAATTAAACCTTGATGGAACAGCCGCTTCACGGGCTCTGGAGTCGAAACAAGTCCATAGTCAAACAGCATCTGATGCCAGAAGCGTGCATAGAGCAAGTGCAACACAGCATGTTCAGCACCACCCACGTAGAGGTCGATACCATTGTTTCCCAACCAATACTTTTCGGCTTGCGGTGAACAGAACTGCTGGTCGTTATGCGGATCACAATAGCGCAAGTAATACCAACACGAACCAGCCCATTGTGGCATCGTATTGGTTTCGAAGCGGGCATGCTTACCAGTCTTAGGGTCGACAAAATGGATCCACTCCGGCACGGTTGCGAGAGCACTTTCACCAGTACCTGCTGGCTGGAAACTCTCTACCTCGGGCAGCAGTAACGGCAATTCGTCCTCGTCCAGCACTCTTCGCAGTCCATCATCAAAGAACAGGATGGGCATGGGTTCGCCCCAGTAACGCTGTCGTGAGAATAGCCAATCACGCAGCTTGTACTGAACTCTGCCTTCACCGATACCCGTTTGTTCAAGCCAGGCAATCGTTGCACGTTTGGCTTCGATCGTTTGCAAACCATCGAGCACCAACTGTGCACTTGCAGAATTGCAATTCACACCAGCATCAGAAAATGCTTTGGAAGGGGGCTCTGTACTACTGCCAGCATCGTCCGACGAATCAACTGGCTTGACGACGACGGCAATAGGAAGGTTGTTTGCAACAGCAAAGTCAAAGTCACGCTCGTCGTGCGCAGGGACGGCCATGATTGCACCAGTGCCGTAGTGTGCGAGGACGTAGTCGGCAATCCACACCGGAATGCGTTTGCCGTTGGCAGGATTGATGGCGTAGGCACCAGTGAAGACGCCTGACTTGTCCTTTGACAGCTCCGTTCGCTCAAGATCGCTCTTGAGTGCAGCGGCTTGTTGGTAAGCAGCTACCTGTTGTTGGTGGTCGGCCGTGGTGATGGTTGACACAAGCTCGTGCTCCGGTGCAAGCACCAGGTACGTAGCACCAAAGATCGTATCGGGTCTGGTCGTAAACACCGTGACTGACGGTGTGTGAGTGCCGTTGCTTACATCATCATTTTCAAGACTGAACGAAACCCTAGCCCCCTCCGATCTTCCGATCCAGTGGCGTTGCATGTCTAACGTCGACGCTGGCCAGTCGATTGCGTCGAGGCCATCAAGCAGACGTTGTGCGTAGGCCGTGATGCGGAGCATCCACTGTCGCATTGGACGTCGTTCGACCGTGTAGCCCTTTTCCGTCCACTCATCCACCTCTTCATTCGCGAGTACCGTCCCCAGTGCCTCGCACCAGTTGACGGGGATGTTGGCGATATAGGCAAGACGATGCTCGTCTTGATACTGCTGGATGGCAAGTTCGGTCGTACACTCAGGCGGGATAGGCAACTCACTAATCGGACGTGCCTTGTTTACTGCAGGGTCGAACCACGAATTGTAGATCAGGCGGAAGATCCATTGCGTCCACCGCACATATCCCACATCAGTCGTATTGATGCATCGCGACCAGTCATAGTCAAAGCCCAGCATCTTGAGCTGTTTGGTAAACGTTGCAATGTTTCGTTCGGTGATGAGCCGAGGATGAATGTTTTCGACCATTGCTTGACGTTCAGTAGGCAGACCAAAGGCATCAAAGCCCATGGGGTGAAGAACGTTGAAGCCGCTCATGCGCTTGAACCGACTTACAATGTCGGTAGCGGTATATCCTTCTGGATGACCAATGTGCAAGCCCGATCCCGAAGGGTATGGAAACATGTCCAACACGTAGTACGGTGGCTTGCTTGTCCCGGGGTCGACCCGATACGTTCCTTCCTCTTCCCAGCGTTGTTGCCAAGCTGGTTCCACTGTTTCGAACGGATACTTCATCAACAAAGTTACGTTGTGCTGCAGTAGGGAAGGTAGCCCTGCATGCGTGGTAATACCCGTACTCGAGTCGTGTTACAAGCGTATACGAGCAACTCCCATCACGAGCGACAGAACCGGTCGGTTTACCGTAAACAACGTAATCACATCTCTCGATGCGATGCCCATCTCCCACATGCCACCAAACAGTGAGAACATGGCACTGATGGGAATGAACGTACCCATGTTACCACCACTGCCAATGCCCGAGCCAAGGCGTAGCCAGACTAGCGGACGCCAGTCGGCACCCATGCTCACAATCGGTTCGCCAAGTGAACCCGAGACCGTGTTCAGAGGGAAGATGGCGTCAATGCCAAAACGCCAGTGTGTACTGTAGAGGTGCGACAGTCCAACACGAATGCGAGTAGGCAAGGTCGACACCGCCTCCGAAGCCCCCTCCCACTTGAAGTAATTGCCTTCACCGGTGATCTTTGGTGCTTCTTGAAAAATGTTGTAGCTACTAAAGCCCGTGCTACTCATGCCGTTGAGTATGGTGTCCTTTGCAGCGTAGACATTGCCGTCCCAGACGATGGACCCAACGTCGACCACGGCGAGTCCGAGCGACGTGTTGTTATACGCAACGGTCACACCAAGGTCCATACTCCAGCCATCGCCAACGGGGACGAAGTCGGTACCCGGAATGTAGGAGCTACTTGTTGCCTTGCCGTATGATATTCCAAAGAATGGACTGATAGCCGACATTGCATGTAGGTTGCCTGTCTGCACTTCGGCGTCGATCAAGGCATACCCTTGAAGATATCGCACGCTGGCACCGCCGTAGAGCTGGAGGTCAGCATCGTGATACAGTTGGAGTCCATACGAAGCCCCATACTCACGATACCAGATCATCGCCAGACGAGTACCGTTGAACAACTCCGAGAATCGTTGTGGTTGTGTGCTATAGCCCACCGTGTCGCCATTGAAATTCACGGCAAGGCTATCGAAGTATTCAAAGTGTCGGCCCTCGAACGCCAATCGTGCAGCATCCTTGTTGAACCTGAACGTACCTGCCAGGCGTTCGCGTACGGTGAGGGCAATGCCGCCCCACTGACCACTCTGGTAAGCAGCACCAACAAGCATGCCATCTATCGAGAAGCGCACACCCTTGTTAGCAAAGGCCGTGGCTGCAGCGATCTTGTCTTCACGAGAAAACGTTCCACTTGATGTTTGTGTGATCATATCCATCAAGCCCGACCGACTTAGTGCATCGCTATGCAGACTCATGCCGCCCTCGGCAGCGGTAAAACTCCAATGTCGCTTTATTCTCGTAACGCCAAACTCCAGTGGCGTAGAAAGTCTAAACACATCATCCGTCGGCACAAAGCCTAGGTTGGCAGGATTGATGCCAACACATTGATAGTCGCTCGCCACCGAGGTTAGGAAGGCACCAAAGCCGATGCGTGAAAAGTCGGCCGCCTCTGTTTGTGCAACAGAATTCGTTGAGACCGCTACCAGTGTCCACAAGAAAAGGAAGGGGGCTAGGTAGTACGTGTATCGTGGCGTCGACAGTGGAGGGACCTACAGAGATGCAACAGGATGGAATCAGTTCATTGCCTGCTCGATGAGCTCGGCAATCCGGACTGCCTCTGCACCCTCTTGTAAGGTTACGGCAGCGTCAGAGTTGTTGGTGATACTATGCAGGAACGAACGCTGTTCCTCTGCGATGGCATTCACGGCTTCGATGGTAGGGGAGTCCAGCACAATCATCTTATTGCCGAATTGTGTTGTTACTGCCCCCACGGGTTGTTGGGTAGCATTGTTGAATGCGGCCTGCTCAATAAGCCTGAACATCTCTACCGAGCCAGCAGCGAGGTCAATGCCAAGGTAACATTCCTTCTGAAAGATTCTGAGCTTGCGCAGTGGCTTTGCGCTAATGCGTGAAGCCGTAAGGTTGGCCACACATCCATTGCTGAACGTTATGCGTGCATTGGCAATGTCGGGTGTAGAGGTTAGCACGGCAACGCCGGTTGCGGCAATATCAACGACCGATGATCTCGTGAGCCAGAGCAGCAAGTCGATGTCGTGAATCATGAGGTCGTACACCACGCTCACGTCGATCGCGCGCGGTTTGAAGGTCGACAACCGATGACCCTCGATAAACATTGGGTCAACCTGGTAATCCCTCAATGCCATGATTGCAGGGTTGAAGCGTTCAACATGACCAACCTGCACAATACAATCCACCGTCTGTGCAAGCCGACCAAGCTCCTCTGCTTGCGCGTAGGTAGCCGTCACAGGCTTTTCGACAAAGGTGTGCATACCACGCTTCAAACATGCCGTTGCAAGCTCGAAGTGGCTGGCCGTTGGTGCTGCAATCACAACGGCATCGACGTCCGGCATCTCTTCAAGCGCTGGGTACCATGTCGCGTGATACCGCTGTGCAGTATCCTTGCCACGCTGCTCATGCGGATCGACCACAGCAACGAGCTCGGCGCCCTCTTGTTCCGTCCACAGTCTTGCATGTATCGAGCCAAGGTGACCCGTCCCCACAACAGCAATGCGAATCATTTCAGTCTACACGGTGATGATTGGTATTCGTGAAATTACGTCGGAGAGCACTTCGCAGTGGTGGAGTCAGTGGAAGTCAGTGCCGGGGTGTGAACACCCCGGCACTGAAAATGGCAGTTGGCGGAAAGACTAAATTTTAGTGCCGGGGAGTGAACACCCCGGCACTCTTCTGCAGTTAAACTTGTTAACCAATTGAAAGACAAAAACTTAACAGCTGCCCTGCCACGGGCGCTTTTTTAGAACGTTGTGTTTTAGTGCCGGGGTGTTCACACCCCGGCACTGTTTTTTCTGTTTTATCCTTCCGCATCCCCAGCGTCCGTGCGAGGATGTGCCTGCTTATAGGCCTCCTTCAGGCGTTCCACGCTCACGTGTGTGTACACCTGAGTGGTGCTCAGGGAGCTGTGGCCCAGCATTTCGCTGACAGCGTTGAGGTCGGCGCCGTTGTCCAGGAGGTGGGTGGCGAAGGAGTGACGTAGGACGTGCGGACTCTTCTTACGCGCTTCTGTAATTGGTGTTAGTGCTCTGTTCACAATTCGCCAGGCTGCTGCAGAAGAGAGCTTGCCACCACGATTGCCGGTGAAGAGCGGTTCGGAACCATGCATGGTGATGAGCGAGGTGAACTTCTCCGTACCAACGTTGTAGCGCATGCAGAGGTAATTCACGATTGCCGTGACTGATTCGGCGGTAACTGGCACAACGCGGTGCTTGTTTCGTTTTCCAAGGACCCGAATGACCGTTGTCTGTGGCTGCACGTCGGCAATGCAGAGCTGCAAGGCCTCGCTAATGCGCAGACCACTACCGTAGAGCAATTCACATAGCGCATGGTCGCGGGCACCTGGCTCGGTTGTTACGTCGAAGACCATCCGCAGATCCTGGGCTTCTGTCTGCTGCAGGAATGACGGGAGCTTCTTCTCAAGCTTCGGTGAACTAATGGCCGATGCTGGATTCTTGTCGAGCACCTCCGTTCGCACAAGCCATGCAAACATCGATCGAACAGCCGTGAGCTTCTGTCTGATGGAGCGTCTACCTAGCCCCCTGTCAAACATCCATCCAAGGAATGGACGCACATCGGCTTCGGCAATCTCGGTGACCCTTGGTACGGTGCCATACGTTTCGTCGAGGTACTCGGCAAACTGCATCAACGCCACATGGTAGGCAGCAATGGTGTGTGAACTTGCCGATCGCTCCACGTCAAGCGTCCGCAAAAACTCGTCAACCGTATGCTGAAACGTCTCGTGCATGTTGCTGAATAGCGTTGATTGCCATAAGATAGCGTCTGTACGAATGCATTGCATGGTATTTTTGTCGGTGCTTCACATTCGCAATTACATAGGCGGACATTTCCGTGATCCGCATTCGGCAGAATGGCTCGACGTAGAGAACCCAGCAACAGCCCAACGTTATGCGTTGGTAGCAAGGAGCACTCGAGCAGATGTCGACGAAGCCGTCCAGGCAGCCCAACAGGCCTTTCCTTCGTGGTCGACCCTGTCGGCAAAGGAACGGTCGGACGTTCTGCTTGCCGTAGCGGCAAAGATTCGGGAACATGCCGACGAGTTAGCACGCGCTGAATCGGACGACAATGGGAAGACGCTGCGTCAAAGCTCAACCGTGGACATACCCCGTGCCGAAGCCAACATGGCCTTCTTTGCCACGGAGATTCTGCATTCGGAAACGGCAACGCATCAGACGGACGTCCACACACTGAACTACACCACACGTTCACCCATCGGCGTCGTTGGCTGCATCTCGCCCTGGAACCTGCCACTCTACCTCTTTACCTGGAAGATTGCCCCTGCCCTGGCCGCCGGCAATTGCGTCGTGGCAAAGCCCAGCGAGCTTACACCCTTTACGGCCTTCCTGTTTTCGAAGCTATGTGCCGATGCTGGCTTGCCGCCTGGCGTACTGAACGTCGTGCATGGTCTTGGCAGTGAATGCGGACAAGCCATCATTGAACATCCTGATGTGAAGGCCATTTCGTTTACTGGTGGCACGGCAACCGGACGCACCATTGCATCAATCGCCGCTCCACAGTTCAAGAAGCTCTCGCTGGAATTGGGCGGCAAGAATGCTTCGATCGTCTTTGCCGACGCACCAATCGCCGAAACAGCGCGTAAGGTTGCACGAGCAGCGTTTACCAACCAAGGCGAGATCTGCCTCTGCGGTTCGCGCATCCTCGTTGAACGATCCATCTACACGCCCTTCGTCGAAGCACTGGTTGCCGAAACCAACAAGTTCACCGTTGGCGATCCGCTCGAAGAGTCAACACGCATGGGGGCTTTGGTAAGCAAAGCACACATGGAAAAGGTGCTCTCCTACATCGAACTCGCCAAGACAGAAGGCGGAACGGTGTTGGCAGGGGGCTCTCGAGTACGCGTGGAAGGTCGGTGTAGTGATGGATATTTCGTAGCCCCTACCTTGATCGACGGACTTACCGAGCACTGCAGGGTAAATCAGGAAGAGATCTTTGGTCCTGTTGCTACGGTGATCCCCTTCGACACTGAAGACCAAGCCATTGCCATGGCCAATAGCACGCCGTATGGTTTGGCAGCAAGTGTGTGGACCGATCAGTTGCAACGTGCCCATCGCGTTGCTCACCGCCTGGAATCAGGCATCGTATGGATTAACTGCTGGTTGGTACGCGATCTACGGACACCATTTGGTGGTGTGAAGCAAAGCGGTGTCGGACGTGAAGGCGGGACCGAAGCACTGCGATTTTTTACTGAAGCAAAGAATATCTGCGTATGGCTGTAGACGTTGTGAACTCTTCTCGAGCACCAGAACCTGTTGGTGCCTATCCTCATGCACGTGTAGTTGGGAATCTTGTGTACCTCAGCGGAGTCGGACCTCGGGAACGCGGAACATCCGTAATCCCTGGCGTCACACTCGGCGAAGATGGCGTGGTTATTGCAAAGGACATCGCGGCGCAAACCCTGTCGGTGTTCAAGAATGTGCGGACGATACTCGAAGATGCCGGATCGGCATGGGAGAATATCATCGACGTCATGGTCTTCCTTACCGACATGAAGAATGACTTCAGCGTTTTCAATGCTCTGTATGCCGAGCACTTTGCTGGGATAGAGGCAACGCGGACAACGATTGAAGTCGGTGCGCTGCCCACACCAATTGCTGTTGAACTCAAGGTTATTGCAACACTATGAAGAGACGCATTCCGGCCTGCGAATGGCTAGCCCCCTTCACGATCGTCGTGCTGTTCGCACTGGGTGCTCTACAGAGTTACGCCCAGCCCAAGATTTCCTACCTCATACCTGACCTCGGTACCACACGGTATGGTACATACATCGAAGTGATTGGTCCGCATAACGCCAACGGCGGCTTTGGCACCGACGGTACCTACCTGAACAATCCTGGCGATGCGGTACGTGTACGGTGCGAACGAAGTGCCGACACGTTACTGGTAAAGATTGGACCATGCGTGGTTAGCTGGGACGGCAGGATGATTAGCACCATCGTCTATGTACTTCCGACGGTTGCACCAAATAGTGAAGACTGGACAAAGCTCGATCCAAAGTATCGCATCCCACTGGTCGTTGAAGTCAATGGCGTAACATCGCAACCCGATACGTTCTACATCGTCAAACCCTGGCCAATCGGCGACAAGCGTGGCAATGCCGATCGTGTGATTGGTGAAGGATCGTTAGGCCGACGCTCGAAGCGCGGCGCCATGCTCATAGATTCATTCCTCCTTGCCGGTGCTGATTATACCGTGAGCACGGCGGATTGTGATGCGAGCAAACCCGGCAACCAAGGCTATCTGCCCTATACGTTGCTCTCGCCCGGAAGAATTGTGGGACAGGTTGGGTCTAACATTCGTGCTAGTGCTAGCGGCGCAGATGGTGGACCTGGTGGTGGTGGTGGTGGCGGTGCATACTACAACGTCCTCGTTGCGGGGTCGAGTGGTACGGCTGGTGGCAATGGCTTTACTGGTGGAGGTCCTGGCGGTGAGAACGCCCCGTTCAACGGTAGTAGTCGACGGAAGCCAGGCGTTGGATCGGGCGAATCATTAGGTAGTGGCACCGTAGGGAGTCCTGCACTCAATGGTACGCTAGGCGGCGACGCAACATCTGCATACGAGAATGCCGGCGGCGGAACGGGTCACCCCTTCGGTCAAAGCGGCGTTGGTTGCGATCAAAAGGATAATTGCAATACGAGCTCGGCATACGGTGGTGGCAGTGGCGCACGTGAAGGTATCGTGGGCTCAAGTGCCGGCTTTGGCGAAGATGGTATACCATCGCCGGGTCAGAGCAATCAAGGTCTGAAGCATGGTAATGCCATGTTGGTACCATTGGCAGGGGGCTCTGGAGGCGCAAGTGGTAATCCGTCAGGCCTTACTGGACTCTCGTCCACCGGTGGTGGCGGCGGTGGTGCTGTTAGTATGCATGCACGACTGCTTGCTCAATTTGACGTCTGGGCCGTTGGTGGCACCACGTCGATCAATGGCGTTGCTGCCGGTGGTGGTTCTGGTGGTGGCATCATTCTGGGCTCGCGTCTGGATAATACGAGTATCGGATCGGCTGGCGGACAAACCGGGACGCCGGACAGGCCACCACATTTGAAGGGCGGCACTGGCAGACTGCGCCTGGATGTGTGGATTGGAAAGAATGCTGGGTGGTTCCTTGGACCGTTGTCGGATACGACGACGCAATCCTTGCGTGACGTTGACATCGTTGGCCACGCCAACGGCGAAACGGTGAACGTCTACCTCAAGTCTGAACACTCACCGTGGATTCTGATTGACTCATTAAGTGGCTATGGTGGAACATGGCACTTCGTTAACAGACTTCCCGGAACGGATACGTTGTACTTCATCGCCTTTGGTCAGCGTAATCCTAATGCTGTGACCGGTGCGTACACCGACGAGCCAAGCATGATCCTCTCGCAAAGCGCCTGGAACATCGTGCGCTTGAAAGGACCGCCAGTAATCCAAACCGATAGTGTCCGTAACCTAGGAGCCTATCGCTGTCCGAACGAAGTGGTAACCGACACGATTACCATTACAAATCGCGGCGAGAGTCCACTTGAGATTAGCTCTGCCTCCTGGACTGGTGCATCGGGCTTCAGACTTGTATCACCTACGACCTTCCCGGATAGCATTGCATCGAATACAAGCAAGAAGTACGTTGTCGAGTACGTAGCACAGACGGGACAAAACGGTCCACTTACCGGTACGCTTGTGCTGGACAACACCGACACCGTTAAGGCCCGCGATCCATGGCGTGTACGGTTTAACGTCGACGTAAGACTCGTTGATCTTCACTACAAGTTCAGGGGAGAGATTCGCGACACGATCGACATCGGTGCCATTTGCGTGAACACCGCACTCTCTGATCAGATTGTGGTGGAGAACGTTGGCCTTGACTCCGTGCGTCTACTCTCATACAAGAGTGCAGACCTGTCCATGGTTGAAGTCAGTGCCAACCTGCCATTCACCGTTCCCGTGAGTGGATTCCGTAACCTGAGCTTCACCATTATCGCAAAACATGTTGGACAAGCCGTCGTACCAACGCTGCTTGCCATCGAAGGTTGTGCAGAGCCCGATACCGTGTGGATCAAGTACCATGGTGTGGCACCGTCCATGACCTTGGTCGGTACAGGTCAGTTCGGCGTCGTTCCCGTCGGTGGCTCACGGCAACTCCTCATTCAAATCCGAAACGATGGGTCGTCCGACCTCGAAATACCCGCACTACCCACGGTATTGCCCCCATTCCAATTGATCTCTGCTGTGCCAGGTCCACCAGCCATTCTGCAACCGGGGCAGACGATGGATCTTGTTTACGAGTATCGTCCGACCATTGTGGGCACCAATCAGGCAACGTTCTGGATTCATGCAATCGGCAACACCGCTAGCGGTGGTCGAAGCTGTCCAGACTCAGTCGAAGTCATCCTTGCGGGCACCGCCCAAGCCGCTGATGTTGTTGCCTCACCTGGATCACTGAACTTCTCGCCAACGCGCACGTGTGCCGACACCATGCTCACCGTCGCCATCGAAAACGTTGGTGCTGTGGCAGTGAAACTCACGCGTCCGGCCTTCATCAACGGACTCAACAGTGCAGACTACTCAGTAGTGAAAGAGCCTTTGGCCGACACAACATTGCCACCTGGAGGCAAGGCCTTTTACGATGTGCGCTTTGCTCCTGCTACCGGGGCAGCAACGATTCGTACAGCCGTTCTGTCTGTGCGTACCGATGCACCAGGCTTGCCACAGATTGATGTCCCGCTGAACGGACAGGTCGCGACGATCGACCTTACAGGTCCGCGATACATTGATCTTGGCCTTGTACCGATAGGTTCGACGGCGACGCAAACGGTGCAGTACGTCAACAACACCGGTGCCGATGTTACCATCACGCAAATCCGCTCGACCAGACCCTCCACCACGACAACACCTACATCATTTACCGTTGCCAACGGTGCTACACAGTCGGTTGATGTTTCCGTAACTCCTACGATCGAAACAAGTACCGTCGACACCTTGTGGTTTGTCTCCGACGCACCGTGTGCCGACTCGTTCCCTGTTCTCGTTCGGTGGACGAGTGAGAGTGGCTCGATCGGGATCACCAACACGCTGGCCTTTGGTCTGCTTAGCAACTGTGCAACGAAGGTGGACACGTGCTACGTAACGAATACCAGCAAGGTCAACGTCGACGTGATCGACGCCGTAATTACCGGTGCTGATGCAAACGTCTTTACCATTCTTAACCCAGCAATTGCAACGAACGTCACGCTCACTCCTGGACAGAGAATCGGCATTGCCGTGCAGTTCGATCCCCGTGGAGGTACTGACGGACCAAAGAGTGCTTCGCTCACCGTACGCGCACGTATTGCCAACCAGCCCACCGGATTCATCTGTGCACTGAGCGGAACTCGTGCTACAAGCATTCCAAGTACGCCAAGCCCCGTTGCCTTTGGGTTGGTAGATGTGCAACAGACCAGTGCGCAGACGCTGACGATCGTCAACACAGGATTGCTTCCTGTTCGCATCACTTCGATCGCATTGCGCGGTACAAGCGGTGGAGTGTTCACGTTCACCGGACCTGGCTTGCCAACAACACTACAACCAGGTGATCGGGTCGACATCCAGATTGCCTTTACACCGACCGACAGGATCGTGTACACCGACAGTCTGCTTATCGAGTTTGATCAACCATGTGCCGACGTGAAAACCGTTGTACTTACCGGTACGGGTCGGCTCAACGTCGAAATCGCCGTTCGCATGCCATTCCTGCGAGTAAGTCCGGCAGAAGACAATCTCGAAATCCCGATTCGTGCAGAGATCATGGCAGGGGCCGTCTCCACGATTTCCGCAGACGTCCACCTGATCATTCGTAACATCACTTCCGTCTACGTAGTGCACAGCATAACACCAGGTACGATCGTACGCAATGAGTCCACCGGTGGCATTACCGAACTCGAAGTGCTTGTTCCTGGCGTTACGATTACCGATCAAGAAAGCGTCATTGCAACACTGCATGGACAAGCAACCTTGGGCATGGTTGATAGTACCGACATTGACCTGGCCTTTGCGGAGCTCACGGCATCGGGTGCTACGTATACAACCCGACCAGAAGATGGCTGGGTGATACTTGAGATATGTCGGGAAGGGGGCGACAGACTCGTGAAAAAGTCCGGCTCGCTCAATGTTCAGCCCCTTCCAAGTCCCGTCAATGAAGTGCTAACCGTCCACTCCACCGTGTTTGAACGTGGACGGCACACGCTTGAGATTCTCGACATGAACGGACAAGTGCTCGACCAGATCGGTTGGGAACACACACCAGGGCAGGAGCCACAAGTGTCGCAGTTTGATGTACGCAGACTTGCATCGGGTCCGTACACCATCCGCCTTACCACACCCACACGGCAGCGCGTTGCCCAGATCATGGTCATCCATTGAAATCAGTAAACGAATGACAACACCGTTGACAACACCATCACGATTCATCCTTGCCCTAGTTCTTGCACTATGCTGTGCAGGTACGTCATCTGCACAGCTTACGCTGAAGGAAGACAGTACAGCGCGGACGAAATACCTGCGGCTGTTTGTAGGGGGCTATGCAGCACTTGGCATCAATCTTCATCAAGCATCGTTTGGGAGTTTACCGGGGCTACCATCGTGTTGCAGCGAGTATCGTGACGCAACATCGTTGATCCCAATCTTTGCCGGCTTGGTGGAAGTCCCGATCTCTACCAACCTGCGTCTGCAAACACGTTTGGGATACAGTGCATTAAATGGTAGTCTGCAGCGCCAAGAGGCAATCGGGAATGAGCCCGTATTGGATGATGGGCCTATCCCCACGGAGAATCGCGTGGACATACAGGTCGAACATCGACTGGATGCATCAGCTCCGATGGTTGTTCTGGAACCAACGGTTGGTTATCAGATCTGGAACTTCCTGTGGCTTAGTGTGGGCGGTCGTGCCGGGTGGGCAATAGGGAACTCATATAACCAACGCGAAACACTGTTCACGCCGGAGGGCTATACGTTTCTTGATGGCACAACCATTCGGAATCATACCGAAGGGAGCATCCCGGATTTCAAGTCGCTACAGTTCCATGGCGTACTTGGGCTTGGCTATGAGTTGTTTACCAACTCACCGTTTTCGTTAGTACCAGAAGTACGGTACTACATCCCTTTTACCAAGGTATCGTCAGTCGACTGGGCCGTTAGTGCCTTCCAGCTAGGTGTGAGTTTCCGCTATGGCATCTACACACCGGACGAGCAGAAGGTAATCCGCGACACCGTGATCTGGCGTGATACCGTGATCGTCGAGAAGCCCAACCGCATTGGTGATCAGGTATTTCTGGCTTCTACCACGAGTGAAGACAGTGTGCGTGACGAAGGCGACCTACAGTTTGTTACCACTCATGTGCGTCAGTCATACGTCCGCGAAACGCCCCGACCATTCACACCAGATGTGAACCTGCAATTCGTAGCCGTTGGTCCATCGGGCGAGCCAGCACCGCTTGAAGCCATTCGCGTCCAAGAACTGGAAGTCATCGAAAACTATCCACTCCTACCGCAAGTGTTCTTTGCGAAGAATAGCGCATCAATGGATAGCGTAGCTCAACTTCGGTACGATGAAGAACAAGCATCAGACTTCTCAGTCAAGGAACTCTTCAGGAACCAGTTGGACGTCTACCACAACCTGTTGAACGTGGTTGGCATGCGCATGAAGGAGAAGAGCGGTGCTACGCTCACGCTTACTGGTGCAACCGACAATGAGGGCGAGGAGAAGAACAATCGCGAGCTTGCCCTACAACGCGCAACTGCAGTGAAGGACTACTTGACCAGTGCCTTTGGCATTGATCCATCGAGAATCAAGGTTACGGCCCGCGGTGGTCTGCCTGACAATCCGGCCAATCCGATCACGATAGAAGGGATGGCAGAGAACAGACGTGTAGATCTTACGTCGAACGACCCGTCAATTCTCGAGCCAGTGGAATTCAAGGACAAGGACCTTGTGATCACACCAAAGGCCTTTACCATCAAGCCGACCGTGAAGGGTGGACAGGACATTGCGAAGTGGGAAGCACAAGTCGTGCAAGGGCTATCAAAACTTGCCAGTGGCAAGGGAGAAGGCAGGCCAACATCAATATCATGGGATGCCGATAGCAGCAGTTCACTTCCACGGAACGACAAGCCAATCATCGCCACCTACACGGTCAGCAACGAGATCGGACAATCCCGCACATCAACCGATACGCTTGATGTAGACTACGTCACGGCACAGTTGATGAAGGCCAGTAGAGAAGGTGGAAAGCTCATCGAGCGCTACTCACTCATCGTGTTTGATTTCAATAGTGCACAATTGAATGCTGCCAATCAGCGCGTAATGGATCGTGTGAAGAGCAGGATTCAACCAGAAAGTAAGGTGCACATTCTAGGGTATGCCGACAGACAAGGTAATGCCGAGTATAACCGCAATCTTGCTCGCAAGCGGTGTGTGGAAGCACAGCGGGCCTTGGGTATTCCGGATAGCCAGGTTACGATCGAGCCAATTGGCTCCGACAAGTTGCTGTACGACAATGATCTTGCCGAAGGTCGCTCCTACTCCCGAACAGTCCAGATTGTTATTGAGACGCCAGTTCGATGACGCGTGGGAATACCACTACAGCCATCGCTTCATGGCTCAGTGCTAGCCGATTGCGCTATCGGCTAGGTTGGCTGATTGCCTTGGCTTTCGTGGTTCAACTGCTCACTGCTGGTTGCACTAGTCACGGTAGTCCAGAAGGCACGTTCCGCGAGGCAAAGGGCGGGAAGGTCTACGGTGGCATTTACCGTAGCAATGAAGTGGGCGAGATGAGCTCGCTGGATCCTGTGGCAATTAACGACGTTACGAGTAGCCACGTTGCCGGTAATGTGTACGACAAATTGGTGTCGTTCAATGCTAAACTCGAGTTGGTACCACAACTGGCAAAGTATTGGGATGTGAGTGCGGACGGAAAGACGTACACCTATCATCTACGGAGTGGTGTACGGTTTCACGACGACCCGTGCTTTGAGGGTGGTAAGGGGCGAATCTTTACGGCTCATGACGTCAAGTACTCCTTCACGCGAGTCTGTGACTTTAGAGCGAAGTCGAAAAACTTTGACTACTTCCGTGATAAAGTCGTTGGTGCTACGCAATACTTTGATGCGACGCAGAAGTCAGCCTCTGAATCCTCACCACTCACCATCACCGAGGTGTCTGGTTTTGAGGTGGTCAACGACACAACGTTCAGAGTCCACCTAACCCGAGCCTTTGCACCATTCGAAAACTACCCTGCCCTGTCGGGTATGAGCATTCATCCCCGTGAAGCAGTCGAGAAGTATGGTGCCGATTTCTTCAAACATCCCGTAGGTACGGGTCCGTTCAAGTTCGTCAGCTGGGAGCCCGACCGTAAACTCATTCTCACGCGTAACCAGCATTATTGGGATGTTGACGAAGCAGGAAATCAACTGCCATATCTGGATGGTGTTCGGTTTACGTTCATGAAGGACGACAAGCTGCAACTCCTGGAGTTTGCCGCCGGTAAGCTGGAAGAGTCATATCGCATCCCTAATGAGTTCTTTGCCGACATTGTAGACGGCAACAAGAATCCAACAGGGAAGTGGTCAAAGTTCCAGTTGCTACACGTTCCAGCCATGAGCACACAGTTCTATGGCATGCTTACCACAAGCAAGGCATTTGCCGACGTGCGAGTTCGGCAGGCATTCAACATGGCCGTCGACAGACGTCGCATTATCCGCTACGTGTTGAACGGACAAGCCGCTGGTCCAGCCGAACACGGCTTGGTACCAAGCTCCATGCCTGGCTATGCCTACACAAGTGTTCGCGGCTATACCTACAATCCCGTGAGGGCCCGGCAGCTCATGACCGAAGCGGGCTATCCGAATGGGAAGGGCTTTGACGTCGTTACGCTGCAGTTGAATTCAGGGGGCGGACGTAATGCACAGATTGCCGAGGCAATCCAAAGCATGCTGGAAGAAACCCTGAATATTACGGTTAAGCTAGAACAGGTAGAGTTTGCCCAACACCTGGCGCGCATCGACAGGGGACAAGCTCCATTCTTCCGTCTCGGATGGGTTGCCGATTATCCAGATCCAGAAACGTTTCTCAATCTGTACTACGGCAAACTTGTTCCATCGTTGTCAGAGATTAGCCCGATCAACTCAACGCGCTTTGTGAATGCGCAGTACGACTCGCTCTTCGAGCGTGCCGTGCAGACAACGGACAGGCCTACAAGAATGGAGCTTTACAGACAAGCAGAGCAAATTGCTATCGACCATGCCCCGATGATTCTCATCTTTCATGACGAAGACTATCGGTTTCTGCAGCCATACGTGCGAGACTATCCACACAATGCGATGGACAAAATGATGTTGCATCGCGTATGGTTTGACCTACGCTGAATCCTTGTCCTTATCGGCTTCTGGTATGTGATTGAATGCAATGTGCGTCCGTGCAGCACCCAGAGCATTCCATGCCGTACCAACGTAGACGGTGTTCTTTCCATAGCGTGCATTCAAGGCATCCAGCGATGCATTGAGCCTTGCTCTTGCTGGTCCGACATTCTCGAACAACGAAGCAGGTGTGCTACCTTCCACGCTAAGCTTGGTGAGCTCGACCGTAACCTTGATTGGGTAGGTGGAGGGGGCTGACCATTCCTGGAGGACAGCAGACAGGAGTTGTGTGAATTGCAAGCTGTCTTGTGTTGGTAGCAGGGTCACCGATCGCTTGAATCGCGTACCATCGCGATGTTTGATCTTCACTCTCACCTGACCGCATACCATGCCGTACGCTCGGAGTCGTGTAGCGGCCTTCTGCAGTAATCGATGAAGCACGCCTTCAGCCCCTTGCCGATTTCGCTTGGCTGGTTCAAGAACATGTTCATGCGAGATACTGCTCTTGTGGGTTTCGATGAACGGCGTTTGTTCGCCACGTAGGCGTGCCCACATGCGTTCGCCTTCGATGCCTCCCCACACGTCGGCCAACTGTTGCTTTGACGCTGCACAGAGCATTTCGACCGTGTAGATCCCGGCACGAAACAATCGGTCGAACATCTTCTGGCCAATGCCTACGAGATCACGCAATTCAAGATGGTAGAGGATGTGGGGGAGTTCGTGGGGTCGGATTACCACAAGCCCATCGGGCTTCTGCATGTCGGTAGCCGTCTTTGCCAAGTATGTGTTTGGAGCAATGCCAATGCTACACCGTAGTTCCGAACCAACCTCGGTTGCAATGGTGTGTTTCACACGATGGGCAAGCTCCAGCGCTGCCTCTTCGTAACGCTGTGAGCCGATGAGCTCACACGTCATCTCGTCGATCGACATCACGCGTTGGACTGGCAGGACCGTATTTACAACGTCGATGAGCCGATGATGGAACTCGATGTACTTGTTGTGGTTTGCTCGTACGAGGATCAGGTCGGGACAGAGTTTCTTGGCGTCATAAATCCGTGTACCAGTCTTTACCCCGCAGGCCTTGGCTTCATAGCTGGCAGCAAGGGTTGCCGTGCTGTCGGTAACAACAGGAACAACAGCAATCGGTTTGCCACGCAACTCGGGAGCAAGTTGTTGCTCGACAGATGCGAAGTAGGAATTGAAGTCGATGTACAAGGCACGATGTACGGCACCAGATGGAGTCTCGTTGCTCATGATACGTCGTGCCGTTGAATTCTACGTTTGTGACCGCAGCGCTTGCAGACGATTGTTCCAGAGTCAGCCTGAAACGAAGCCGACAGCATACGCCACACGGTACGAAGGAATCCGTCGGGTTTGTAGGCAAGCGAAGTGCTTCCGCATTGGGTGCACACATCAATGTGTTCGGGCTGAGCACTGGTCGAGTTGATGCATCCCCGGGCAAGGTCGGCTTGGCTCTGGGGGACTACGACCTTGACACCTCCAAGTGCCGTAACGGCACCGGCGTACATGGATACACTTTCGGCGTCGTGCAACGTTGCCGTAATGCCATGGGCCTGCAACATGCCCTTGCAGATCTCGGCTTCAATCACCGTAGGGAAGGTTGCCACAACCGCATAGGATGTTTGGTGAATTGGTGAGTCCTGCATGGTTTACGAAACTATTGATTCACAGCCCCTTGCTCAAGCTTGTTGTAGTGGTAGAAGAATAGGTGCCAACGATAGTCCTTGCACCAGTTATGTCGTATGTTTGTATCTGGATTCAGTCTAGATAAGATGAGCATACTCCTTCAACATGCCTTGCCTGGGACAACCTACCGTATCGTATCGGTAGAGGGTGCGCCGGAGTCAACACAGCGCATACGTGAGCTAGGGCTTACGGTAGGCGCACAGTGCATGGTCGTTCGCAAGTCGCCGTTTGGTGGTCCAGTCGAACTGTCCGTTGGTAGCCGTCATCTAGGGATCCGGTTGACGCAGGTCGACGTGTTGGTCGAACCCTGCGAGCGAGTACCGCACACATCACCAGCACCCGTAAAGCAGCTAGTACCAGCATGACGAATGTTGCCCTTGTCGGCACACCGAACGTTGGCAAGAGTACGCTGTTCAATGCGCTAACAGGACTCCAGCAGAAGGTTGGCAATTTCCCCGGTGTAACGGTCGAGCCGATGGTCGGAACGGTGAAGACCGATTCACAGACAGTAAGGCTCATCGACCTTCCGGGTGTGTATTCGCTACAACCCACGTCGGAAGATGAGCGACTGACGGTTGAAGTACTCAAGGGCATCCATCCTTCGATCAAGCAACCCGATGCCGTACTACTTGTGGTTAGTGCCGTCGACCCGGAGAAATGCCTGTCGCTCTACTCTGCCATTGCCGAGCTAGGCATCCCGGTCATCATCGCATTGACGATGGTTGATGCACTCAAGGCTGGTGGTGGCTTTATCGACGATATCGGCTTGCAACACGAACTCGGCGTGCAGATCATTCCCGTCGTTGGTACAAAGGGTATCGGACTAGGCGACGTCCTCCATGCACTTGCCCTGCCAGCACGTATTCCCAAGCCCCTTACCATCACACCGACCATTGAAGGCCGACATGAGTGGGCCCATGCCGTGCTTGCCAAGCACAGTACGGCACCTGCTCCGGATAGCATCACGCGTAAGCTTGACAGGTTCTTGCTCCACCCTGTGTGGGGAAGCCTCACCTTCGTCGTCGTGATGATCATCTTCTTCCAAAGCATCTTCACGTGGGCAGAACCCTTGATGCAATTGGTGGAAGGGGGCATAGGCATGCTGCAAGGATGGGTCGAAGCGTCGTTGCCACCATCAATACTCACGTCGTTTATCAACCGAGGACTCCTTGCTGGCGTGGGCTCGGTGATCGTCTTCCTACCTCAGATCCTGATTCTAAACTTGTTTATTACCGTACTCGAAGAAAGTGGATACCTGGCGCGTGCGGCATTCTTGGTCGACAGAGCCATGGGGGTGTTCGGACTGCAAGGACGTTCCTTCATTCCACTACTGGGCTCGTTTGCTTGTGCCATCCCAGGTATCATGGCTGCACGGATCAT
Organism: Bradyrhizobiaceae bacterium; assembly: GCA_024103135.1. Classification (GTDB taxonomy): domain Bacteria; phylum Bacteroidota; class Ignavibacteria; order Kapaibacteriales; family Kapaibacteriaceae; genus OLB6. Next base: position 2,500 of record JAGFIZ010000051.1, on the reverse strand, counting down.
CCCTTCTCGGAAAGATCGCATAGCGACAATCATGGCAGCACCGTTGATGACCTGTTCTGCACGCCTTCCGGTGTATGCTTTGATTATTGCTGCGGTGATTCCATCAACACCGTTGTTGGGTCCGCTTACCCTCCAAGCCGGCGTCATGGCTCTACTCTACGTTGCTGGTGCGTTGAGTGGGTTGGTGATTGCACTGATGCTCAAGCGGACCTTGCTTCGTGGTGGAACGGTGCCGTTCATGATTGAGTTTCCGGTGTATCGCATTCCTGGTTGGCGTAGTATGCTGACCACGATGATTGCACGAAGCCGTGAATTCCTGGTCAACGCTGGTACTGTGATCCTGGTGTTCTCGCTGATCTTGTGGGCTCTTACGGAACTGCCTATGCGTGAACCCGACCCGAGTAAGCCGACGATTGTGCAGCAGCAGGAGCAGTTGGAGAACTCCTTCGCTGCCGACATCGGCAAGGCCATCCAGCCTGTGTTCGCACCATTGGGTTATGATTGGAAGGTCACGCTAGGCGTCATGTCGTCCTTCGCAGCGCGTGAAACGTTCGTCGCCACGATGGGACAGATGTACGCCGCCGACGTCGAGCAGGATGATGCACCGCTAAGGCACGTACTGCATGAGATTCTTCCACTGTCGGTAGGACTGTCGCTACTAGCCTTCTACGTCTACGCTCTGCAGTGTATCAGTACGATTGCCGTGATGCGCAGGGAAACGGGAACGTGGAAGTGGCCTGCCCTGGCCTTTGCCATCACCTTTGTGCTGGCCTATGGTACGGCCTTCATGGCACATTGGCTGGCGTCGTAACAACGATTGATCAAGTCCTACGAAGCCCCCTCTCATAACGTGCATGTTGAAACAGTCACGGTCTGAAGGTATTTTCACAGCGGAGGAAACAATGAAACACATGCACCGTGTAGTGATCGCAATGATCGTAATGACCGTAATGACCGTAGCACTGGCAACACCGTATGCCCTTGCTACAACGTTCGTCGTTGGTGATGGATACCAATACGCCAATCCTGTTGCAGCAGCGCAACAAGCGCAACCTGGCGATACCATACTCATCATGCCAGGATCGTATCAAGGAACATTCTTCATCAACGACTTGCATGGGACGGAGAATGCCTGGATTACCATCATGGGTCAGTCAGATCAAGCCGTGGTATTCGACGGTGGTACGGAAAGCATGCATTTCTCCGAGTGCAGCTACCTACGCATTGAGCGCTTCACCGTAACGGGTCAGCAAGGCAATGGCATGAACATCGACGATGGCGGTACCTACGATACGCCCGCTCACCATATCGTGGTTGCCAACGTGCGATTTCGGGATATGGGTGGACAAGGCAACAACGACATGCTCAAGCTTAGTGGACTTGATGATTTTCGGATTGAACATTGTTCATTCCTGAATGGTGCAAGTGGTGGCAGTGGGATCGACATGGTGGGATGTCACCAAGGAACCATTACGCAATGTTCATTCGAGAACATGGGCTCCAATGCTATCCAGGCAAAGGGTGGAACGCAGCATCTACGCATTGAGCGGAATCATTTTCGAAATGCTGGCGCCAGAGGAATCAATCTTGGCGGCAATACTGGACTGGATTTCTTCCGTCCAATTGACGCACCGTTCGAGGCAGCCGATCTGTTTGTGTTTGCCAATGTCTTCGAAGGTTCGCAGGCACCAGTTGCCTACGTCGGCTCTACGCGTGTGTATGTGGCAAACAACGTGTTTAGAAATCCTGGTAAATGGATATTCAGGATTCTTCAGGAGACAACGGAACCAGAGGGACGGTTTGTTGCAAGCAGTAACGGTTTCTTTTGCAACAACATCGTTCTCCACGATCCGGGTTCAATGCCCACGGTGAACATTGGCGTCAATACCGATCCGGCATCGTTTACCGTGTCAAACAACCTGTTCTACGATGGCACATCACAACAAGCACAACCATTTGCCAACTATCCGTTCACTGCCGTCAACACGATTACGGGTGTTAATCCGCTGCTTACGGGTGACTGTCCCGACGCTGCATCACCAGTCGTTGGGGCCGGTATTCCCGTTCCCGGACTCATTGCCGATCTGGAAGGCAAACCTTGGGGCATTCCACCAAGCATCGGTGCATGTGAAGTGAATAATCCAACAATTGTTACAGACCATCACCAGAGCAGTGCAGATGCATGTGTGCAGATCATTGGATACGGTCATGACGGTGCTTGGGTAGAAGTTGCTCCGTCATGTACACCATCACGCATCCATGCCTACGACCTCCTCGGGAGGTTGATAGATACCTACACCGTCGAGTCCGGTCGACATTTCATTCCGTTCCATAACGGCTGGCAATTGCTGCAGGGGGCTAGGTAGTGGCGGGTCGACCGTCGTTGTGCAACATGTGAGGATGGAGCAATGACACGTGCTCAACAACCAGAAGATATTCCCAAGCTCTTTATTGAAGCGTGGGAAGCAAGAGATGCTGTAGCGTTAGCATCACTCTTTGC